>JAJCYI010000166.1 GCA_029263015.1 Saprospiraceae bacterium | reverse complement strand
TTAAAAAGATTTCGCATTCTAAAAAACAGGTGCAGGTTAAAATGTCAGAATTTTAAAAACCAAATTATTGGAATATGCGCTGGGCTTTGGAATTACGAATTAAATTTAAATAATTGATTCTCATGCCCGAACAAGTCTATTATTTGAGGTTGGCTCGTCAACATCAACTATATTTAATTGAAGATGATTATTTGATTGATCATATTCATAGAATGCTTCAATGTTTGGTGACCCTCCTCCAAGTTTATACCATTTGTATTTTATTATATTGCCATTTTCCCATTCGTATTCTTTAATGTAAGATGCAGGCCCTCCAGCCGGGTTATAGGTTTCCATTTTAATAATTTTCCCATCGGTATTATGATAAAATCTTTCTATGCGATTAAAAGACCATGTACCATACCAGTAGGAATAACTCCACTTTTCATCCAATAACCCATTTGGAGCATACAAGAAAGAATCTCTATATTCCCCATGTATATTTAAATGATCTCTATAAATTTTCAATCTGCTCGACACTTTATCTCCGTCGTAAGTGTACCACGCGTTGAAGAATTTATTATAATTGGTGATCTCTACCAGTTTGTCATCTTCATAAATATAGTCGGAAATATAATCTTCATTAAGATCTCCAAACCCGTTTCGGATGGTGGCGTCAATCCATGCTATCCTTATTGGGTTGGGAATCTTGGTTGAGGAGTAGATGGACTCGGAGTCATCGATCTTATGTTCAAGAATGCCACCATCATTATTTGGTGTTATTTCATCTTTGGTACAAGAGTTTAAAAAAACACCTAGTAAACTAATTAGAATTAACATTTTCATTTCTATTGATTTTTGCACAAAGACCAGTTAAAGTAGAACGAAATACAGTGCCCGTAACGCTGCGCAAATTTTCAATAATCAATTTCTACATCACACAAGCCCTATGACTGTTTTAGCACACCTAGTTAATAAGAGCTTTGTTGGTGAATAAGACGTGAGAGGCTCATATCAAGAACCTGACTTTTAGCAAAATCCGTTTTGTTCTTCCCAGGAAAGTCACGGAATTTATAGGTTGATTCTTTTTTCAAAATGTGCTGCCAACTACTAAAATTGACAATTGCTTTTCATTTTGGAAATTTCTCCATCTATAAAACTATTTTACCATGCAAAAAATCAACTCCATCTTTGTCCTGACCCTCCTCGTTTGTTTATGTTCTGCAACTGTTTTAAAAAAAGCCACATTAGTAGATGATCCCACAACGCCCCATTTACCTGCCGAACCTTTCAATTACGACATACCTTTCACTGATTTTATTATGGCCAATGTACTTTGGGTAAATCAAAATGCCTAGTACGTAAACCAAACTATGACAAGGGAAAAGGCTACGCTTGGCAGGGTGCTGTTTTACGACAAGAGGTTGTCCGTCACCAATGAAGTGTCCTGTGGTTCCTGCCATAAACAGGAATTTGCTTTCACAGATAACCAACAATTCAGTACAGGGATAAATGGAATAAAAACGACTAGGAATGTTCCCAACATCAACGACCTTGCTGGAAACCAACTTACATTCCATCTGCCATTCCCCTATTCTGGGATGCCCGGGAAACCGAATTGGAGAAGATGGTTTTGCAACCAATCGTTCATCAGGGGGAAATGGGGAAGGACTTGGAAGTCTTAATTTCCAAATTAGAAGATACAGCGTTTTACCCTGGCCTTTTTGAAGCTGCATTTGACGATGAGGCGATTACTTCTGATCGGATCGCTGAAGCATTGGCTCAATTTGTCAAGTCACTCAATGTTTTTGATTCTAAATACGACCAGGTCAAGGATGGTCAAGCTTCTTTCACGGAAGCTGAATTAATCGGTGAAGAACTGTTCAACGAAAATTGCCTGACTTGCCATTCTTCGCATCAATTCAGTATTTTGAAACCCCTCTCCAACACTTTGACAACTACCGATCCTGGATGGGCGGAAGTCACCGGAGATGAATTAGATTTAGGGAAATTCAAGACCCCATCGCTACGAAACATTGAACTGACTGCGCCCTATATGCACGATGGCCGGTTCCAGACGTTGGAAGAGGTTGCCATTTTTTATAGCGACAGCATTCCCAATTTCAGCTATTATTATAATCCGAATACTGGGCAGACTTTTAACATTGGACAGATTGATTTTGATGACACAGACATCAATAATTTAACTGCCTTTCTACAAACGCTGACTTCAAATGGTTTGACCACGCTCGAAAAATTCTCCGACCCTTTCCAAAACCCAAACGCGGTTAAACCACAATCACTGGAAGAAACCTTTGTCATCTATCCAAACCCATTTAATGACAAAACAACAATCCAGTTTGAAAATCCGAATCAGGAAAGATATGTTTTCCACCTAAAGAACAGCCAAGGGCAAACAGTTCTGTCATTTTCGACCAATGAAGCAGGTGCTGTTTTGGAGAGGAATGGACTGCCTATTGGAGTTTATTTTTTAGAAATAAAAAAAGGTGATCGATTTAGGATTGATAAAATTGTGATAAAATAATGGGTGCAACTGGATAAAAGACTAGTCCTTTCAACTACGAATATCAAACAATAAAGCCTCTGTGAATGCAGAGGCTTTATTGTTTGATAGAGGTTAGGTTAGACATCTTGAATAAGATATGAGGCAACAACAGCCCTAAATAAAAACCCAACGCAGCCTTTTCCCACCTACCTTTGTATAAGGTATTTATATCAAAACCTCTTCATGCACCGAAGCACGAAAACGGAATTCAGTCAAATCATCCAAGGTTGCTGTAAACGGAACCGCAGCAGCCAAAATGAACTATACAGGCTGTTCTACCCATACGGGATGAGCATTTGCATTCGGTATGTCGCTAGTGAAGCAGAGGCTATTTCGGTGGTGAACGATGGGTTTTTAAAGACTTTTCAAAACATAAAAAAATACAATACGGCACAGCCGTTTAAACCTTGGTTTCGGAAAATAGTGGTCAATACCGCTATCAATCATGTCAAAAAACAAAAAAAGTTTAAAATGGAAATCAGCATGGATGAAGCAAAAAATATCCCAGCTGGGGAAGATATTCTGAGTCACTTGGGTTACAAAGAACTCATGGCCATGGTGCAATCGCTCTCAACAGCTTACCGCACCGTTTTCAATATGTATGTGATCGATGGGTTCAAGCACCTGGAAATTGCAGAGAAACTGGGCATCAGCGTCAGCACTTCAAAATCCAATTTGACCAGGGCAAGGGCAAAATTGCAAGAATTGGTCACCGCAAAACTGGACAATCCTTATGTCTGATAAGTCACCAAAAAAACTGGATAAACTGTTCCGGAAGGGATCGGAGCAGTATGACTTCGGGTACAATGCTGAAGCATGGGAACAGATGGAATCCTTGCTTGACAAGGACGACCGCCGCCGCTTTTTCATTTGGTGGTGGTTGGGTGGCCTGGGCGTGTTGTTATTGGCGGGTTCGATTTGGTTTTTTGGGAAAGAAACCACTGAACTTGCCAAATCAAATTCAGCAGGTCAAAAAACCGAACAAAGCAATCTTCAAAACAATCAAACGAACCTTAACCGTGAAAACCAACAAAGCCCCAGCCTTCCCAACAATAAAAGCCAGGCGGTTTCCGAACCCGCTCCAAATGAAGAAGACACCTTGCCAAATACTATTAATGGAGTCGACAACACCCAACCAAGCAAGACAAAAACTTTAGATTCCTACGCTCCGAAAGGCTCAACAAAAACCACAGAAAAAAGGAACACCCCCACCAAAGAGATCATAAAACCGCCACCGATAGCTGATGCTGGTCTTGAAAATAAAACAGAAAAAGGAGATGGTTTGACCAACGAGGGAGCCAATCAATTGATTTTACAAACCCACGATGGGCTGGATAGCTTGGCAACTTTCGACAAAAAAATAAATGTTGACAAACAAGGATTGTCCAAACTCCCAGTTTTACCGTTGGCTCTGTTGGAACACCCTTCTACTATTCTTACCGCATCCGATTTCGCTGCTACAAATATATTTGAAGAAGAAACTGTAGATCATAAAAAAGAAAACACGCTTTTTCAAAACAACAACGCTTTACTCATCGGCTTGGTAGCTGCAGGCGAACTAACCTCGGTTGGCATGGGAGATTTTTCCAAAACCAGTTGGAAAATCGGCGGGCAAATCGAATACCGTTACCGTACCAAATACAGCACCACCCTCGGTGCTAATTTTATCCGAAAAAGGTACATGGCCGGTTCGGGCGAATACATCCCTCCAATAGGATTCTGGACCAATGGCATTGCTCCAAAATCCAGTTCCGGCATTTGCAATATTCTGGAGGTGCCAATCACCGTTGGCTATTTCCCCAAAGGCTACTCCAGCGATGGGTTTTATATGAGTGCTGGCCTAACGTCATATTTCATGCTATGGGAATGGTATGGCTATTATTACAACCCACCCGACCCAGAGTTGATCAGCGAGTGGCAAACAAGCAATGGCAGCAACCATTGGTTCGGAATCAGCCAGTTTTCAGTTGGGTACAACAAAGTATTGAACCGCAGGATTTCGCTCCAATTTGAACCTTACTTACAAATTCCTTTAACTGGTGTAGGGCATGGGAATGTCAAGTTGTGGAGTTTCGGATTCAGTATGAAAGCCAACTTGAGGGTGAAGTAAAAATTACATGATAGGCAATCGATTTTAATGCGCCGTCCCGAATGCCCATCCGTTCCTTCTAAAAGGGTGGGAGGAATGTTTTACAAAAAAAGTTGACTTTACGCAGCCTTTCCCATCTCCTTCTGGTATGGGTGTAGCATACACGATTTCACATTTTTCAAAAACATCCTACCGAAATGAAACTACCTTTTTTCTTGAAAACAACTTCTGCTTTCTTGCTACTTATTATGCTCATTGTTTCTTCTTGCAAAAACGACAGCATTGTGGAAATCCCCGACCCAGACCCCGATCCAATGGGCTGCGACACGACTGATGTTAGTTTCGCCGATGTCATTGTTCCCATACTCGAACAGAACTGCTACAACGGCTGCCACAGTGGCGGCAATCCCACCAGCGGGTTTTTGCTCGACAGCTACGACGGGGTGAAAGCGAAAGTGGATGAAGGTCGCTTATATGGAGCAGCGGCCCAACTAATGGGTTTTGTGGCCATGCCACTTGGCAAAGACCCAATTCCCGACTGCGAAATTTCTCAAATAAAAGCCTGGATCGACGAAGGTGCTCAGGACAACTGACAGTGTCCGCTAATCCTATAACTACGCAGCCTTTTCCACTCCAATGTGGTACAGGGTAACACAACTGTCTTTATCCTAATCTAAATAATTGGTTCTTTGGTTAGCTGTGGGATGAAGATAAGTACCTGAATTTAAATAATCGACACTTTTGACGAGGTTACCTGCCTACCGGCAGGCAGGTTTTTTCGTCAGACGAGACAAAAAAAATTAGCATAGCCATAGTTACGGTCATTTTTTTTAACAAAGTATGGCGGAAAAAGAGTTCGTCACCAAAATGTCGATTATTTGAATTTAGGTACTTAAGTATTCGAGGCTGTCCCAAAAGTTGATAAAAGTCCTTAATCCGACTACAATTTGTAACACAATGACTTTCAATGATTTACATGGTTATTCGGTAGGCTATTATCAATCTTGTGAAGACCGCCCTATCAAATAAGGTCTAATGTTGACCTCACCTTTTCATCAAAGCACCATCACATCAAATTTTCCTTTTTTATGAAAAAAACACATTTACCAAAACAATCCTTGATTGCAATGCTGACCTTTTTGATGGCAGCAACATGGGGGCAAGCACAGACCGTTGCCCTTAATTTTACAGGCATGAACCCGCATATCGGGCAGAAACTCGAACTGCGCCTCATTGACAAAAGCACCATGAAAGAGGTGGCCCGGGCAGCCATGAATCCTATAGCAATGGCTGATTTCAGTGTAAACCTGACTGGAGAAATGGGAGGTAGTTACTACATTGATTTTTATGCTGACTTCAATGGAAACGGAGTCTATGACGCCCCGCCTGCCGATCACGCATGGAGGATGGATGCCGACAATCTTACAATGGGCATGAACATGGTCAATTTCAACCACAATACCAATTTTACTGATATTGAATGGAAGCAGAACCTGACTTTTGACTTCGCTGGGATGACCCCGCATGTCGGGCAGAAACTTGAAGTAGCCGTGCGTGACATGAACCGCACCGGAAAAGAAGTCGGGAGGGTGAGCCTTGATGCGATTGCCTCAGCAAACTTTTCACTCGACTTGCCATTCCTTGAGATCGGTCACAGCTATGTCGTTGATTTTTATGCCGACCTCAACGGAAACGGGATTTATGATGCACCGCCTATGGATCACGCCTGGCGTGAAATGGTGGCTGATGTGGACAGCGATGAAACATTGACTTTTTCTCATAATACCAATTTCACAGATATAAAATGGAAACAACTCCTCACTTTTGATTTCACGGGAATGAACCCACACCTCGGACAACAACTCGAAGTTGCGGTGCGCGACATGAACCGCACCGGGAAGGAAGTCGGAAGGGTGAGCCTTAATGAAATTATTGTAGCTGACTTTTCATTGGATTTGCCGTTCCTCGAAACAGGCCACAGCTATGTCGTTGACTTTTATGCCGACCTCAGCGGGAATGGGATTTATGATGCCCCACCAATGGATCACGCCTGGCGTGAAATGGTGGCTGATGTGGACAGCGATGAAACCTTGATTTTTTCTCATAACACCAATTTCACAGATATAAAATGGAGACAACTACTCACTTTTGATTTCACAGGTATGAATCCCCATCTGGGCCAAAAACTGGAAATCAGGGTACGAGAGAAAAACCGTGCGGCCAAAGAAATTGGCAGGTTCAGTATGCCAGCCATCATGCTACCTGATTTTACGGTCGAACTGCCATTTCTCGAAATCGGGAAAAGCTATATGGTTGATTTTTATGCCGACCTCAATGGGAATGGAGTTTATGACGCTCCACCTACCGATCATGCTTGGCGCGAAATGGTAAACGATGTGGCAGGTAATGAGACCCTGGGGTTTTCGCATAACACCAATTTTACAGACATTCAATGGAAGCACTTGCTTACATTGGATTTCACAGACATGAATCCACATCTGGGGCAACAGCTCGAAATCAGGGTACGGGATGTCAACCAAACTGGACGGGAAGTCGGACGTTTTACCATGCCCGCCATCTTGGTGCCTGACTTTACAGTCTGCTTGCCTTACCTCGACCTTGGGCGTACTTATTTTATTGATTTTTACGCTGACCTAAACGGAAACGGAACTTACGATGCGCCACCAATGGATCACGCTTGGCGGGAAATGGTAGCTGAGGCACCCGGTGATGAAAGCCTGGCATTCAGCCACAATACCAACTTTACTGACATTGGCGAATCCAGCACATTGACTATTGATTTCACAGGCATGAATCCACACGTTGGTCAAATGCTTGAACTGCGGGTCATCGAAACTGCAAGTGGCAAGGAAGTGGAACGTTTCAAAGGAATGATCGGGGTGCCAGATTTCAAAATCGACATCCCCGGCATCCAGTCTGGCAAAGAATACGATGTAGATTTTTATGCCGACTTCAATGGCAATGGCCTGTACGATGCGCCACCAATGGATCACGCTTGGCGCGAAACTTTCACCGCAGCAGGTGGCAACCAGACCATTGGTTTCAATCACAATACCAACTTTGTTGATATTGATTGGAAATACCTGATGACCTTGGCTGCAACGGATATGAATCCCCATCTCGGACAGCTTTTCGAGCTGCGAGTAGTAGATACGGGCACCAATGCAGAAGTCGGCAGTTTCAGCATGCCGTCCATTATGGTAACATTTTTCTTTGTGCGGGTACCTGGCTTGCAAGTTGGCGAAAATTATAACGTTGATTTTTACGCCGATTTCAACGGAAGCGGCACTTACGACGCTCCACCTGCTGACCATGCTTGGCGGGCCAACCTAGATGATGACGAGGGAGATGAAATTGTGCCGTTCGGCCACAATACCGACTTCACAGACATCATGTTTACCACGGGAGTAGAAAATATTACCAGCCTCCAGGAATTGCGGGCATTCCCGAATCCTTTTTCAAATTCTGTCAACCTTTCCCTCCATATGGACGCCAGCACCAATCTGACCATCAGCCTGTTCAATAGCATTGGGCAGGAAGTGGGCACCTTGTGGCAAGGAATTGTTCCTGCTGGAGAAAATACCTTAACCTTTGACGACTTCATTGGTTTGGAAAAAGGTGTTTACTTTATGAAAATACAAAGCAGTGAAGGGGGGATCGCTTCGATGCTATTGCTGCGGAAGTGACCCTGATTTGAATGTACTAATGTGAATCAAGGCTTGAAATTTCACCCTGATTATCAGGAGGTTGCGAGCATAGAGTTGTCAACTTTTTAAAAAGTTGACAACTCCAACCTTCTCCACTACATCAATTTTTTACTGCCAGCTTGTCTTTTTTAGTTATTGACGAACTCCCCGCTTTTTTTACTTCCCACAAATCACAAATCACAAATAGGCCACCTCCTGAAATGCCGCTTCCAAATTTATTGCCTACTTGTTTGGATCATTGAATTTGCCCGTGCTGTTTTTCCATTCTAACATCGGCATTCAAATTGCAGCCTATCCTACATACTATTGTTATCCTGTTTACACATCCAACTACGCAGCATATATTTACAGTACTAAGAAAATGAACCGCCCTTTATTTGGAATCAAAAACCACACAACTAACCTTCGTATGAAAAAACTGTACTTCTCGACCCTTGGAATACTACTCTCCTTTTCCCTTTTTTCACAATCAAAAAACAATCCTTGGCAAGAAACCACGGAAATTACTTTCGCAAAAAAAAATGCAGAAAGGAGGATTGTCCCCAATGAATACCAAACCTTTTCCCTTGACCTCGCTATTTTGGATGATATCCTGAAAGATGCACCCATGCGTTTCAGCGACGAGGCAAAATCTAAAATATCGACCCTCGTCATACCGATGCCAGATGGTGTTTTCCAGGAATTCCAGATTGTGGAAGCCCCTGTCATGCACCCCGACCTGGCCGCCAAATTCCCAGAAATAAAAACCTATGCGGGTTGGAGTGAGGAAGACCCGACCGCTTATCTGCGTTTCGGCATTTCACCAAAAGGGTTCCACGCCATGGTGCTATCGGCCCAGTACAGCACTGTCTATATTGATGTTTATGCAGTTGGCGATATAGAGCATTATGTTTGTTATTTCAAAAAAGACTACTCGAAAGAAGACCCGTTTACCTGTTGGGTAGATGAAATGAAAGAGACCAAAAAGCATATACCTGCTAAAAAAACCGCGATGTCAAAAATGGCGGGCGATTGCCAGTTCCGGACTTATGAATTGGCGCTTGCCTGTACTGGTGAATATGCCCAGTTCCATGGTGGGACGGTACCTGATGTAGTAGCAGAATTCAACGTTGCCATGGCTCGGGTGAACGGTATTTATGAACGGGAGGTGGACGTCACGATGGTCATGGTGCCCAACAACGACGACTTGATTTTTTTAAATGCTGCCACCGATCCTTACACGAATAATAGTGGGGGCACTATGCTTGGCCAGAACCAAACAACATGTGACAACATTATCGGCAATGCCAATTACGACATCGGCCATGTGTTTTCGACTGGAGGAGGAGGAGTGGCCTTTTTGAATTCTGTTTGCACCAACAGCACAAAAGCCAGAGGCGTTACGGGACTGAGCAGCCCTGTCGGCGATCAGTTTTACGTGGATTTTGTGGCGCATGAAATGGGTCATCAGTTCGGAGGCAACCACACGCAAAACAATTCCTGTAACCGCAATGGGCCAACTGCTATGGAACCTGGCAGTGCCAGCACCATTATGGGATATGCGGGTATTTGCGCACCCAATGTGCAGAACAATAGCGACGATTATTTCCATGCAATCAGCCTGGATGAAATGGGCAGCCATATTTCCGGTACGAACTGCGCCACAGAAACAAACAATGGCAACGACGCTCCATCGGTGACCGTGCCTGGTGGGTTTTATAACGTACCCATTTCTACTCCATTTGTATTGACCGCCGATGGCTCAGATCCAAATGGTAATGCCCTTTCTTATTGCTGGGAACAAATGGACAACCAAGTAGCCGCTATGCCACCGCAGTCGACCAATACAGGGGGGCCGGCATTCCGGACATTATCGCCCAAAATATCGCCGAGCCGGTATTTCCCGAACCTAAATACTGTTTTGAACAATTCGACAGAAACCTGGGAAGTGCTCCCGTCTGTGGGGCGGAACATGAATTTCCGAGTCACCGTAAGGGACAATAACGCTGGGGGAGGATGTACTGCAGAAGCAGATGTGATCTTAAGCTTTTCAGCAAGCGCTGGCCCTTTTGAAGTGACAGAACCAAATACAAGCGCAGTGGTCTGGAGTTCTAATTTTATGGAAATGGTAACCTGGGACGTGGCGAATACCGATGGATCGCCTGTCAATGCCAGCACCGTTGATATTTTGCTGTCGGTCGATGGTGGGCAGACTTATCCCCATATCCTATTGGCTGGCACTCCTAACGACGGTAGTCAATCCGTGCAGGTACCCAATGTGGAAACCTCCACAGCACGTATTATGGTAAAAGGTGGCAACAATGTTTTTTACGACCTCTCTGATGAAAATTTCACCATCGAAATGCCTTCGGTGCCAACGTTCACCATCGCTGTCGAACCCGCCATCCAGACAGCCTGCCCGACTGGGGAAGTTGACTATATATTTGATCTTCAATCCTTTTTAGGGTTCAATGAAGAAATCCAATTTTCTGCTACTGGCACACCTCCAGGTGCTACTTTGGAATTTCAACCCAATTCGTTAACCCCTCCCGGTACGGTGACCATGACCATTGGGGAATTGGAAAATGTGACTCCCGGAAACTATACCATAAATGTGGAGGCAACGACCCCCTCCATTACCAATAATATTTTTGTTGATTTGGTCGTACTCGATTCGGTAAGCAATGCCGTGGTACTGACCAGCCCAGCCGATGGCGAAACAGGTGTGGCATCCATCGGGGCAAGTTTATCCTGGGAAAATATTGCGGCAGCGACTAACTATCTGGTGGAGCTGGCATTCGATCCTGGGTTTCAGTCTATTGAGCACATGGCAACGGTTGGCACGAATGCCTACAACCTGCCCACCTTGCTGGAAGGACAAGTGTATTACTGGCGGGTGAAAGGATCCAATATTTGCAACGACGGCCCTCATTCTCCATTTTTTGCTTTTCAAACAGGCGGGCTGGAATGTGGGCAGTACATCAGTGATGACGTGCCTATTACCATCCCCGTAAATGGAAATGGCACAGTGACCAGCACGCTCGAAATTCCCGATGATTACCCTATTGCCACTTTGTATGTCTATATGGAAATAGCCCACAGTTGGGTCGGCGACCTGCTTGCCACATTGTCGTCGCCCTCTGCGACCAATGCCTTATTGTTCAATCGTCCAGGGGAACCTGCCAGCACTTTTGGTTGTGATACGGACGATCTGGAAGTCGGTTTTTCTGATGATGCGCCCAATTCAGCAACCGATTTTGAAGATGCTTGCAACCCTTTCCCGCCAGCAATTTCAGGGGATTATCAGCCATTGACTGCGTTCTCCGTTTTCAATGGAGAAAGTAGCCAAGGCACTTGGACTTTGACCATTGAAGACTTGTTTCCAACTGAGGATGGGGGTTCGATAAACAACTGGTATATCGATCTCTGCGGCACCATCGAATATCCTGAAGCAGTACTGCTCAATAACAACATCCTGCCCGTTACACAAGGCCAAGAAAAAGCGATTACTGATAGTTACTTGGAAGCTGAGGGCACGCCTTCAATGACGCAGTTTATTTTACTTTCCCTTCCGGAAAATGGCCTTCTATATTTACAGGGAGATACACTGGAATTGGGCGATTCATTTACCCAAGAAGACATTAATAGCGGAAACGTAAGTTACGAACACGACGGCAGTATGACCACGGCTGACGAATTCCTATTTGATGTAGCTGATGATGAAAACCGTTGGCTGCACTACCGGTTGTTCCAGATCGAAATTATTGAAAGTGTTATTTCTGCTTCCGCAATTTTGACCCAAAGCATCGACTGCCACGATGCCAACAATGCCATTATCACAATAACAGCTGTGGGCGGAACGCCACCTTTGGAATACAGCCTGAACGGAGGAAATCCTCAAAGTTCCAATGAATTCGACAACCTTGGCGAGGGTGTTTACGAAGTGACCGTGACCGATTCAGATGGCCTGACCGTGACCACCAACGCTATTACGATCAATAACCCACCTGCCATCACCGCAGCAGCGGATGTGGTGGACGATGACATCACCGTGACTGCCAATGGTGGCACAGGGACTTTGCAATACAGCATTGATGGCACCAATTATCAAGGCAGCAATGTTTTTGAAAATCTTGCCAATGGCGTTTATACAATCACGGTTTTGGATGAAAATGGATGTACCGAAACAACCACAGCGGTTGTCGCAGTGAACACTTTGGTTGTTAATGCAGTGGTCGTGGAGGAGGTTTCTTGTACTGGCGAAGACGATGGGACCATCTCTGCAAATGTGGGCGGCGGTACGCCGCCATATACGTACAGCCTCAATGGCGGACCTTCCCAAAATGATCCAACCTTTGACAACCTCCCTGCTGCCACCTATTCCATCACCGTCTTGGATGACGATGGTTTTACACAAACCACCAACGATGTAACTTTGAATGACCCAGCTGTACTGACCTTGACGGCTTCGGTCAATGATGACGATATTTCAGCAAATGGAAATGGCGGCACAGGAACGTTGCAGTACAGCATTGACGGCACAAACTTCCAGTCCAGCAATGTTTTTGAAAATCTTGCAAACGGTACTTACACCATTACCGTGATGGATGAAAATGGATGTATGGAAACGACTACTGCTACTGTTTTGGTCAATACTTTAGTTGTTTCTGCTTCGCAAACACAGGATATTGATTGTTTCGGCGGCAATGATGGCGAAATAACTGCAAATGTGAGTGGTGGTAGTATGCCATTTGAATACAGCCTGGATGGAGTGAATTTCCAAAGTAGCAATGTGTTCCAAAATTTGGCTGCTGGTACCTATTTTATAACAGTCAAAGATGCAGATGGATTTACCCAGGCGACCTCAATTATACTGACGCAGCCTTCACAGATCACAGGTAGCGCTTCCGCAAATGGTTATGAAATAAATGTATCTGCAAATGGTGGGACGGGCACGCTGCAGTACAGCCTCAATGGCGGCTCCTTTCAAAGTGACAATACTTTTTACCCCGTGGCCACAGGTACTCACACAATTACTGTTTTGGATGAAAATGGTTGTAAAACAGACCTTTCTGCTGAGGTGGATGTGCCAGTTTTGACGGTTGGTTTAGAAGTTTCCCAAGTTCCTCTTTGCCACGATGGCAATGAAGGTCAGATTACAGTGGTGGCTGGTGGCGGAGTTCCACCTTATGAATACAACCTCAATGGTGGTTCCTTCCAAAGCAGCAATATTTTCACAGGCCTGGTTGCTGGCAATTACACCGTCACGATCATGGATAGTGGTGGTTTCACCATTAATTCTGCTCCACTTACCATTATTGCACCGTCAGCCATCATGGCTTCCGCTACCTCCAATAATACTGAAGTTACCGTGAATGCTGGCGGCGGCACCTCTCCATATCTTTATCAACTGGACAACGGCAGCTTCCAATCGTCTAATATTTTTATCGATGTAGCCAATGGCATCCACACCGTTACAGTGCAGGATGCCAATGGTTGTGAAACATCGACTACTGTTTCTGTGAATGTATTGCCGTTGCAAGTGATTGCAATTATTGAGCAACAGGTCAGCTGCTATTTCGGCGCCGATGGAATTGTTGTCATCAATGCATCGGGAGGTATTCCGCCTTATGAATACAGCCTTGATGGTTTCAGTTTTCAGGCCAGCAATACTTTTACGGATCTTGCTCCTGGCAACTATCAGCCGACCCTAAAAGATGCTGTTGGACAGATCGTGATAGCGCCTGTCATCACGATTATTAACCCATTGCCGATCCTTGCTGATGGCAGTGCGTTTGGCCCAGTCATTTCTGTGGATGCCTCTGGTGGCACGGGTACTTTAACTTATAGTTTTGACGGCGAACCTTTTCAGTCTGAAAATGAATACGAGGTGGTTTGGAATGGCACTTACAACGTAATCGTAATGGATGAAAATGGCTGCTCTGAAGAAATTGAAGTGGTGGTCAATAAACCAGAAATTGTCTTTTTTGTAGTCACCCCAGCTTCTTGTGCTGACTCTGAGGATGGGCAAGTTTATATTGAAGGTGTTGAAGGTGGGTATTCGCCCTTCCTGTTTTCACTCAACGACGGACCGCTCACTTCCGACTTGCTTTATGACAGTCTCGGCATTGGTGAGTATATTTTTCTCGTGGTTGATTCAACAGGTTTTGAATGGTATGCCCATCCAATCTTGATAGATGCTCCTCCTCCGATTGTGGTTGATGCCGATTTGGTCGATAACAACCTGACTATCAATGCCGGAGGTGGTACTGGCGACCTGCAATATTCCATTGATGACGGTGTCACCTTCCAATCTGGAAATGTATTCAACGACTTGCCAAACGGTGTTTATGAAATAGTGGTCATGGACGAAAACGGATGTACGGTCACGATGACCATCGAGGTGAATTTCAACAGCGTGAACGAGGTTGATGGAGGCCTGTTGTTCGAGGTTTCACCTAACCCTGGACCGGGCGTATTTAATTTGACCATCAAAACACCCGCGGTAAATGATTTGCAGCTCACCGTTTATGATCTTGCAGGTAAATTGGTTTACCACAAAGAAGCGGCAGGAAACGGCACAGCAAAAGAAGTGTTGGACTTAAGTTTTCTTATCAACGGTCATTACCAATTGCGCGTAACGAGCGGGGAGTTGTGGGGCGTGAAACGGTTGGTAATTGTGAGGTAAAGAAGTGGAGCTGTATAGGTTATTTCTCCCCTAAACTTTAAGAGCCTATACCGCTCCAACGTTAATTGGTAGCAGTGGCGATAGTCGCCATACTCACTTTTGTGCCTTTAACTTTGAGCAGTTCCAGCGCGCAAACCTCAAGCGTAGCGCCAGTAGTCAGCACATCATCTACGAGGAGGATA
This sequence comes from Saprospiraceae bacterium, assembly GCA_029263015.1. Taxonomy (GTDB): domain Bacteria; phylum Bacteroidota; class Bacteroidia; order Chitinophagales; family Saprospiraceae; genus UBA6168. The sequence continues at coordinate 41,803 of JAJCYI010000166.1, read as the reverse complement.
TGCTTCCCTTCCAGCAGTTTCGGTTTTTTTACGGAGAAGACTCCATCTATATTTTTCAATCGCTCCAGCCTCGACTTTTTGGTTTGCGAATCAGTAAAGTTCAACCGTTCCAGCCCATTTTTGATACAAGGTACGCCCAAGCTTTCTGAAAGTCCATTGCCAAACATTTCACTTTGATTGAAGCCCCTCATGCGTTGTTTCCGCCAGTGCAGCGGTACTGGCACGATGCAGTCAATTCCTTCAAAATGTGATTCTCTTTTTAGGGTATAGCCATATCGCCTGCCCAAGGAAATGCCAATTTCTTTTTTGCCTTTGTATTTGAAATTGTGGATAAGATGTGCGACCCTGCTTTGTTTGGTGAACAGGTACATGGAGGTGCCTGTCTGCAAATCCACTCTTCCCCAAAATTTTTCGGTAAACGGGTTTTCTTTTTCTTTGTGAAAATGTGATAGGGGAAGCGTTGCTTCACATTCGGTGCAGATGTCCTTGTTATGAGGTGGGGCATTTTTGCCGCAGGCTAAACAAAGGTGGGGATAAAGGAGATATAAAAGATCATTGATCGGTTGGAGCAAGGTTTTCATAAGGGGTTCAATTTTGCCTTAAAGTTAGCAAAATGACCGGTAAAAAGAAGCATTTACAGGACAGTATGAAAACAAAAACGTCTGCCTCGCAATAGCAAGACAGACGCATCAAAACAAAACGAAAAACCAACTTTAAACAAGTCTTTTTATGCTTTATAAACCGTTCAGTTTCTTATAATGTTGCCTGCGTTTTTGTTAATAAATTCTTAAATAAACAAGACTGTCCGGTTTTTACATGTAATCAATTTGCCGCTTTCAGTTTGACAGGAATCGTAATGACTTTCGCCTTTCTTCTCACAGTTAAAACAACTTGATCCCCAGCCTTCAAACCCCCAATTGCTTCCAAAAGTTCAGGTGATGCTTTGACTTTTTTGTTGTCAACTTCGATGATAACGTCATTTGGAATGACACCTGCATATTGCGCAGCACCTCCATCGACCACATTAGCTACCAGCACTCCCTGTGCGTTTTCAAGCCCCAAAATCTCAACATCTCCTTCCTCCAAATCTGCAATATTTATGCCGAGAAAGCCTCTTTCATATGAGCCGTTTTCGATAATATCGTCCACAATTTTCAGGGCAAGATTAATCGGAATAGCAAAAGAATATCCCTGAAAATAACCAGTCCTGGTAGCTATGGCGGTGTTAATGCCAAGTAGTCGGCCATATGCATCAACCAGCGCGCCTCCACTATTTCCGGGGTTTACCGCTGCATCGGTTTGGATGAAAGATTCGATGGCCGAATTTTTTTGGATAATGTCAATGTCCCTGCCTTTGGCACTGATTATTCCTGCTGTTACGGTCGATTCGAGTTCGAGGGGATTGCCAACGGCCAACACCCATTCACCGATTTTGGCTTCATCTGAATTGGCCATCCTTAATGTGGGAAGGTTACGGGCATCTATTTTCAAAACAGCAAGGTCACTTTCTGGATATGTCCCTACGACTTGGGCGCTGTAAGTTTTTTTATCAAATGTAGTGACCTCTATCTTGTCGGCAAATTCAACTACGTGGTTGTTGGTAATGATATAACCATCCTGTGAATAAATCACACCTGAACCTGTACCTTGTTGGGGCATGTCATAATTAAAGAGTGGGTTCTCAAAAAACTGTCTGAAAGGGTTACTTTTATCGGATTGCTGAATATTGGCTTTATTACCATTTGCTTTTGCCGAAATATGGACGACCACTGGCGTAGCCTTTTCTGCTGCTTCTGAAAAATCGAACGGTACGTTGAACCCCGTGCCGCTACTTGTGTTCAAATTGTTCACTTTTTTTGCGTGGTGATCAGGAAAAGAAAGTTCAGGCTGAGGGGCATCTGACAGCAAAAAAAAGCCACCTAATGCGATAAGTCCCCCGAGGATACTTGCAGTCAATAAAGCGATTACTTGTTTCATAAACTCTGAATTTTATGGTTTGTACATTGTGAGTGGAGATCGGGATTTAAAAATTTCCACTATTACTAATATACTGTTTTTCGAAAAATGTAATTTATAATAAATTTGCTTTCAGTTTTTTATAAAATCATAAACAACAAATACAATCTAACGCACATAAATAATTTCACTTCCTTGTTTGATTTAGCACGAAACATGTTATAAATTACGTGAAATTAACGCTGACTATGCACGTTGGTTATTTAGAAAAGTTGGTTTAACGCCAAATTAACTATGAACGGATTTGAGTTTGTTTTTTACAAAATAGCTTTTCACCCCTTGAGATATAAGAAATGAGGTGTAAATAAATGCTCTACCAAATTTACAGAAACATTTTGCCTTGCTGAATAAAACCAATTTACAATAATGAATGCATTTACCCTAGAGACAGCCCACCCTCCTTTGCCATTGGCACAAAACATCAAGACTCCTCCCCCATTAATTGATTTCAAAAATTTGATACAGCCAGAATCTGCCCTTGAATCAACATTGATGGAGCAGCCCGAATTTAAGGTTGGCTTCAATTGGGGAGTACCCCGCTTTGGCCACCCAGAAGGCAAGGTCGGTTATCATGTGGTCGAAGTTCTCGGCAATATTGAAAAGTTGGACCTATCTACCGAATCACGTCAACGGCTTCGGATTACTGCTATTGCACATGATACTTTTAAGTTTCAAGAAAGCGCCACCATTTCCAGTGGCCACCGTATCAATCACGGATTGTTGGGGCGACAATACATGGAAAAACATATTGATGATAAATCCACACTTGATTTGATTGAACTGCATGACGAAATCTACTACGCATGGCGTCATCAGGCTTTACAGGACAAACCTGCCAAAGCTGCTGAAAGGTTGGATAACCTGTTGAAGCGGATTGGCGACCACTTGCTAATGCATTATCTTTTTTTTCGGTGCGATACCATGACCGGCGACAAAATACAAGCGCCAAGGTTTTGGTTCGACCAACAAGTGAAGAAAATCGGAGGTAAAGAATTTGAGAACTTAACCGCCCAATTGAACCACTAAACATCTATTTGATACTGCCAATCGACAATACAACCATTTGATCTTGAAATTAAGATGCGACGAACCAAAGATGGTCGCATCTTTTTCTTTGGAAGCAACTTCGTTTTACCACCAAAAGGGCGACATTCCTGCATCTCTGATTTTGCCTATCGATTCATTTTATTTTATTCTAATTTTGCTCAAAACATAATAAATGAAGCATTTCACGATCATAGCCCTTCTCACAGTTTTTATGTGCGGGTGTGCATCCGATAATCCTGAGACAACTGGGATTGCACATATTCAAGCCCAATTGCCCAATTCGTTTGGCCGCCCAAACCAGTTGCTGGTAATTTCAGATTCCACACTTTGGCAGGGCGCAGTAGGCGATACGTTTATTTATTACTTCGCTGCACCTTATATCTTGTTGCCACAGCCAGAGCCGATTTTCGACATCCAGCATATGACTCCTGAAGAGCTTGCCAAAATGCCTGGGAAAAAAGAATTTAAGACGATCTTATTTCTGGCAGACATGAAAGATAAAAGTTCCATCACCACTGCCCAGGTCAGCCATGATGTCGGGGCGGTGAAAGTAGAAGAAGCAAGATTAGACAAAGGGTATACGACCATTGTTGGACAAAACAAATGGGCTCGGAGTCAACAACTGTTTTATGTGATCGGTTTTGGAGAAGATAAACTGGCCGAGAATATCGGTAAAAACTTTCCCCCAATTGCACGTAGGGTCAGCGACCGGGATATTAAAAAGATTGAGGCAAACGCCTATCAATCAGGCAACAACGTAGATCTACAGTTGGAAATGGAAGCTTCTTTCGGGGTAAGCATGAAAATACCCGGTAGCTTCAAAAAAATCTTACATAATAGTACAACTAACACCGTGTGGTTGCGAAGCGATGATCGGGATATCGTTGCCAACATTCTGATACATAGGCGTAAATACATTGATGAAAATCAACTGACCTATGACGGGATCAAAAATATTAGGAATGAAGTCGGCAAGATAATCACCACTCAATTGCCGGATACCTATATGCAGATCAACGACATTGACCTACCTCTTTTTGTAGAAAAGAAAACGCTCAATGACTTTTATGCCATACAGGCAAAAGGCATCTGGGAAATGGTGAACGATTTTAAAGGAGGGGCTTTCCTCAGCAACCTAATGCTCGACCAAGATAAAAACGAATTGGTATTTGTAGATGGATTTCTGTTTGCTCCTGGCGTTGAAAAAAAACGGAATTATATGCAGGAATTGGAATTGATACTTTCTTCTGCTGAGCCGGTTTCAGGAGAAAATTAAGAGCTATTTTATGGCTGCTTCAAAGTCGCTTTTTAAATGATGTATTTTTTTACTGAGGAGCTTGTTTTCTGGAATAAATTCATCAACCACTTCCAGGGCACATAAATAGTCAATGACCAATTCTTCTCCCAGAATATTAGTCAGCACCAATTCTCCTGCATCCAGCCGGTCGTCCAAATCTATACCGTGGAGATTGTTGGCACATATAATTACTTCAATATTTTTATCTGGATTGTTAAACAGAACATATTCCCACTTCGAGGTGTCATATTTCTGTTTGAGCATGAATTGATCATACATTTCAAAAATATAATCCCAGCTTTTCGGAGGCTTGCAATAATGGAATTCCCAATCATAACTAGTTGGTGCAGCCTCTATTATTTGGCAGCTTATTGCGAGCCGTTTTCTGTCGCCATTTGGCGAAATGGTTAAGGAATAAGGTTTTGAATCGCCTTCTTTAATTTGCCACGAAAACAAACCGAATTCGAGGATTTGGTTGTCCATCGCGTCTTTTGCCGATTCCGCATCAGTGACATTCCTGAACATTTCCTCATTAAATGAAAACCAGTCCCAGAACTGGGAAATTTTATGTTTAATATTTTCTTCGTGCATCTTATTTTCGAATTTCAAAATTCCATTAAAGGCCAGGGAAAAAAACCATTATTCCACTTCTATTGATTTAATCACAATCTTTCGGAACCTGGCAGCGGCAGGATCAAAAATAGATAAATCATTTTTCATCATAGTGCTTTCAGGTGTGTAAATTGATTTTTTTGGAATAATGTAATTCCGTTTTATTAGGGTGCATTTCAAAATGTCGGTTCGAAAGTAGGCCGGATTTCCGAATCCGGCTATAGCGGTGCGGATTGGGAAATCCGCACTACATCTCCACCGACATTTTGAAATGCACCCTTTTATTATCAAATTTCCTAAACGATTGAGCCGACAGGCTGGCTGAAAAAATAAAGACTATTACGGCAATAGTGTAGAATGCTCTCATGGCGAATGTTCATAGAATTTTTAAGACCGTTCAATGGGCCGAGGCCTATAATGTGTGTAGGGTCAAAAATGACAGCGAAGGTAGGATCGTTTAGAAAAATGCAGAATTTAGATACTTGAAATTCTGGAGAGGTTAAGGCGAAGATAATAAAACCATAGTAGTTAGGGAATTAGTTAATTCTCAATTTTCAATTCCCGTAAGCACCCTCACTTCAAACCGTTGATTGTAAAGGTGGTCTTCTGGGCTACAGTTGACGCCATCGAGACAGTGGTTCAGGGGCATGGTCTCGCCATATCCTATCCCAGTCATTCGCTCGGCAGAAATACCTTCTTTTACCATATATTCAACCGCCATGTGTATCCTGTTCTTTGAAAGTTCAAGATTGTGCGATTCAAGACCAGGCGTTTCGGTGTGCGAGCTCAGCTCAACTTGAATAGCAGGGAAACGGCGCATAACCGCCACTAATTCATCCAGTTTTTTTGAAATCCGGGGCGTGAGCTGCCAAATGTTCGCATCAAATGTCGCTCCGTCTATCCTATAAACCTGGCCTGTCTGAATATCGCTACTGTACGCTCTTTCAATGAAATCCTGAAAGGAGAATAGGTAATTGGCAACCGTTGGTTGTTCCATGATGGCAGGGGTCTGCTCACTGGGTATTTCAAAAAATATGGACGGCGAAGGAGCTGCACTTTTCTGTTCTTCTGAGTTCGTTTCTGCTTTTATCGGTTCAACCGGTACAGCTGAAAATGGATCAATAACAACCTCGACCGTTTCTTCCTCAACAGGTTTGACGTTTGGTTGATCTGATTGAAGATCGCCAGTAATTGAAGAGCCTGTACTATGTTCTTCGGCAGGTTTCATAAGTACAACTTCCAGTATTTCAGGCTGTTCTGTCTTTTTTTCTTCTGTAACAGCAGTTGGCTTTTCATTGATGAATGGCCCCGCATTATTATCCGACCGAGGTATGAGGCCAGTAAATTGTCTGTTTGCGGGAGCTTCACCGAGCACTTCAAAAATGTAAATATCATCGTCACCGCCATTTCGGGAAGACGTGAACATGCCATGTTCCTCATTCTTATTTATGAAAATGGAAATATCGTCGAGCGGGCTGTTGATAGGACGGCCAAGGTTCTGTGGTGTGGCCCAATTGCCACCTTCATCCATTTCAGTGAAAAATATATCAAACCCACCATAACCAGGATGCCCTTTTGAACAGAAATACAACTTTCCGTTTTCATCCATGAATGGGAAACCCTCATTGGCCGATGTATTTACTTGAAGGCCCAGGTTTTCTGGTTTGCCCCAATCATCACCTTTTCGTTTGCTTACCCATAGATCTGTGCCGCCTTCCCCTTTGAGGTTGGTTGCAAAAAACAACACCTGCCCATCGGGCGAAATGGCAGGGTGCATGTAGTTGTAATTCGGTGAACAAAAAGAGAGTTTCTCTGCTTTTTTCCACCGGCCAGTTCCGTTGTCTATGGAGCGGAACAATTGTAGGTTATAGGTTTTTCGCTTATTGAGCACATTGTCATTTCGGGTAAAATACACTTCAGAACCATCAGAAGAAAAGGAGGCATTTCCTGTGTTTTTATTCACTTCGCTCAACTTCGCTGAAAATTTCCGAGGTTCGCCAAAGGTGCTGTCTTCTTGCATAGATGAGAAGTAAAGGTCGAGGTAATCACGCCCAGTCCACTCAGACTTTTCTTTCATCAATCGGACCCCCTGTTTGCGGTCTGAAGAAAATACGATTCCATCTTGCCAAGCTACCGGAGCATTGTCATCAGCATCTGAATTGAATGGGTATTCCTTTATTTCAATGTATTGGAAATAAGGTTCAATGAGTTGGACCTTGTCACAATTGGCTGCCATCAATGCCCCTCTCTTGTCGTCGGGTTCAAGGATCTGGTAATCCAAAAACCATTGTTTGGCCTCCTCGTATTTACCATTGCTCATTAGGGTTTCACCATAAAAAAGGTAGGTTTTTGATTTAGCCCTTTCGTCCTGTACTATTTCGGCATACAATGCTTCGGCAATATCCAGTTTATTGTTCATCCGATAGCAGAAAGCCAATTTCGTTTTTAGGTTGAGGGTGTTTTTGGATGCAGCCCCTTTTTTCCGTTTTTCCGAAATGGCCGTTTCGTAAAGGCTTGCAGCTTTTGCATATTGCTTGTACTGATATGCAAGGTTGGCTTTTTCCACTGTTTTTGACTGGGAAAACAGATTAGTGGAAAAGGTAAGGAAGAGCAGAACTAATATGGTATTCCGGGCAATCATTCTCAATAATTCAAAACCCTTCACATGAACGTTTAGCTTGGTATTTTTTTTCATGGCAACAAATCGCTTGGGAGTATTGGCATGGCACAAGGACAAGGATTTTCACCCAATAATAAGTTTTTAAAACAGCCTTTACTCAAATCAATAAATACTGGATGTTCAAAAAGTGTGCGAGATGCTATTTATAGGGAAGGAGGTGTGTGAAATTAGAGTTGTCCACATTGTAGTCTTCGGTCCTAATACCTTGAACTAAAAGACCTAAAGCCAATCAGTTGGTCGTAACGGCTGCCGAATGGGCGGTAGTAGATCAGGATGGTATAATTGTTCTCCGTCTCATGCCAGTTCCCTTCCGTCACTTCAAAGTCAGGTTCCGATTTGCCTTTTGGCAGGGCTGCGTAAATATAGTCATAATACCCTTGTTTCAATTGCACTTTGCCAACATACGCATTTATCATTGGGTTGAACACCATTTTAAATTCAGGCTTGAACTCCCAATCGCTCAATGCACCAAAGATATAAATCTCCTCATCGTACATTTCTCCTGGGCTGTATAACGAAAACAATACATCGATGTATTCGCTCTGCAAGTTATGGACTTCTTCAACGGCATTATCGGCACCAAATATCCTAAGTTGCCTGGCCTGTTCTTCGACTAGTTGGTTTTGAATCAAGGTTTGACGCTCTTGATCGATTTGGTCTCGCCCAGTTTGAGTCGAAGCCTCTGAACGGCGCTGGTTGAAGTCCCGCTCAACTTCAGCGGGTAGCGTTACATTGTAGTTGAGTGTTCGGTCAATATAGAGCCTTCCCCTCTCATCCCTATTTTCTATGATGAAATTACCGTTTATGTCGAACCGCTCGAAATGGGCCATACCGCCTCTTTTTTTATCCCTTTCAACAACGGCTTCAAATACATTGTCCTTTTCGGTAACAGAAACGCCAGGCGAGGGGTAAACGACTCCCCTCAAATCAAGATAACGGAATTCTTTTCCAGCAGGGAAAACAATCTTGTTTTGGTAATCAAATCTTTGTTCTGCAAAACGGCTGAACAATGGTTTGACATCGCTGATGGCATTGTCCCACCTGCCGTTTTGCAAAATGACAGCAGTGAGTTCTTGTTGGGGGTTCTTGATTTCGAAGCCTTCGTGTACGACGGTAAAGTCTAGCTCTTGATGTGTGTTGTTTTTACTGACGATCGCTGGCCTGGTCATTTTCGGCACGACTTCAACTTTGATGTCCACCACCACGAACCGTCTGGTAAGGATCGGAATCATGCCCTCTTCTTCGTAAACATGCAATAAGAAATTGCCAGATTTTGTAAACGAAATATCATCGTTTGGAATGGAGAACGAATAATGTGTATAGATGGATTTTGCTTTATAGGAATATTCGTAATATTCAATGTCATTTTCCGTAAACCCGTCAATGTATTCAAATTCAGTAAGCCTTGATGGCTGCCAATCTTTATCGCAGTGGGCCACCGAGTACACATAATCGATGTAATCTTCCCCACTGACATCATCAAACGATAGCACCAATGGAATGGATGGCCCAACACTCAAAATGGGCATGCTCACGAGGTCGTCACCTGTGTAAAATTTTACCGATTTGATGTTGTTCACGTAAACGTGGTTGTAGTTTACCACATTATCATTTTGAGAAATGCAAAGCCAACAAGAAAAACAGAGAAGGAATGTGAATGATATTTTCATTGAAATAAGTAAAAGGGCAAAAGTAACCTGCCTGCCGGCAGGCAGGAAAGTAAAAAAGGGGTAGAAAGAATTTTGTCAATAGACATTTTCAGGAGGTAAAAGTAGCCTGAAGTGCCTACGAATAACCGTTAATTAACGAACCTTTGCAGCCTCTATTTTACAGAAGTACGAATGGGCTGGTCATGCCGTCCGATTAAAAAAGGGTTGAAACTCAAACCACTTCATTTGGACAACAAAAATACTAACCAGGAATCACCTTCTGAAAGCAGTGGCAAAAAAGGCCTCAGCCTGGCGCGCAAGGCGGGCATCTTTACCATCAGCCGGGCAGTGACCATTGTGGCTCAATTGCTCGCTATTGTAATATTGACGCGCAGCCTCCCCAAAGAGGATTATGCAGTGGTTTCCTTTCTTTTGGTCATTTGGGCAATTGGGATTGCCTGACAGCATTTTTTATTTTTTTGAAAAACTCCCCATCAACACCCGAAAAGGATTTGCCCGTTTGATTGCCAAAACCCTGTCCCGATTGAGTTTCGTGGGGGTATTGGTCATGTTCGGGATTGGTTGGTTCACCGCTATGCAGGAAGGTTTTGAATCCATCCGTTCATTGATTTGGCTGGTCATGGCTTTGCTCATTTTTGAGCTACCGACCATACCTCTGCCCAACGTCCTTATTTTCACTAAGCATCAAGGAGTAAAAGGGTTTTCAGGCATCGAAACAACCTGTGGTTCAAGCGCCTTTTCTTTATCGCTGAGGTCGTCCCTTTTTACCACTTTCCTCATACCGATGTACATGTCCGTGCCCTGCCCGTGCGGTTCCGTCAGTTCCCTGGTGATGAAATTCTGCGACCATTCGTACAGGCTGTTGACGAGGACGAGGAGGGTAAGCGGTTGTGGGTTGTTTGTATTTGCCATAGGCTAACTTCCATTGTAAAAAAGGATGCAAAGAACGGAAAAGCAGTTTGTTTTTTGTATCGTTCCTAAATTTACATCTTAGAGCCTCTTGTTTATCGTTCTTAAATTATTCTCGATGAAAATTGCATTGACCTATACATTAATTTATTTTGCCTGTTCTCTTTTTGGGCAGGAGCTTTCCCTTGCCATTCCCATCACACCTGGCCAACTCTCTGATGGTGGATTCCAAATTGAGCAATTAGAGGACGGTTATCTGGTCATGGGGCAAAGTGGGTGCATTGATAGCAATATATATATAACATGCCTTGGTTTGTTACGACTGGATGAAAGTGGGGATGCCACTTGGAGCAGGACGTTTGATGGCAGTCCTTATGGAAGCCTTGCACCAAATGGAAGAACAATGGTCATCCACAACGACACCATCTACGTGGCCAACATGATCTGGAAAACAGACCACAATGAAATCCGCATGATGTCCTTCGACATGGATGGCAACCTTTTAAAAGAAGTTGATTTTTTCATCCCTTACGAAAACACCTTTTTCCTGCGGGGCATGATCGGCACGGGGGAAAAGCTGGTGGCCTTTTCGGAAGTGAAACAGGACGGGCAGCACCGGGTGCTCATCCAGGATTTTGATTTCCAGTTGAACCTGTTGGGGGAGTACCATGTGGGTGTTTCGCCCTATAAAAAAAGGGGCATAGACCTCAAAAAAAGAAAAGGAGGGGGATTTGTGCTGGCTTATGGGGAACAAGATATTCCTTCCCGGGCCACTATCAACATTGCTAGGTTGGATGAGGGCTATAACGTACTGCTCTCGGCGAAGATGCCCGATCAGGGTGATTTTTTGCAGTCCGTGGAAGTCCTTGAAACGGAGGACAATGGGTACGTATTGAGCTACTTGATAGACCGTACAGACCTGCTTTTCGAATTTTGGTTCCCGACGGCCGTGTTCGGCCTCGATTCACTTTTTAACATAGAATGGGAACAGGTTTTTGTACACCGGGCAGAAAAGCAGCACATCAGCACTGTCCTGACGGAAGATGGGAACATACTGGGCATTGGCAGTTCAGATTATATAACGATCCTTGATGTTTATCCGGGACGGGTAAATGAAGGCTGGTGCTTTCTCCTCGGCCCGGAAGGCGACCTATTGTGGGATAGGATCATCGCCGATATCCGGGAGTCAAAGCGATGTGTGCTATGGCACGGCCTGGAGACCAACGATGGGTTTGTGATGACGGGTGCTATAGACAAGGACAACCCCACGGGCGTCCCCTTCCTCAACGACCCGGAGGTATGGTTCCTCACCCTCGACAAAAACGGCTGCTGGAACAGCAACTGCGAGGAGGTCATCGTTATCACAGGTGACAGCACCTCGATAACCGGAACGCATGAAGTGCCAAGTGCCGCACCGTCCATGAAGGCATACCCCAATCCCACCATGGGCCTGCTGACCATAGAAACCGGGCAGGTCGGGGCCACCAAAAAGCGGTCTGTCCGGGTTTCCGGCATGGACGGCAGGCCGGTAACGGCCTTCGGCCTGACCGCCCCGAAGAGCACCGTCAACCTGAGGGGACTGGAAAACGGGGTTTACATCGTCACGCTGATGGAGGACGGGATGCCTGTTTCCAGTAAAAAAATAATCGTTCAGCATTAAAACCCAACCGTTATGAAAGACTTGTTGACAATTTCAGCGCTATTGGCCGTTTCTTCCATTGCCCTGGCACAAGTACCCAATGGGAGTTTTGAGGAATGGGAAGTAGTAAACGGAAAAGAAGAACCCGTTGGTTGGATAACCACCAATGAACCCTGCTGCCTTTCGTCCCAAAAAATATTCAATGCCATTGATGATGGGTATGCCATAAAGTTGTCCAGTACGTCTTGGGATTTTGAAGGGCCGGGAGCGGGGGGAGCTTGGGTCTCATTTCTTCCTGACCATGCTTACGAATATCTACATGCCACTGTCCGAGTTGACACTATAGATAGAGCGCGTGTCAATATTTATGTTAGAGAATATTCAGATGGTAATTACGAATTAATAGGGTTATGGGAAATGGACACCACCACCAATGGAGCGATTGACATCTCAATCCCCATCAACCAATCGAATCTGGATTCGATAGGGATAGAGTTGGTTGCCAACGTCACCATTGTCTTTTTTGGCACCATCGGCTATTCGGAACTTATCGTTGACAACCTGTACTTTTCCCCTTCACCCATCCCTATCAATGAAATCACGGTAACGCTCTTCCCCAACCCCGTCGGCCATGAGCTGACCCTTGAACTGGAACAGGCTTTCCGGGGCGAGATGGACTGGAACCTGTACAACGAACTCGGTCAGTTGGTGCAGTCACTGGAACTGGATAGTGGCCAGAAAAGGAATTATGTGCAAATGGAAGGGCTGGCCAACGGGGTTTATTTTTATGAAATTGAAAGCGCTGGCGTAAGGATGAACAGTGGAAAAATAATAGTACAAAACCCATAGCCAAATTGGGAGGCACCACGCCGTGGGCGTGGTGCCTCCCAATTTAAACCATCAACCCGCCAAACTCGTCCACGCCGATCCCCTCACCCGAAACCGCCACGGCCAATCAATACATTCTTCGGCAAACCCAATGCCTACACGCGGCGAAGCGATGATATTTTTAGGAGAAATAGGTTTACCTCGATCTTCAATCCAGATAGGACTATCAGTGGCGGTCATATCAATTCCTGTCAATTGAGTGGTGATGCCAAGTGCCTGGCTGAGGGTGCCAGGGCCAGCGGTCAGGCGTCTCTGCAATTTGTCCATTTTCCTGCGTTGCAGCATCTCCCCAATATTATCAACGGGTTCAACGGCACGGATGAGCACGGCATGTGCCATGTCCTTTTTTGCTGTCACGACATTGAACAAATGGTGGATGCCATAGCAGAGATAAATATAAGCTTTGCCGCCTTCGGCAAACATGATTTCAGTACGTTTTGTGCGGCGGTTGTTGTAAGCATGACAGGCTTTGTCGTCGGGGGCACTGTAGGCTTCGGTCTCCACTATTTTGCCTGAGGTAAGCTGCCCTTCAATATTGGTCACCAAATATTTTCCCAACAACTCTTTGCTGACCTGGACGACATCACTGCGGGTGTAAAATGATGGGGGGAGTTTTTTCATGGTTTCATGGTTTTACTGTTTCATGGTTGGGAAGCCAGTCAGAAAAGTTCCTGCTGGCGAAAAGTGACGCTTTTGTGACTGCCGGAAGCCATGAAAACAATGAAGCGATAAAATCACATCCTACTGCTATAATTAGGGGCTTCCTTGGTGATGGTCACATTATGAGGATGGCTTTCGTGGATGCCTGATCCTGAGATTTTTACAAATTTTGCTTTTTGCAATCCTTCAATAGTGGCTGCGCCGCAATAGCCCATGCCGGCCCGGAGGCCGCCGAGGTATTGCACCATCACTTCCTCCACGCTTCCTTTGAATGGCACTCGGCCCTCGATTCCTTCCGGCACCAATTTATTAATGTCATCTTCCACGTCCTGGAAATAACGGTCTTTTGAGCCTTCTCCCATCGCACCCAATGAACCCATGCCTCGATAGACTTTGAATTTCCGGCCTTCGTAAAGAATGGTTTCGCCAGGAGCTTCTTCCACGCCCGCAAAAAGACCTCCAGCCATAACTGTGTTTGCACCAGCAGCCAATGCCTTCACAATATCTCCAGAAAAACGGATACCCCCGTCGCCAATGATCGGTACACCAGCACCAGCGATAGCCCTAGAGGTTTCATAAATAGCTGAAAGCTGTGGCACGCCCACCCCTGCCACGATCCTGGTGGTACAAATGCTGCCGGGGCCGACGCCGACTTTTATAGAATCCACACCTGCCCGTACCAATGCTTTTGCACCTTCTCCAGTTGCCACATTGCCACCAACCACTTCCAGTTCAGGATATTTGTTTTTTACCTTTTTTACTGCTTCCAGTACGCCACGGGAATGGCCATGTGCCGTATCAATACAAATCACGTCCACGCTTACCTTTACCAAGGCATCCACCCTGTCCATCATGTCGTCTGTGACACCAACGGCAGCTCCGACAACCAGGCGGCCATAACCGTCTTTGCAAGAACGGGGATAATCTTCCACTTTCATTAAATCCTTATAAGTGATGAGTCCGACCAGTTTCCGTTGATCGTCAACGACTGGTAATTTTTCGATTTTATACTCCTGTAATATGTCTTGGGCTTTTTCCAGATCGGTGCCGACAGGTGCAGTGACGAGGTCTTCGGTAGTCATTACTTCACTCACCAAACGGCTTTTGTCTTTTTCAAAACGGAGGTCACGGTTGGTTAGGATGCCGGTCAGTTTTTCATGCTTATCCACGATAGGGATTCCGCCAATGTGGTATTTTTTCATCAGGGCAAGGGCGTCACCGACTTTCGCATCTGCTTCCAAAGTGACAGGATCAAGGATCATCCCGCTTTCTGACCGCTTGACTTTGCGCACCATTTCGGCTTGCTGGGCTATGGTCATGTTTTTGTGCACGATTCCGATACCCCCTTGCCTAGCAATCGCGATGGCCAGTTTATCTTCTGTAACGGTATCCATGGCAGCAGATACAATAGGGACATTCAGTCGGATGTTCTTGGTGAACTGTGTCGAAATATCGACATCGCGTGGTAAAACTTCAGAGTAGGATGGGACGAGCAGAACGTCGTCGAAGGTGAGGGCTTCGCCCAAAAATCTCAGGTAATCTATTTTTCCGTTTTCCATCCGCAAAAGTAGGGTATTTTAGTTTTCTGGTTTTAGTTTTTATGAAGTAAAATCTGCGGGGAATGGATGTGATTTTGCAGAAATATGGCAAACAATCTTGATTTAGAAGTGACGCTTTTCCAAAAAGCGTCACTTCTGGGCTGTTGATCCTGTAACAGAAATGAAAAAAAATAGCCATCTTGGCAGTTCAAAAAAAAGGCACCAATGCTTACCGTGTTCAGCGATAACCACTTTATGAAACAAGCCTTGCTGGAGGCACAGAAGGCTTATGAAGCAGATGAAATTCCTGTCGGGGCAGTGGTCGTGTGCCGGAACAAGGTCATTGCCAGGGCACACAACCAGACCGAATTATTGAACGATGTGACTGCCCATGCTGAAATGCTTGCCCTGACTGCCGCCGCCAATGCATTGGGCAGCAAATACTTGGATGAATGTACCCTTTATGTAACTTTGGAGCCTTGTACAATGTGTGCTGGAGGCCTCGCCTGGGCACAGTTGGGCAGACTGGTGTACGGGGCGAGTGACGACAAACGTGGGTTTATGCGGTTTGGCAAATCTATTTTACACCCTAAAACCAATGTAGAGTTCGGCATCATGATGGAAGAATGCAGCAAGTTGATGACCCAGTTTTTTAAAGACAAAAGGTGATTGGCGGTTCGTTTTTGGTTTGATCCGTACCGGAAGCCTATATTTTAAAAGTATGTTTCATAGAATCCTCGGACATCAAATTTTTCATGCGGCCATTATCGGAGCGATCTTAATAGGCGTGCTGGCATGTGTCTTTCCAGGTGCAATCCCCGGGCTATCTTGGGTGGCCAGTTATGCGGTGCAACTAATGTTGTTTTACCTGTTTACGGGGATGGTCATGCTTTTTTTGAGGCAGCCAAATTTGACATTCGCCTTTTTCAGTGGCTGTGTAATGCTATGTTTTTTCATGAAATTTTCTGTAAGAGGAATAGGCTTAGAAAGGTGGAGGGAAAATATGACAATTAGTGGCTTGCCCCCCACGAAAGGACTTCAACAGGCTCCCCTACGTTTTAAAATTGCACACATCAACCTGAGCAATGTTAGCGATCGCTCGGAAATCATTCCCCTGCTCAATTCCACGAAAGCTGATATTCTCTCTATCCATGAGGTAACGCCAGCTTGGAACCAATGGCTTCAGGACTCATTAGGCAAAGACCATCCTTTCTCTCACACTCTTGTTGATATTGGTATTTACGGCATGGCCATTTATTCAAAGCATAAGATGACGGATATTGATACCTTTTATTATAAAGACGCGCCCAACCTACGGGGTAAGGTAGAAATAGACGGGAAAGATCTCAATTTTATTAGCATCCATACACTACCAGTGCTTGATGAGTTTTCCAAACGCCGACTACAAGAACATTTGGATATGGTGGAAAAAGAGGTGAACACCAAAACAGCCCCCTTTTTGGTGTTTGGTGATTTTAATGCCGTTTCATGGTCTAGCCAGGTTCAATATTTTTTGGATGAAACAGGATTGATGGAGAGCCGTTTGGGCTTTATGCCCAGCAATTTTTCAGGTAATTCCCCCTTTTGGGAAACGCCTCTTGACCATGTCTTCTATTCTGGCCATATTGTCTGCACCAATTTCCAAAACATCAATGATAGCCAAGGCCACCACCTTGGTATTCTTGGCTCGTACCATTATTCCGAAAGATCCCGCCATGCTGAAAAAACACCTAAATAGCTTTCGGTACGCATTTGCAGGTATTGGCAGGTTGGTAAAAACTCAGGCCAACGCCAAAATCCATTTGGCTGCCGCACTGGGTGTTCTTGCCGCTGGTCTTTATTTTCAGATCAGCACAACAGAATGGTGTTTGATAATTATCGCCATTTGCACAGTACTCGCTGCAGAAGCATTTAACACCTCGCTGGAAGATTTAACAGATTTGGTGTCGCCAAATCCGCATCCCTTGGCAGGACATGCTAAAGATTTGGCCGCAGGAGCAGTGCTCCTGACTGCCATTGGGGCTGCCATTGTTGGCATCTTGGTTTTCTTGCCAAAATTTTTGAACTTGTTTCGCTGATTTATTACCCAAAACTCCAAGTGCTTCAACTTCCTTTACCCTCCTCAATATTATACTAAACCATAAGGCAATTTACAATTTTGCGTAGATGATGACGAAGAGTAGAGATAAACCTTCTCAACAAACGTGAGTTCTGGATAGCAATCTTATTGTCCCGTTAGGGACGGAACATGGGTAGCCAAGCATTTGCAGGGGTATACCGTCGTGCCGTAGGTACGCAACGTGGAAAATGTTACGTGCCTACGGCACGAAAAATACTGTTGGTTTGGCATTGCTACCCATGTTCCGTCCCTAGCGGGACAATCAAAGGACAGAAACCGCCTTAAGCTCTTGATTGTCAAGGATTATTATCCAGAACTCACGTTCAACTAAGTAATCCGACATATTTATGTTGATATTTTGGTGAGTTTATTTTTAGTGAGGACAAGACAAAAAAATTAAGCATAGCCATAGCTATGGTTCCTTTTTTTAACACAGTCATCGCTGAAAAGAAGCCGCCAAAAATGTTAAGATAAATGTGTCCGACTACTTATCTCAACCTTTTTTGATAATTGCACATAACCTAATTAGGGTCGAGCATCTTTATGCCCGACTACTGATGCATACACAAACGGCCCCGATCATCCTTGGTAAGACCACTTTCGGCAAATCATTTGCAACTGATAAACCGCAATCGAATAATCCTATGAGGTTCTTCTTTTTATTTTGCCTTCTTTTCCTTGCGAACATTATTGTTTCACAAGAGCAGTTGGGCCTTCGGCTCGAAAACTACGCTGGCGTGAGCAGTCTTTCCATCAACCCTGCCGGCAATTTGTCCAACCCATTGCCCTGGGATTTTAATTTGGTAGGTGCAGGGATATATTTTGGCAACAATTATTTTTTCATAAAAGAGACGAACACATTTGACCTGATAACAAATGGCTCTGGAAGCAGTTTCTTTTTTGCTCCCGATCTAGATCAATCAATCAAACCCGATATATATGTCATTGATTTTTTTGACGACGGCAACAATCGCTTTTATTCTTTAAACTCATTTGGTGCAGGGCCATCTTTTGTGATGAAGATTGGGGACAACCATTCAGCTGGCATATTTACCAATTTCAGGGCGGTAGGGAGTGCGCTTGACGTGCCCAATGAGTTTAGTTTTTACAAATATGACACCCAGCCCCTCTTTGAGCCCTTCTCGGTAGGGCCTTTCCAAGGGGTATTTATGAGCTGGGCGGAAATCGGAATAAACTACGCTGTTAAAATTCCCACTTATGCCGGCTATGTCGGTTTTGGCATCAATGTAAAACACTTGATTGGATATGAAGCGGCCTATGTCGAAAACCTCCGTCCGTGGGTGCATACCAAACTACCGGACGATATTATTACCATCAGCAATGGATTCGGCAGGTTCGGCCTAACCAATTCCAATTTATCAAGCGGAAATATTGTTCCAACTGGCAATGGGCGGGGATTTGGATTCGATATTGGGTTTTTGAAGGTAATACAGGAATATGAAAATAGCTACCGTTTTAGATTGAGCGCGGCCCTACTTGATATCGGGTTTGTCAATTTCACCAAAAATGCTCGGGCACACGTGGTGGAAAACCCCGGTACTTTCCAATTGGTCAGTCAAGATTTTGAACAGTTTGAAGGAATTGATCAATTGGAGAATATGCTCCGGTTTTTTAGTCAGGAATCCCTAGGTGACTCGTTGGCCACATTGGTTGACGACGAATTCCAATTAGCCTTGCCTGCGGCTATTTCTTTTCAGGCAGATTACAGCTTTACGGATCATATTTATTTGAATGGAATCCTCGTTCATCGTTTGCCGACTAAAGCCCTGAGTCCAAAGAGAGAAAGTATTTTGGCTGCGGTCCCACGGTTTGAACATCGCTGGTTTTCGGCATCCTTACCTATTAGTCTTTTGAATTGGAAAGAGTTGAGAATGGGTTTTGCGGCGAGGATAGGCTTCCTCACCATTGGGTCTGATAAAATTGGGAGCTTAATAGGCAAATCCGATTACACAGGTTCTGATATTTATTTTGCCCTCAAAATGAGTTACCTCGACCTTGGATTTAAACTGTTCCCAAATATGGGAAGAAAGAATCAGAAATTTGGCAACAAGAAGAATGTGAAATGTTATTTTTAGAAATTGGAAATCACTTCATTCTCCAATAAATAAAACTACTCATGCCCACTCCAAAAGCAACAATGGTGATCGAGCTTAGCGGCATCAATATAGCAGCGATCACAGGAGAAAGCAATCCCTGTACAGCATAACTCAAACCTATTATATTATATACAACGGCCAATAAGTAGGCTCCGAAAACAATTTTTACGCCTGCTTTTGAAAGGTTTAGGAAACCCCGCAATTGGCTAAAATGATCGGCCTGTAAAATAGCATCACAAGCAGGGGTGAAATTGTTCATGTTTTCTGTGACGACAATGCCCACATTGCTCTGTTGCAATGCCCCAGCATCGTTCAGTCCATCGCCAATCATCAATACTTTTTTTCCTTCTTTTTGCAGATTCTTAATAAACTGTAATTTATCTTTTGGACTTTGATCAAAATAAATATTTTCGTGCAGAAATATTTTTTGTAAATTATCTTTCTCCCCATCATTATCGCCCGAAAGCAAGTGGCATTTGTATTTATTTTTCCAATTATTCAATAATTCATTTAACCCTTGTCTATAAAAATTAGAAATAATAAAAATTCCTTTTTTTTCTCCATTTATTTTTAAACCTGTGCCATTTTTTTCTTTATTAAATTCAACTTCAAAACTGTTGGAATGCCCTATGGTTCCGTATCCTGTTTTTTCAGTAAAATTTTTTACTTCTACTAATTTATTATCCTTAAAAAATACATCAATTAATCTACTAATAGGATGGCTTGATTGATGTGCCAATGATCGAATTGCAATTTTTTCGTTATCTGAAATGGAGTTGCCTTTATATTTTATTCCGCTTTTGGAGGCATCAGTAATGGTACCCGTTTTGTCAAAAACGATAGTATCAATATTTGACAGATTTTCAATTACTTGGGTGTTTTTTAAATAAAAATTATTTTTGGAAAACAAGCGGATGAGGTTGCCAAAGGTGAATGGAATACTTAAAGCTATGGCACAGGGACATGCTATAATCAACACTGCTGTAAATGCGTTAACCGCCAATGGCATATCCTTTGGAAGCCAATAAAACAAGGTAACAAAGGCTACGGCGAGGATTGTAAAAGTAAAATATTTTCCGATCTTGTCAGACAAAAGGCTGGTACTGGTATTTTCTTTTTTCTGAAAAACATCCTCGTTCCACAACTGGGTCAGATAGCTTTGAGAGACTTTTTTGATAAGCCTGACTTCAATTGTGCTGTCTATTTGGCGGCCACCAGCAAATATTTTATCGCCAACTCTTTTTTTAACGGGATTTGATTCGCCGGTCACAAAACTATAATCAATAAATGCATCACCATTTAATACAATTCCATCGGCAGGTATAAGTTCCTTGTGACGAATAATTACAGTATCCCCAGTATTTATTTTATTGAGGGGAACGGCTATTTCTTCACCTTCTTTTATTGTCGTTGCCGCAATTGGAAAATATGACTTATAATCCCTTTCAAATGATAACCGATGATAGGTTTTTCGTTGAAACCATTTTCCGATGAGAAGAAAAAAAACAAGACCAGCCAAACTGTCAAGATACCCTGAACCGACATGAGTCATTATTTCAAAATAACTCCTTCCAGACAATGTCAAAATACCCAACGAAATTGGAACATCTATATTTAATGTTTTTCTCTTCAATCCGTTCCAAGCCGATTTTAAATAATCCCTTCCACTAAAAAATACGACAGGAATAGAAAGGAGAATATTCAAATATCCGAACCATGTTTGAAAGCGGCTTTCTTCAAGCCCGAGATATTCAGGAAAACTGAGTAGCATGATGTTGCCAAACGCAAATCCGGCAACGCCTATTTGATAAAAAAAGGTCCGATCAATCTCCGGTTTGACTGGGGCTTCGAGGTCACTATAATTAATGGCTGGAGCATAACCGATGACGGCCAATAGTTCGACCACTTTTCTCAGGCTGAGCAGGTTATTATCGAATGTGAGGTATGCCTCCCTTTTGAGGAAATCAACTTTCGAATGCACAATGCCGTCATTCAGTTTATAGAGATTTTCCAGTAACCAGATGCAAGAAGCACAATGGATTTGAGGCAATTGGAAAGTGGCTTTGCTTATTTTGTCGTCCTGGAAATTTATAAGTTTTTCAATAATGGAAGGGTCGTCAAGCCAGGCATACTTTTCTTTCTGTTGCCCTTTAAGGCTGGTGCCAGGTCGTGATTCTATTTGGTAATAATCACCGAGGTCGTTGGCATTCAAAATCTCATAAACCATTTTACAACCCTCGCAGCAGAACGGCTTTGCGGCCAATAAAACAGGCTCGCTATCACAATCTTCCCCACAATGGGTGCAGTTGTTCCCTGTGGCAGGATCGAAATCCTTCAATGTTTGGTTGGCCGTCAAGGTGAATGGCATGGTTTGAATGGTGTAACGGTATATTGGTTTACAGGTTTACCGATATACCATCTCCTATCCCGGCATTTTAGCCAGTTTTTCCTCATCTAGTATTTTGATCGTGCCACCCTTTACCTCAAGGTATCCATCATTTTTGAATTCGGAGACCATCCGGATCACACTCTCCTTAGCGGTTCCTACAATTTGGGCGAGGTCTTCCCGCAAAATTTCAAAAGTATTACTTCCTTCTTTTTTGCTCAAAGTCAGCAGGGCTTCCGCTACCCTTTTGCGGATAGAGTCGTAGGCAAGTTGCAGTAATTGTTCTTCTTTTTCAGTAATGTTCTCAGCAAGCATTTTCACAAAACGGGAAGATACATTGCGGTCGGCGTTGAGCAATTGGAGGAAATCAGCTTTGGGCACCAGTTGAATTTCAGAATCTTCCATTACAGCTGCAGTAATTACATACGGGGTTTCTTTTATCAGGGATGTATAACCAAAAAAATCACCGACCTTCGCCAGCCGGATGATGTATTCCTTGCCATAATCATTGCTTTTGTACAATTTCACTTTGCCCTTATTGACCAAGTAGAGGTACCTAGGCAGGTCACCTTCGTTGAATATGACTTCCTTTTTATGGTAGTTTTTTGTGGTCTGCTCGTTTGACAGTTTTTTCAATGCCTCATATCCACGGGCCTCGTTGATGAAAGAGGTCAGTCCGGTGGCGGTGCCGTCAAAACTCTTTTTAAGGCGTTCGCTTTTTCGCAGGCGGGTTTCCAAAACTTGGAGTAATTCATCCTTGTAGAACGGTTTGGTTACATAATCATCAGCTCCGAGATTCATGCCCCTGCGGAAGTCTTCCTTCTCTGACTTGGCTGTCAGAAAAACAAAAGGGATATCAGCGGTTGCAGGCTTCCTGCTCAATATGTTGAGTGTACCAAAACCATCCAATTCAGGCATCATAATGTCACAAAGGATGAGATCCGGCGGATTCCGCAAGGCTTTCTCCACACCAACTTTGCCGTTTTCAGCTACCTCAGTATCATAACCGTACAGGTCCAATATTTCTTCGAGGTTTTCACGTACCTCGTCATTGTCTTCGATGATCAGAATTTTTTTCATAAGGATGGAATAAGGTGAATAAAGGTAATTGTAAAATTTTGGAAACCAATCATAAACTGGAAGTTTGGAGCAATTAAGGATCGTTTAAATAATAACTTCGCCATTTTAACTCGTTCTAATTGTCGAACTTATTTTTTAATCGATCCTTAATAAGAATTATAATACTGGTAGTCAGCACTTTCATTTTTATCATTTAGCCATAGCCAAAGGGATGTTAACATGAAACGTAGTGCCACCCCCTTCATAGCTTTCGAAAGAAATAGCTCCGTTCATCAATTCGACATACCTCCTGACAATGTGCAGCCCCAGCCCGCTCCCTTTTATATTTTCCACATTATGTGCCCTAAAAAAGCGGGTGAACAAGTGTTTTTGATCTTCAATTGGGATGCCGATCCCTTCATCTTTTATGGTAATGCCCAACGCCCCATTATCAAATTCGGTCGTGCAGTGGATACACTTCTCTTTAGCTGAATATTTTGAAGCATTTGACAATAGGTTGTGAAGGATGTGGCGCAGAAAATTTTTGTCGCAGTACACGTCTTTTTCATCATTGATACCAAGGTGTTCAATGGTCTGACCAGGTTTGAGCTGCTCCTTGAATTCATCTACCAGGTCTTCACAGAAATGTCTGAACATAAAACGCTCGGGTTGGGGTTGAATATGCTCTCCTTCCAACCGACTCAACGACAAAAAATCATCAAGTATGGAGGCGAGGTGGCTCACTGTGTTTTTGATCCGCTCAATGTGTTTTTTCCGTTTAGGTAGTTGTTCCACTTTCTGGTACGCTTCCACCAATTCAATAGAAGAAAGAATGGTACTGAGAGGCGTTCGGAATTCATGTGAGGCCATGCTTACGAACCGGCTTTTCAATTCGCTCAATTCTTTTTCCTTTTCCAAAAGTTCTTTGAGTTCAGCTTCGCTTTTGAGCAAAGCTTTTTCTACTTCTTTTCTTTCGATGACCTCTTTTTTCAATTGGTTGTTGGTCTGTAATAATTGATTGACAACAGAGGCCAGCTTTTCTGTCCGTTCACCTACTTTTCTTTCTAACTCTTCGTTTTGAATTTCGAGTACTGTATTTAGTTTCCGTATCTTTTCTTCAGCTTTATTTACATCTGTAAGGTCGTGAACGATTCCCGTAAAAATCCTTCCTTCACCTAAAAAAACCTCGCTTACAGCAAGCCGGACAGGAAACACCGTCCCATCTTTCTTCTTCCCTTCCACCTCTCGTCCGATACCGATGATGTGGGGTTTGCTCGTTTTCATGTAGCGTTGCAAGTACGCATCATGTTCCTCCCTGTACGGTGAAGGCATGAGCATGGAAATGTTGTTCCCGACCACTTCTTCCTCCTCAAAACCAAATAGTTTGGCAGCAGCAAGGTTGACAGATTCCACTATCCCCCTTTCATCAATAGTTATTATTCCGTCAATTGCCGTATCAATGACTGCTTTCAGGCGCAGTGCAGCATCGGAAGAAAGGTTCAATATTGGTGAATTTGGTTTCAAGTAAATTTTAGGTTCTTTGACAATTTTTGCATTTTACAAAGTATAGAAAAGCTCAGGCCTCATTAAAGAGTTTTCAATATACTGAAAACCAACAAGTTAAAGAGCGCCAAAAGCTTACCCACAATTCTATTTTCTTCTCTTCTGCAAAAATTGTCAAAGAACCTAAATTTACTTGAAAAAACACTAGACAACTTCTTTTCCTGCAAAATAACCATTCGTATCAGCCATTTCCAAATGACAAAGATCACGTGAACCGATGATGGATGTCACCCGCTAGGTTTTTGAATCTCCGCATCTTGCACCCATAAATCTAATTGGTGGGTAAAATTAAGAGGGTAAATTAAGGTTATCCACGACACCCTACCCACCTTTCACCTTTCACAAAAAAACAATTGATATGAACGTTTTGAAACCCGTCTCCACGATCATGACGAAGCAGCTGATTACTGTTGATCCTTCTGATAAACTTAAAGTTGTCAGTGAAATATTTAAAAAACAAAACATCCACCACCTCCCTGTCGTGCGTTACAAAAACATAGTGGGGATGGTAAGCAGGACTGATTTTGACCAGTTCCTCCAACGAACGCCACAAGGCGGTGAGAAAGGAAATGAGCTTATCCAGAATACAAGATTGGAAACTTGGAAAGTGCGGGACATTATGACCGAGGGTTTGGCAAAAATTGACAGCGATGAACCGATCAGGACCGTACTCGGGATTTTTAAGATGAACCGTTTTCACGCAATCCCTGTAGTTGACAAAGATGTGCTGAAGGGCATCGTCACTACTTTTGATATCATTGATGCCATAGCCAGCGAACCAATTATGTTGGAGGATTATAAAACCGCAAAAGCATAAAGTAGATGCATACCATTAAAATCCTCGGTGTCGAGGATCATGCTGGAACAAAAAACTTGTATTCCAATGTGCGAAAGGCACTTCTGGGTCTCAATTTGTCCATTGAGCCAATGATGGTTGATGATGTAGATCAATTGATCAATTATCAGATTGGTGGCATACCTGCACTGGTCGTGCGGGGACAAGTAGTGACCCAACAATTTATCCCGGATACAAATGCTTTGCAGTTTTTCTTTAAAACCATTTTTTTACCAGATAAAACTCCGTTTACTATGAAAAATATTCTTGTTCCCACGGATTTTTCTGAACCTGCTAAAAATGCGTTTGAATTTGCCAAGCAATTGGCATCACACTGCAATGCTTCTATTAAAGTAATGCATGTGCATTATCCCGATGCCACAGCCATTGAGGCAGGTGCTGTGGACATCTATGCCGACACCCTTAAGTGGAAAGAACAAACCCTGCGGAATTTTGCTCAACAAAACCCAGCAAATATGCCTGAAAGCGATGTGGCCGTTCTCTCCAAAGTGAAAACGGAAGTTACCATCGGATTTCCGGGAGACACAATTGTGGAGCAATCACAAAAGCCTGATATTGACCTCATTGTAATGGGAACTACTGGCGAAAGTGGTTTTTTTGAAAAAGTATTTGGCAGTGTTTCCTCACATGTTTCAAGAAAAGCACATTGTCCGGTTTTATTAATACCCAGCGGCATAAAGTTCAGGGAATGCAACAATATATTGTTTGCAACCGACCAGAAACCTGCCGACGAAGCACTTATCCAATCTGTTCCTAAAATGTTCGCTTGCCCATCGGCCAATGTGCATTTCGTACATGTGAACGCGAAGGAAGGTAAAGTTTACAAAATGGACAGGCTCAGTTTCTACAAGCCCAATTTATTGGGACAGTTCCATTATGTGGAAGTAGAAAGCCCCAACGTATTTGAAGGGTTGAACAAGTACGCCCTTGAGCAAAATGTGGATGCTATGGTCATGGTAACAGCACACCGTCCTTTCTTTGAAGCAATGTTCCACAAGAGCATGACCAAGCAGATGGCCCTGGCTGCTGAAATGCCTCTGCTCATCATGCACTATGATGATTGACGAAAATCAGTTAAGGTGGGTGCAATAGGTCATCTTCAAAAAATCACAACATACCTAAATTTGGAATAGAAAAAGCAAGTAACAGATCAATTAATTGATTTGGAGCATTGCTGGGAGGAAGCCGCTTCCCCTAAAGTGGCTTTCTTTTGTCCATCTCTTAATACAAAAACAATGAATCCAAATAATTCAGTATCAGATATAATGACGACCAAATTGGTGACGGTTGCTCCTGATGATTTTCTAATGAAGGTTACCAAAATTTTTGATGAATACAATTTCCACCACATCCCGGTAACCAAAGAAGGAAACCAATTGGTTGGTATTATCAGCAAAGAGGATTTTCAAAAAATGAGTTTGTTTTTTTTCCAAAAACAGGCGATGGAAAATGGATCCCCTATAAATACTGAAGGACTTAGGGCAACTGACATAATGACTGGATGCCCGATCAGCCTCGATCCAGATGATTCAATCGGATTGGCTGCAGATATTTTCCTTGCCAACCGTTTCCACTCTTTACCAGTAATCGAGGATGGGCAATTGGTAGGTTTGGTGACCAGCCATGATTTGATTGCTTATGCTTTTAAGTCTGTACTGGAAGAAAAGCGGGGTACAAATTGATTTGTAGTAAAGTCAAAAATAATCATTGTTCATAAATCATAAATCAACCACCATGTTCGATAAATATGAAAAAGTAAAAACGGTCATGACCACAAATGTGACAACAGTCCAGTCACATGATACCATGGACAAGGTTGCTGACCTCTTCGCTTCCCACCACTTCCACCATTTACCTGTTGTGGATTTCGGGAAAGTAGTGGGCATCATCAGCAGTACTGATTTTCACATGTTGGAAAACCATTTCACACTTTTCAATAACAAAAACGCAAAGGATATGAATGCAGCCATCATGCGGTCTTTGTTGGTAAAAGATGTGATGATAAAACAGCTGGTCACTGTTGGCCCCGATGACACCTTGGACTTTGCAGCAGGTATTTTTCGTGAAAACCTATTCCATGGACTGCCAGTCGCCGACAACAAAAAGAACTTCCTAGGCATCATCACTATGTACGACCTGATGAACTATGCATACGCAGACCCGCCAGCAGCATTGGCATAAAACAATAACAGAGTGTTTTTTTGGGAATTGCTGCGATGAAGTTCAATATCAAGGATAGGCATGTAGGTACAACATGCCGCTAAAATATATTAAAATGAAAAAGATACTCTTTCCCACCGACTTCTCCGCCGCAGCTGACCATGCCTTTATCTATGCACTGAAATTGGCAAAAAAAATTGGCGCCAGTATTACAACCGTTCATTGTTACGAACTACCTACTATCAAGAGCAACCATTTGCCACATACCTCACGGGGACTTTATGAAAGTATGAGCCTGGAAGAATTTGAAAATTACAAAGACAATGTCCCCCACCTGAGCGAAATAGCCAAAAGGGCTGGTTTACAGGATGTACGCATTAACCACGTTATGCAAGAAGGCGAGGCTATTTACAATATTTTGAGGATTGCCAAAAAAGAAGAACCAGACATGATCGTGATGGGCACAACAGGTGCTTCCGGTCTGAAAAAAATATTTCTGGGCAGTGTGGCGGCAGAAGTGATGGAAAATGCACCTTGCCCAGTCTTGGCCGTTCCATTAAAAGCAGAATTTGACGGGAAAATGGATCGGGTGGCTTTTACCACAGAATTCAAAGACGAAGAAGCCAAAGCACTCTCTTGGTTGAACAGGTGGCCTGGCACCATGGATGCATCCATTTACTGCGTCCACGTTGACATGCGCCATACGGAAGACCTGACGCACCGGATGGATCCTTTCAAGTCTAATTTCGCCGGCTCTAACAACCTCCATTTTGAGGTGATCGACCACACCTTTTTTGAAGCGGCCATTGTAAAGTTTTTGGATGAAAAGCAGATTGAACTACTGGCCATGGTGATCCACCAGCGCAACTTTTTCAAAGAGCTGTTCAATTACAGTTTCACCAAAAACCTAGCCTATCATTTGGCCACGCCAATTTTGGCAATCCCAGCAGATACTATCAAAACCCTTGACCTTAACAAAGAAGACCAGCAGTTTGGATTGGCCGGTCTTACTACCTCATAAAGTTTTTAGTAGTGATTATTTTTTATGGTTTGAACCCCGATCCTGCGATATCAGGATCGGGGTTTTGTATTCCACTTACAAGTTGCGCTGGCGCTAAACTTGAAAGGACAAGTGCTCCTGCTCCAACAGATACCTTGTTGTTTCAAGTTTAGCGCCAGCGTAACTTGTAACCGACCAAACAAGCAGCCTGCGACTGTAAGCCAGGCAGGGCAATAAGTCCCTTTTCTCACATCAATGGCAAATCCAATACTTCAACCTCCAATGGACACATGACCGCTTTGCCAAAATAAGCCGTCGCACTCGAATGCGCATAGTCCAGTGGGTTAAATACGATTTTGGTTCGTACCGGATTCATGTGAACATAGTCCAATTTCTGTCGGGTGAATTTCATGGTGACCAGTCCCACAGGGTGGTTGTCCTGCTGCCAAATTTGGAAATTTTTATTGTTTGGATTGTATTTACCGGCCCTTGCAAAAGCCCTTAATAACCATTCCCGCCAACTTTCTGGGATAGATTTTATAGTTTTGACCAGTTCTTTGGAAGTATGCTTTTTGAAATCCCGGGTAATACCTGAAAGTGGTTCGCCGTCTTCTTTTCTTGATATAATAAGGTGGAGATAATTGGACATGATAACGAAAGCATGGATTCGCAAGTCCTTTTTATGACAGAATTTCAGTGAATCGAAGAGGCGGCTCATCAGGGTTTTGTTTTGCCAAATGTAATGAACTTGAAGGAATTATTTTTATGGTCAAACAAATTAACCTTACCGAGCATTGCAGTCACAGACTTCTGGTTTTTCACTTTCATGTTGTGCTGGCGCTAAACTTGAAAGGACGAGGTATTACTTGGCACAACTGGGCGGAAATGTCCTATGGGCGTTGTTGCAAGAACATTTTTTATTTGGGAATGCCTTTAAAAAACGATTTAAGGTTTTTCAAAACCTCTTTTTTTAAGAAAATTTTGAGGCTTTTAGAAAAGCCAAACAATATAAGTAATGCGTGGTAATTAATTCGGTAAACGTATCATTGCAAATGAGGCGAATACACAAATTGACAAAAAAAGAATATGAAGAACTTGAGAACGGGTACAAAAATGGTGAAAAACATCATTTCCGTATCCGTTGCCAAGCCATCCTACTGAGCAATGAGAATATCCCGGTAGCGGAAATAGCATCCCGTTTGAAAAAGGACAAGGACACCATTTACAGCCTTTTCAAGAGGTACTGTGCCGGAGGGGTCAAAAGCCTCCACAACAAATCCGGACAAGGGGTCAAGGCCACACTGGGCAACCTTTCAAAAGAGGATGAGAGGGTATTGAAGGAAGCCGTTGACAACGAACCGCAGAACCTTAATATGACAAGTGATCTCCTGAGCCGGAAACTTGGCCTGGAAATAAGCAAATGGAAACTCATCCAGTACATAAAAAAAAACTCAACTACAGTTGGCGAAGGATCCGGAAATGGCTCAGGCCCTTGCAGGACCGGGCAGAGTACAATATGAAAATAATCCACCTTTGTGGATTGCTATGGCTTGATAAACAGGGCTTTATACAATTGTATTATGGCGATGAAACAAGGGTCAGCATGAACTCCTACCTCCCCTCCTGTTGGCAGGAAAAGGGCTCCCATCTTGGCATAGTACCGGACAGGTCCGTGGGCATCAACGTGTTCGGGCTCTTGAACAGGGACATGGTCTTTTACCCATATACAACCAAACAGAACATGAACTCTGCCCTGGCCATTGCCTTCATCGATGACTTTCTTGAACATGCCGAGCCGGGCTTAAAGGTCATTGCCCTGGACAATGCCACCATGCACCACAGTGACGAATTCAATGAACAGGTTGAACGTTGGGAAGAGGAGGGGCTGTTTATTTTCCATTTCCCCAGGTATTCACCCCATTTGAACATGATCGAGACCTTGTGGAGAAAAGTAAAATACGAATGGCTGAAGCAGCACCGGTTTCTTGGGGCCGACCATTTTTTTGCTTCGATCGAGGCTATTTTACTCAACTTTGGGTATCATTACCACATCGATTTCAAAGACCAACTCTTACCGAATTAATTAGCATGAGCTACTTATATTCATTCAACAACACCTGTCCTATGTATCAAAAATAATTTCCCTTATTTTAGCTAACTCAACCGAAAACTTAGATAGTATCTCTTCATCAATCTTATCGGCCCTGCCAATTCTTATAAAAACATCTTGAGTACTTAAACCGTGTAATTTCAATATTCCTCTCAGAATGACCGGTTTGATATCTTCATCTTCGTTTTTATCATTGAGCAAATCATAAAAAAGACTCAATAATTCTAAATCATTTTTTCCAAAATATGTCTGAGCCAATCCCGATACACACCACTGCCGTAGATCAAAGTCTTCTGATTTATCCATAACATATTTAATTGCCTCCTGTCTGTAACGAGGGTTATCTATTTTCATTACAAAAAGTAATGAAAAAATAGCTGCTGCCCTTATGTCTGCAGTTTCATGAGTCAGGTATTTTTCAAACAATGAAATATTCGATCGACCTTGCTCACTTTTTGCCAGGTTGACTAAATAACAATATAATTTAGTTTCGTCTTCTTCCAAAAATTTAATATCCATTTCTTTTTCCATATTAATTTCCAGTTTTTATTTCAGCTCTTCTTAAAACATCACTGATATCATCTTTTTGCCTTTGTAACCTACTTCTTAAATTTTGAGCTACATCTAATGCCTCACCGCTAAACGACCCTGTATCTATTGATTTATTAAGATTGGCAAGTTGCTTACCTAAACCTCCCAAAGCAGTTTCTACTTCATCTAAATGATCATATGTTTTTCCATTTATGGTAATGGGATTTCCAAGTATGTCCCCTACCGCGGCATTAATATGTTTAGCATCCAAATGTGAAGCTTGATTAGAAAACTTATTAACGTACTTACTAAGTAATTCAACTCCTTCTCCCGCAAGATTCTTAACGGCACCTCCACTTACTGGTAGTGCAACAAAAGCTACCGCCAATGTCTTATCAAATCCACTCGCTTTCGTCCCATCTAAATTATAGCCTGATCCTAATACCGTGATGTCATTTTGAGGAGTGAAACTACCAAACTCAGTCAGATATTGATCAATATAAATGCCAGCTTTAAAAGAAGCGTTGAGCTCGCTTTTTGTATGACTTTTAGCAACACGCATCATTTGTGATGCTCCTTGGTTTGCTCTTGAAACCTTATTGCCCAACCATAGGGTAAGACCCATTGCCCACTTTGGAGGAGGCCACATTTGCTGGGGAGCCCTTCCGTCTGGGTCGAGGAACCTAATCGGATTTCCAAGCACATAATTGTACGTACTCCACGCTGCAAAATCCGCTGCCAGCGGATCCACACTCAAAAACCTTCCTATCTCACTATCATAAAACCTCGCCCCTCTGTAGTCAAACCCAGTGTTCTTGTCCCGTTCATGTTGGGTACTCAAGAAGCGCTCGGCATCCGAGCACTTAAACTCCCGGAGTATTTTGGCATAGGGGAAATAATCCACCACGTGTTCCAGCTCGTACTTGCGGTCACCGCACTTGCCGCTGGTGTTGAAGACAATACGGGTATTGCCCAGGTAATCGCTCACATAATAGCTAATCTCTGGCTTGTAGGGGTAGTCCCCATCTCCAAACTCTACTATCTGGGGGCCGTCCATCAGTGATTCGGAAGTAGCTTCCATAATGATGGCCTCAGCCCTTACTCCTAGCAGGCCATTGAGGTCCACTGTTTCCCAGAACCCGCCATTTACTTTTACCTGGAACAATTGGTCAGTACTGTTGATCCTGACAGATGATTCGACGGTAAAGTCGCCAGGGAGACCGTCGGTTTCACCGTCCAGCACATAGATATGTGTTTCGTCACAAAGCTTGACGTTTCGAAGCTTGTTGGGCAAAGGTACTTGTTCTGTTGTCATTCCTTGCATAGCGGCCTTTAATAAGACAGCGGCATCCTGTTGGTCTTTGATGTCATCGTCAAGGCAGAGCGGGTTGCCGTCTTCATCGCAGAACAGTCCTTCCAGTTCAAAGCCACGTCCCCTTTGAGTGAGCAGTTCTTCGACAGTAAAAACAGTGATCCATGTTTGTGAGTTGGTATTGTAAACATTGAGGTTAATGTTCCAACCATTGATCGGGACAGATCCCAATATTTTCACTTTAGAAGTGACCACTGCCAATTCCTGCTCAAACACATAGAATTCCCGGCCATTGCACATGCGGATTTTAATTAAATTGTTCGGAAGGGGGAGCAGGGTGGGATTGTCGTGATAATACTGTATTTGTGCTTCGAGTGCAGTGATGGAAGCATTCAGGTTGCTGAAATCTCCGGGAGCACATGCTGGCAGGCTTTCGTCGCAGGGATCAACACAGGTCTGGAACCCTGCCATGCCAATGTCTTGGCCAGTATCCCCAAGGTATTGAGTTATCTGACTTACTGGCACAGGTATGGCTGGCATCCCATTGACCGAGACATTGACGGTTTCGTTTTGGTCAACCACCTCAATTTGTTGTAATACAACATAACTACCTTGCAGATAGGCCAATGATTCCAGTGGTATATAAATCTCTCTCATATTGCACAACCTGATACGCAATATGCGAGTCGGAGTGGTCAGTACTGGAGGGATATTGATCGAGGACATCTGGGCTGCCGAAGCTTCTTCGGAGCAAGGGATCCCTTCCGAAGTACAATGTAGGGTAACGCATGGATTGTAGTCATTGATGGCATACCCGTCGGCCTGGTTTTGTGCCCGGTATAACAACATGTCAGCCAGGTCAAGTAAGAGGGTTGTTGTATCCTGTGTTATCTGGAAGGTCTGTGAAGGGTCGGTAATGTAAATCTGTTGCAGGATATTTACATTGCCATAGATGAAAGGCAGTTCTTCCCGTAAAATGTAAAAATCATCGCCGTAGCACATTTTGAGCCGGAACATAATAGTCGGGAAAGTCAGCAAGGCCGGGTCGGTTATGTAGTTGAGGTTTTGCATGGCCGTCTGCTGCTGCTGAGTAGTTTGGGCATCGCAGGTTGGAGAAGGAGGTTCACATCCAGTGTTTTCTGCTGGGTCACAAAGATCAACTTCAATTTTAGCAGCCCTATCGCCACCATAGACAAACCAACTCATGCGTTCCGTGACTAAGTTATAGATGCCAAGTTCCCTCCCATCGGATGCCCGGATGTAAAAGGCAGGTTCCGAGCCTTTGTATATACGTTCGTCGCTGGCATTGTACAAGTAATCTTCTACATTATTTAAGATAAAGGGATAGCTACCACGGCCATACTTGATATTTGAAATGCCGTTCCCAGTATGGGAGACCATGCTGCCATTCCCATCATAAGTAAATACGGAGCCGGTATTCTGCGAACTCCACCCGATTAATTTGTTAGTGCCAGTGGCATATTGGAAAGAATAAGCTTCTTGCTCAAACAAGTGGCTTTGCTGATCGTAATTAAACCACCGATCTTCTGTGAGGATGTTTCCTGCAAGGTCAAAGATGTAATGTGCATCACCGAACTGTGCAGGGTTAAGAGCCCCAGTTGGCAGATCGTTCAATATCAGTTCACAATCCGCTATGGTCAACCGGTTCAGGTTGTCATAGGTATAGCGATAGAAAGTGGGATATTGGAAATCACCTAGAGGCGGGTTTACTATATCCAGGTCAAGGTTGTCGTGCAATTTGTACTCCGCTACTGTTTCGTTGATATTGCCGTTATAGTTTTTGGGGTTCCCGTTGGTAGCAAAATCATCGTAGAATAAATTCATTTCAAAGATTTTGCTTGACATTTTTGAAAGGCGAAACTGTTCGTCGTAACTGTAGCTCATACCAAAAACCGACTCTTCGCAACCTACATCTTTGAAGGATTTTCCTGCCAACCCACCTGTCAGGTGGTTATATGAATAAGAAGCAAGGTCAAGGTCGTAAATCTCCGTTCCTTTGTAAATTATTGTAGTACTGGTTGGATTGTTCCAATTGTCGTATCTATATTTATAAGTGAAATCTATCGTGTTGTTGCAGTTGAGGTTGACCCTTGTCTGACTAGGGCTGCCTAAAAAATTGGGTTTGACATTACTAAGACTGTAGCATATACCTTTGTAGCCTGTAGTAATAACGTACTGTGAAAATTGTGAAGCTTCCCCAATGATATGCCCAGCAGCGTTGTAAGAGAAACAGTGCATTTCTACTAATTTACCGGTAAAATCGAAATTGTTGATTTGTGCTGCTCTTCCCAAATAGTCACCATAGTTGTCTATGGTATTCAAATAGTTGTCAAGCATAAGATTTTCAGTAGACGCATCATATTCGTTGTAAAACCATTCTTTTTCTTTGACGGAGTTGCCATCTAGGCTCTGTGACACCATGGCCTGCATATAAGGATATGTGATTCCTCCCACGTTTATCCATGCATCGCCATTGTTGCCCAGCCATTGAGCAAGCCCGTCTGCCATCCTTGCTTGTAGCTTTACCCTGCCAAAATTGTCATAGTACATGCCATAATGAACTCCTGCTCCATCTTTCCTGACAATTAATCCTCCTGCCATGTCATAGCCATATAAGGTATTGCCTTCATCGGGAGTCGTTTTACTATAAAGCTTGCCGAGATAGTTATAACTATAAATATTTTGCAGGCCATTTGGGTCTGACACTTGATACACATTGCCGTGGCTTTCATATTTGAAAACTGTACCCGGCTTTACAACGGTATAATACCCACTCATGGAGCCATCATCTGTACTTGTAGTAGCTACCAATTGTCCCAGTGCATTGGTGAATTCGACGACAATCTTTCCATCTTCATCTTTTGTTTCTTGTCTCCAGTATTTTCCTTCGGATATATAAGAGGATGCTTGGGAGTTGTTAACTTCCCCGATCAATGCAACTTTGTCAACAATGGAATTATTGTATTCCATTATCTCGTCGCCAATGATTTCAAGTCCAAATTTGGAGGACTTGGTGGCGTTGTTTCTGGGTGCAGTTTCGAAATTGAACTCCGCATTTTCTGGGCTTGGAAACCCCTCATTGATGACAATGCCGCCGCCAGGTTTCATTTTGATGGTAGGACGGCCATAAATGTCAAAAATATTGTTATCAAAGGTGATACCCCCTTTTGTATTTGCTAAATTCCTGCCCAAAGGATCTACATACGATACTTCGCTCAGGCTTTGCTGGCTATTCAGGTAATTGGTGATGGTTACATTATTTAAAAGAGCTCTCTCATCAAAAGATGAGGAAGTATTATTGTCCCATTTTGAATAACTGACTTTTTGTAATGGCCAAACATCCCGTTTTGTCTCTTTCAGGCGTAAAAAGTCATCATATTGATAAGTGTGTTTAAGGTTGTTTGGTTCAGTGCTGCTTTCAACCAGATTTTTGTCATTATAGGTATATGAAGTGGGAAGAGGGAAATTTAAATTTGCACCAACAGTTATATTGGTAACTAGGCCAACATCATTGTAATTATATGTAGTTCTTAACTTTTTAACATCCCTTTCTTCGGTTACCTGCCCAAATTCATTTCGGGCAAGGATTTCATTTGTTTTCAAGGTAGGATATGGATACACGAAAAAATTATTATTGGCGTCCCTCTCTACTAAGTCATTAGAATAATTCACGCCACCATCTTCTACCTGCAACCTTGTTTCAGACGGCAATAAACTTCCGTTGGGCCAATCGGATCTGTGCTGAATGTAACTGGAACGCTGTATCGGGGCTTCCCCAGGGGCTTTGGTAGTTGTCCTTACTTGAAAAGGCAAGGTTCGCATATTCCTGTCCCTTACCAAGTCTATATGTGGGTGGTCTTCCCAATCTACCTCGTTTTTCCTGTCGAACCAATAGAAGGTTTCCTGAGTAGTGTAGGCGTCATCTTTTCCCCCGCCAACGTGAGGGGAATAGGTAAGAACACGGTACAACTGAAAAGAAGGTTCATAGATGAGTTTGGGGTCAACCCCGAGTGCGGCATATCCTGTTTGCCCTGCTTCTATGTCGCCATTATATTTGGCGTCAAAATATTGGTATTCACTGGTGGTTTCGATGAAGTTTTCATCTTTGTCATATACCTTCTGGGTGTCGGCGGTTTTTTTGATGAAATAGCTTTGGAGGTAATAGGGGCCATAGTAATAGCTGTTGCTTGGGTCGTCTTGGGATATTAAGTCATCATATCTGGTTTCATAAAACTTAGGTAGGTCATATTGGGTGCCTAACATAGTTGCAGGGTCAAGGTCAGGATGCTCGAGTAGTTGATTGCCTCCAGACAACCAATTTTTTATGGCTGTGATATAACTTTGATATACTTCAATCCCAGAAATGACAGGTCTTCCATTCGCATTGTAGTATTCAGAATAATACCCTGGGCCAACATTGTTAAGCCTGTAAACAGGGCTTTCAAAAGCCAATACAGCTTCATAGGTATTGGTAGAGGAACTCATCAATTTACCGTCCATATCTCTCGTCTCGGCACTTAGCAATTTGCCCCAAGTAAGTTTGTCTAAAATACTGTGTTCGTATTTCGTTGAAGGGCCATTACCCCCTTGATGTGGGCCTGTTACTGTGGTATATTGAAAACCTATCTTAGGGCTGGTTTGCTTATCATATTGAAAATTGGCATTAAAAGGGGTCTGTTCACTGGTGATCCTGCCATTTTGATAATCATAATCCCATGATTTAGTGGCGCTATTACGTTCATCTACAGTAACCTGGTCAACGATCATGTAAATTTGGTAAGCATACGGGCTTCCTTTTTTGCGGACTGTAGTCCCCGGAATTGATGTGCCATCGCATAATGAAAAATCAAAATTGGCGCATGGAGCCGAAGCAATGGGATTTAGAATTGAAAAAGGTCTGGCCAGATAGTCAAAGCTTTCAATAGCAAAGGAATTTTCGACATTGTTGATAAACCAATTTCCAGGTAGCTTTAGCTCAGGATCGATTTCGAAGTATTTTATTACTGTTTTTTTACCAATTGCATTTTGAACTTCAGTCATCACATAAAAATCACCAAGAACAAATTCTTCAGTACAAAAAGGTTCAGGGTTGTTTGTTTCTTCGTATTTGAAAAAAGTGACAAAATCCTGTGAAGAAAGCGCTTCCCCATCTGCTGGCAATTGCCTGATTTCTTTTAATAGAAAGATATTCCGTTTCCTTAGTTCTGTGTTTGCACCATTATATGCTGATAGCTGCAAAGACTTTTTAAAATCTTCAGGGTTCTCATTGTTTGGAATGTCGTACGCTATATTACCATAAAGGTCAACCGTTTTGACTTCGTACCGGAAGGCATAATTGCTAACATTGGATATGCCGCTGCCATTGTTTATTTGTAAAATGGCAGATTTGAGCATATATGGCCGTTTTGCATAACGAAAAATTTCGACATTTTTAAGATACGCGTCAGAAGGGGCACAATTATTAGTTGATACTATTCTTGTTGGTGTTGGTTCGTTTTGCCATAGGCCTGGCTGACAAACATTGCAAGGGTCTCCTGGAATTGCTATTCCATTCCACCAAGTTGGGTTTTGACATGGGTCATATCCTACAAAATCTTCATAGAATTTTTTCAACATTGACCACGCATACCCAACGCTGAAGTTGTTTGGAATGGGTGCTCCTGATGTGATAGGATCTAAATCTGGGTCTTCATTATTAGGATCATTGGGGTAATTTGGGTAGAGTTGATCACAATGCAAAGTCGAAGGATCGGAATCGGTAAGAATATCTGAATTGGCAGGACCAATTTGGAAGAAAAAATCTTTATGCGGAGTAGAAGGCATTACAAAATAAAGGGAATTGGTGAAATTTGAGCCAAATTCGTAAGCGAAGGGTTTTAAGCCTAAGTTGTATGTAGAGAAAAGTGATTGCCCAGTTCGATTTTCGTAACATTTAGCCTCAACTGCTTCTGTATTGAAAAATGTGAGTCCATTTAATCCAAAATTGAATCTATCATCACCTATGGCTAAATTTACATCATAAAGGAATTCACGTGAATCATCCAATATTTTTGTTTCTATTTGGTAAATGTCACTAGGAGGAAGTAGAGAAAGCCCAATAGCAGGAGATTCGAGGTAGCCATGTTTGAAGGAAGCACCTTTGTTAAATTCACATGAAACTTCGTTGAATAAATAATACTGGTTATCCAGTCCAAGATACTGTGGAGCACTGCCTTTATAAGGGTTTGTCTTAGAAGGCAACAGCGTTTCTGTACAGTCTAACCCAATATCTTCAGATTTCCAGTGAATGTATCTCCGCCAGTCATTAAATTCGCAATTGAAGGAAGATTGAGCATAAACTGATATTTTAGCGTACATCTCATCAGCACCTCCTGCTGGTTCATATATTGGATCGGATTCTTCTGGAATCCTATATGGGTCATCACTGGCAATCTGATCATAAACAGCTTCGTAATCCAAGATTAAACGACTCATTATGTTCAGTCCGCCCCCTTGGTTAGCCTTGGCCTCAACACTTTGTAACAAAATGTCACGACAGGTCTCATCTAATCCACCTCCATTGTTATTATTTCCTCCAAAAAAATAATTGGAGATTTGGTTTTGGTATTCATTCGCCGCAGAAAAAAAATCAAAACAACCATGGGTTTCATAATTGAAGACTATTTCTCCGTTTTTATTGGGGTGCGTGATTTTTTTACAATACCAGCTCACTATCTCTGTTTTTGGCAAGAGAAGGTTTTCAAGTATGTCTTTATTGTCAATACAATCACTTTGTGCTTGAACCCGCTGATTGGATGCGTTCCGGTGTGCGAGCATTCTCTTATCCATGTGGTATTGGGTGCCATCCTCCAAAACAACAAGCCATGTTGCGTTGGGCTGTAGTCGGGCCTCCACATACCTTTCAAATTGGTGCAACACGAAAACAAAATCGTCCCCCTTTTTCTCTTTATAGACCATGCGACCGCTGGCATAACCTGGGATGCTTAATTTAGGGGCATAATAATAGAGTTTCCCTTCTTCAAGGGCATCATCACAATTTTGATTTTGATAATCATAAAAGATCAACGTTGGGTCAGCTCCTGCCGCTCCTTGTAATATATCTTGCGTTTCCACCAATGAATATTTATTATAATCTTCGGTACTAACACTTATTGTAGGCAGGTCTAGGTTCCAGCCTTCTCCGTATGGTATACCAGTAGAATGTGGCAGGTTGTCTCCTGCGGAAAAGGTAGAACTATAGGAAAGAGTGGTAGAAAAACTTAAACCAGTTGGTGTACTTACCGTCCCTAAATTATAAGATGAATTATATGTTCCTGTAAATAAACTGACATCACCACTAAAACCACCTTCGTCAATACTGGCAGCTTTTATATCTTTAGTAGGAGATTCGCTGTTGCCACTTCCACCTACCATTTGTGCTTTTAATTCAAAAGAGACCAATAGAGTTATGGTCAAAAAAAATATAGTTTGCTTCATGATTATTGATTTTTATAAAGGGTCAAAACGAAATTCAGTTTAATAGAACATACCACACCATGAGCTTTTTATGCAAAGTCTCATACATTAGAGAGAAGGATTGTTCCGGTCTACTATTTCTGCGTTAAATATTATCTTTTATGTGTTTGATCACTTGATGAATATTTTGGAAACAGATTCTTTTGAACCTGTATTTACTTTGAGGAGGTAGAGGCCGGCAGGAATGTCTCCCGTCTTTATTATAGTGGAGTTGTTTTTAAATTTTTTAGAAATAATCCTTTTACCATCAAGGCTCATTAATTCTACAGTAACTTTACCTTCAAAAGGTTGGTATAATTCAACTTTAAAACTTTCCCTTTCAACTGGATTTGGAAATACGTTGAAAAGG
Source organism: Saprospiraceae bacterium (assembly GCA_029263015.1). Taxonomy (GTDB): domain Bacteria; phylum Bacteroidota; class Bacteroidia; order Chitinophagales; family Saprospiraceae; genus UBA6168. The sequence continues at coordinate 1,749 of JAJCYI010000166.1, read as the reverse complement.
ATTTCAGGGTCACCCGAAACGAAAGTGTTAATATTGGCAGGGCCATCTATTACTTTTACTTGTAAAACAATGTTTTTTTCATTTCCTTCACAGTCGTCATAGGTGAATTTAATGAACCCTTCCCCAGCTTTATGAAATAAAATGGTGACTCGATGATCTTTGTTTTTATATATTGTACCGGAACTACTCCAATCGACTTCCCTATCTCCAGGAATGCCACATATTGCATATTCATTGGATTGTCCTTTTCCCACATACTTGGGCCCGCCCATTAGTGGCGAAAAAGATTGAAATTTTTTTCTTCCCTTTAGATAAGGCGCAGAATTATTTTGGCAATCATTGTTTATAGCAATATCAATAACGACTGGTTTTTCTGTATTAAATGGTTTTAAAAACAGTCTTTTCCCCTGCTCCCCATTAGCTTCATAATATGTGATTGAATTCCCATCAATATCAACTCCGTTTTGAATAAACCATTCTACTTTTTCATTCTTACTTAATGTGGAAGATTCAAGCAAATACCAATTGCCGCTGCACAATACTATTTTTTCTTCCAACTTAATATTAACTTTATTTGGAAGCCCAATCCTTATGACTTTTGAGGTAGTGGCCAAAACTGTCAATTGACCTTTGTTTCCACTGTCTTCCGTTCTTTTTTTTATTCTTAAACTAATCTGCCCAAATCCAAAATTAGAATTCGACCAATTTATTTTTATTTCACTGGGCATGGCAGTTTCAGTTACCCATTCAGTTTTATGGTTTTCAAAAGTTCCGCCTGAAACTTTCCATTCCCATATATGAGACTGGTGTAAAGGATTGTCTATATTGATTGAATAAGTTTCGATGGAAGGATAGCAAGACACAATTCCAGGTCCCTTTATTTTTATTGATGAATAGTTGTCTGAATAAATACGTGACGAAAATGTCTTGCTATTTAGCTGGAGAGCGATAATGCAAAAAAATAAAATCCCAAAAATACTGAATGAAAATTGTTTTAAGTAATTCATAATAGAGAGAGATTAAAATTGAAAAAAAATAAAAGGTAAGAAAACGTATAATTAATATTTTGCACCAATAAACAACCACTTCAACTGACCATAAGAAATGCCAAGAAGTTATTAATTGGAAACAATAATTAACAATACACCTTAATGCATGATCAATATCGATTGTTGAATACAAATCTACTTCTATTCAAGCACGAGGATAAAGGACAAAACCGGACATAGAAGGACAATGGCGGCCATCCTAACTATCAATATGAAATTCAACGGAAAAAATTGCGATTATTGCTGACTGGCAAACCAAATTTATCATAAATAACCTGTTGCTCGTTTGGAGCCAGCATACGATTAGGAAGTGTAATTTCGGCCTTTATCAACCAACGTCGAAAAGTCCGTTCACTAATGGAATATTCAGCAGCAATTTGTTTGCGGGTCTTTACAGGTTGGAAATTGTTTGGTTTCATGGTTTGGTTTTTTAAGTTAAAAGGAAACCTTACGCATACCCGACCCTTAAGGAAAGAATTGGTTTTTATAAGGCGAGATAACAATTATTATAGGTTAATTGATATTGACTCAAAGGGGTGTATTTCAAAGTTTCGGTGTATATTAGACTTGTTCTTGCGTGATAATCAGCATTTTATGTAATTTTGCATAAAAAAACAATGCACTATTTAGAAATAAATTCCGAACGCCAATTTAAAGATGCCACTGGATACAGCAAGAATAGTTTTTCAGAATTATTGAA
>JAJCYI010000165.1 GCA_029263015.1 Saprospiraceae bacterium | reverse complement strand
ACGGGCTATCGGAAAGGCCTCCTGCAGTACTTCTTTTAAGCCAGAAAGCCCATCGCTACAGATGATCAACACGTCTTCAAGTCCGCGGTCTTTGAGGTCCTGTAAACAACGCCCCCATTCCGAGGCACCTTCCGCCCCTTGGCCGGGATATAAGGCTACAATTTCACGCCGTCCCTCTACCGAGATGCCGTAAACAACATATAGTGCGACGGTAGCCACTCCGTCACTACGCCGTATTTTAACATGGACAGCATCGATAAAAAGGACAACAAACAAGGCTGGCAGAGTGCGTTCTTTCCAATCCTTGACCCGGTCCCAGGTAACGTTGATTACCTCCGATATTCGCCCTTCACTCATCTGCACACCGTACATTTTTTCTAAATGGGTGCGAATATCGGCAATAGAGTTGCTCATTGCATACAGCTCCAAGATTTGGTTATCAAAGCCCAACCCTAACTGATGCTGGCGTTTCTTGACCGTGACAGGGTCAAAGGTGCTATTGCGGTCTCGGTCATAGACGATCTTAACCCCACCAGACTCACTACGGATTGTTTTACTTTGCTTGCCATTGCGACGGTTGGGAATGCCCTGTGTCCGGTCCCCATTAAGGTGGTCCTGCATCTCTGCATCAAGTGCCCCTTGAACAAAATCTGCAATTAACGGCTGCAAAAGACCTGATTCGCCCGTCAAAGGCTTTCCTTCAATTAAGCCTGAAATCACCTCCTGCCGAAAACGCTCGTAATCGAAGTCTTCTGGTAAGTTACCAGTGGGGATGGTTTGTTTTTTGTGTGTCATACTCCTAATTTAAGTAAATTTGATGACACAGTTCACTGAATACTCCCTTTCATTTTGCTAACTTCGATCGGAATCCAAATGTGTTATAATTTATTTCGCCATATAAAATTTTGAAAACCAACCATTTAACATCACGTCGAAAAAATTATATACCATTTTCTATTGAATGAGTAAATCCTACACTATATTTACTGCTCAAGAATTAAAATTACTGCTCTTTTTTCCCAATAACTTCGATTGTTTTATTCTTTTTTACATTCCTGATTATTGCTCAAACCTCAAATATATTGGTTTGTCCTAAATCGAAATTTTTATTGTACAACAAGGCTGGAGAACATACCCAATGGGAAAACTTGTGAATTGTGGCAACTTCATTAGTTGTCCATTAAATGATTTTTTAACTATTAAATAATATGATTATGAAGACCAGTTTTATTAAATTTTTATCATTCTTCCTGTTCTTGGCAACAGTATTGACTTTCAGTTCATGCGTGGATACGGATGAGATGGAAACAACTGAAGCCTTGATAGAAGAAACCGTTGATATGCCGTACATTACCGATGATGGTGGCATTACACTTCGTACTGACTGTGATGGTGACGATGTTCACTGGGGTTACGATGACATTAATTGGGATGACCTTTGCTCAAGCTGGGCCTGTGGAGGCATGACGCAATCTCCAATCAATATCATTCCTCCAATGACCAGTAGCCCTTCAAAGTACCTCACATTTGATTGGGATCCCTCTGGTACTCACATTATCAATAATGGCCACACTATCCAGTTCAATTATTCTGGAGATAGTAAGCTTCATCTCCAAGGTGGCACTTTCAAATTGCTCCAGTTTCACTTCCATACGGATTCTGAGCATACCGTTAATGGAGAAGATTCGCCAGCGGAAGTACACTTTGTTCACCTGAACGAGACTACTGGGAAACTTGCAGTCGTAGGTGTTTTCATTGATACCGAAGGCGTGAAAGATGGTCGGCCATTTTTTAACAGGTTCCTGGCTAATATGCCACTCGATGAAGACGCTGATGATTATGTTGATGCGGCAGATTTGTTCAGGGCTGATATGCTGATGCCCGATTCTTATAATAAGTGGGGAAAGCAGCGTTTCTGGTATTACAGTGGTTCACTCACGACTCCTCCGTGCTCTGAAATCGTAAGCTGGATGGTAATGAAGGACAAGGTTTGGGCTACGCAAGAGCAATTGGATGATTTGACGGATTTGTTGACTCATAACGGGCATGGAAACTATCGCCCTGCTCAGCCCTTGTTTTCACGTGTAGTGAAATCTCATGGGCCAATTTTGCCATTTTTTAATTAAAGAGGAGTGAGGAACGGTATGTATGAGAATGCTTAAAACGCATTAAAAAAGTACGCACCCAGCCATATTGTTGGCTTGGTGCGTTTTTTTCTGCTCCAGAAACCCAGAAAGTCCTATTCGGATAGTGGCTTCTTTTAAAAGGTTTTGCCTTTATTCATTAATTTATATCTACTTGCCCAATGGATGTAACTGAGTCAACCTCCTCCTTGCAACCTGAACTAAGTAATCAATTTAACACCCACGGCATTTGGTCCTTTTTGTCCCATGACAACTTCAAATGTAACCCGGTCATTTTCCCGGATTTCATCTACTAATCCATTGGCATGTACAAAAATGCTGTCTTTTGTATCCTTGTCAATGATGAAACCATAACCTTTTTCCTCATTGAAAAACTTAACTGTTCCCTTCCTCACGATATCCTGTTCTGGCAAAGCACCTTGTTTAGGGACGCTGATTTCAATATCCTCTTTCCTTACCTTTCTTTTTTTACTGGGATCGGGAGGAGTAGGGGTAAGATTCCCAAATTCATCAACATACATGAGCATGTCTTCAAAACTTTTACCTTCTGGGGCATCTGCTTTCCTTTGTTCTTTTTTTTCGGCTTTTTCCTTTTTCTTTTTTTGTCTTTTCTTTTCTCTTTCTTTTTTGCTGAACGATTCTTGTGATCTGGCCATAATTTAATTTAAAATGATAATAATGTGCCTGCTATGTCAGAATTAAATCAGAAGGATAGGTGAGCTGTCCAATTTAGCACTAAGAATAACGAGCGGGCGCAAAGGTAAGCAAATTTACAAAGTACCCATTGTTTAAAAGGTACTTGGTAAAGTTGGCAAATTAAATCCCCGCTGGACGCCCTTGGGCCAGCGGGGATCTACACTTTTTGAATGCCATCAATCAAACAACCGCCATTGCTTCCTTGTTTGCTTTTTTAGGCTCTATTTCACCAAGGTTAGTAGCGCCGATGAAGCGGTTTCGGTCGGCAGTATTTATGTTTTTCCGACAAACAATCTGATAGGCTGTTGATGCGCCTTGCCTTGCGATGAAGACCGACCAGGCGAGGAAGACTGCATAAATGCGGTAGGTTTTTTCTCCGTATTTTTCCAAAACCTTTTCCCTGTTTCGTACCCAGTTGTCGTACCAATAATGGATAGTCTTTCCATAATGGATGCCAATGTTTTCGACACTGTGTACTTCAAAACCTACTTTTTCCATCCGTTTCAAATCCCAGTGAAGTGGCATACTGGCATCGGCACCAGAGAAAATATATTCATTCATGAAAAGCCCCCAGACCAAGTCTTCCCTGTTCTCTTTCTGGAAAAGATTGTTCCGCTCACGGAGTCCTGCTATCTGCATATAGAATAGGCCATCGTCCTCAAGCATATCGTAAATCTGTTTCATGAATTTCTTGAAATACTTGATACCGACGTGCTCGGCCATTTCGAGGCAGGTGATTTTATCGTATTTCTTACTGGGGATGTCTCGGTAATCCATTCTCCAAATGCGGGCCTGTTCAGGCGACACACCGTATTCTCCAATCTGGCGGGTGCCCCAGTCCGCCCCGGCTTGTGCGATGGTGACGCCAGTGGCATCTACCCCATAGTATTTGGCCATGTGCGCAACAAGGGTGCCCCAGCCGCAACCAATATCCAATAATGATTCGCCAGGCTTGAGCTGCATTTTACGGGCAATGATGTTCATCTTGTTGTCCTGTGCATCTTCGAGCGATTCATCATGTTCGTGAAAATAGCAACTGGTATAAATCATGCGAGGGCCGAGAAACCAGTTGAACAGGTCGTTTTTGTTGTCATAATGACTGCGCACGATCCGCTCGTCTTGCTTTTGGGAATGGCTTACTACTTCGGGGATCATGCGGGAAAAGAAAAATTTATAATGGTGCCAGACATAGTCATAATTGAATATTTCATCCTTGTCCTTGAGCATCTCCATTAAATCGGTATTGATGTCAATTTTCCCATTTATATAGTCCTGCACAAAATGTCCCATCGACGCTTTACCCTTGCGGTAACGAGCGCCCACTTTCGGGTCTTTTACTTCGATAAAATCTGATACTTTCATGTTTATAGGTTGGTTGTAGTTTGTTTCTTAATTATGGCCTGTATTTCAAAAGGGTGGGAATTTAATTCCCACCCTTTTGAAATACAGGCTTGCTAATTTACAGTTTCCGGTTTCCCAATCCTTTCCATTCGCATATTTTCCGTGCGACAGGAAGGGATGAACAGTCCCAAAATATATACCCTTAATAAATACCAAGCAAAATTCCTTTCATTTAATCGGGAGTCGATTTTATGGGCGATTTTATCGTGTTTTTCCCTTAGGGTGCTCCAATGGACACCAGGTGATATATGGTGTACTGTGTGCAATCCATTGTTCAATAACAAAAAATTCAACAGTTTTCCGGTTATGTTCCGGGAGTGGTTAAAATCCGATAATTCATCAGCATGGATATGTTGCACATAATTGAAAATGAGCACGGTATAAAGTGACAGCTGTTGTGGTATGATCACATAATACAATGCCTTTCTCCAGTCAATGAGCAATGCGATCAGGATCCATGCTACGAGGCTGATTATTTGCAATAGGTGAAAATAAAACTTGCGCCTATTAGCTTTGTACAGTCCCACAAAGTAGCTCCCGACAGCTTTTTGCTGTTTATACCCGCTGAGTGATGGGTAAGTCAATAAGGTCAGCAAATTGTTTTTTTCCGAGACCATGTAGGTCTTGGTGTAATCTGGCTCCTTGTTGATGTGGACATGGTGGTTGGAATTGTGGGTCGGTATCCACGCGAACACGGGGAAGCCATAAAAAACCGTGAGGAAATTATCGGTAAAAACATTCAGCCACTTCACCGTCCACATCCCCAAGTGCTGGTGGTTGTGGACCATGGTGGAAACAATGACCGCCATAAGCAATTGTATAATATAACATAATGTCCAGAGCGGGGTGGACATTTCGCTGCCGTATTGCCACAGTAGAACCAGCATACCAGCAGTAATGAACATAAATACCAATGAACGGATGTCTGCTTTATATCTTAGCATGGATAAAGGGTGTTGAATTATCGAAATCAATATCACCCGCAAAGTTATCTATTTAGACAGAAAACCCTTGCAAATATTTCAGAAAAGAAGTATAGCCAAGTTTTGGGAGCGGGAAATAAACCAACTACTCGCTTGGGGAGTACTGCGATCTATGCCATTTCACAGCCCTCACAGCAAGATTCATTGTACTCCATTTTTTGATAATGGCTTTTTAAACACAAATTTCTCAAAGCCAAAAACGGCTAAAATGCCCAGCGTATAAGCAATCAAGTCGCCCCAATCGAAGCCGGTACCAATTACTGTCCTCGCTACTTGGGAGTGGCCCAGGCCCAGCAATTCTACCAATTTAAAATACTGTCCAACCTCAATGGCAAAAGAAAATACTAAAACATAGATGCCGACGTGCAAAGGCGTTCTGTGCCAAAAGGATTTCAAAAAACAATAAATCAAAATAACCACGAGAAAGTCACCGAAGTAAGGACGGAAGAATTTGTCTTTTATAAAAAGGGCGATGAAAACTTCGACCAGAAAGAACACCACCGCAGTGGTGAAGTAGTTTTTGGAGAAGACAGCCCTATTTCCCATTTCTAATTTCTAACGTACAATTTAAAGTTAAGGGGTTCAGCAAATGTCAGTCGGTTCTCAATCGACCCCATGCCCAAAAGAGGAAGTAGCCTCCTCCGGCAGCAATAGCACTGAGGAACAGAGCCGGAATGGTCTTGCCGTATATCCAGTTTCCAGTTGCGAACAGTATCCCGAAAACAGTAATACAGCCAATTACGACACAAAGAAGCTCAAGCGGAAGTTGACCGACTTCTTTTTCAATATGTTCACCTTCCTCCTGGGCTTTGTCGAGCACAGCATCCCAGCCAGATCCGCCTGGTTTTATCAGGCGATAGAAATTGCGCAATGTTTCATCTTTTGTCGGTGGGGTAATAAAGGTGGCGACAACCCAGATAATGGTTGTCAGTACTGCACTGAGTACAATTTTATGCCAAGCCTCCAATGGTAAAATCCCGGTGAGGTCGTGCAAAAAAGTGAGATAGATTGCTATGATTAAAGAGGAAACCATCGCCACGATTTCGGTGACTGCATTGATCCGCCACCAAAACCATCGTAAGATGTAGATCAATCCGGTGCCAGCACCGAGGAGGAGGAGTAACTTGAATGCCTGGCCCGCATCAGTAAGCAGAAGCCCTAAACCCAAACCTAAAAAAGCTGATAATATCGTAAATAGACGACCAGCCCATACCAATTCTTTCTGTGAGGCATCAGGTTTTATGAACCGTTGGTAAAAATCATTGACTAGATAAGATGCACCCAAATTCAACTGGGTGGACATAGTGGACATGAATGCTGCGATCAGTGATGCAGCGACCAATCCCAAAAGCCCTGCGGGCAACAAAGTCAACATGGCAGGATAAGCGACATCATGCCCCAGCTTATCATCTGGTAAATTTGGAAAAGCTTGTTTTATATCGGACAGTTCCGGAAAAACGATCAAGGATGCTAAAGCGATGAGTATCCAAGGCCAGGGACGCAGGGCGTAATGAGCAATATTGAACAGCAAAGTGGCGCCAATTGCGTTTCGTTCATCTTTAGCAGAAAACATTCGTTGGGCGATATATCCCCCACCTCCAGGTTCTGATCCTGGATAATAAGAAGCCCACCACTGTACTGCAAGTGGAACCAACATAATGGGTACCCAAATGGAAGGATCGGAAAAATCAGGTAAAAGACTGAGCTTATCAATGACATTTACGTGTGATATCAGACCAGAAACACCTCCAACTTCCTCTAAGTTTATCAGGTAAATACAAGCCCAAATTGCTCCGATCATCGCAACAATAAACTGTACGAAATCCGTAATGACTACTGCCTTTAAGCCTCCAAAAGCACTGTAAGCCAAGGTGATTGAACCAGCAATAAGCAATGTAAGCCAACCTGGCATGCCCAGCATGACCTCCCCGAATTTGATAGCCGCTAGAGCTACCGCTCCCATCACTAGGACGTTGAAGATCAAACCCAGATATAGTGCCCGAAACCCTCTTAAAAATGCAGCTGCTTTGCCACTGTAGCGAAGCTCGTAGAATTCTATATCGGTAAGGACCATTGATCGGCGCCATAGTTTGGCATAAACAAAGACCGTCAACATGCCTGTCAACAAGAACGCCCACCAGGCCCAGTTTCCTGCAATTCCGTCAACGCGGACAAAATTGGTGACAAGGTTTGGGGTGTCAGCGGAAAACGTGGTGGCGACCATAGAGACGCCCAACAGCCACCAGGACATATTGCGCCCTGAAAGGAAAAATTCTGATACGCTCGACCCCGCTTTACGGGATACCATCAACCCTACTGTGAGCACGAACACAAAATAAACAGCGATGATGGTCCAGTCTAAGGTGGTTAGATTCATTATGTTTTGATTTTAACTTGCATGACGTGGACGGCAAGTTGCTATTAGGTATTGACCATTCCAAAATCGTAGCTAGCTGATCCTTGTCCCTTTATACGTATGGAATAGTTTAATATCTAATGGTCTATCGTCTAATGTCGAGAAGTATGAGTCGGCAAGTTAAAAATAATCTCCTTTCTGGCGAAATGGGTCAAGTATTGGTCGGTCAATCGCAACAAAAATTGAACATACTCTGAAAAAATCTTTTCAATTCATGGCTGTGGGGAAATAGGGGGGTTAATAACTGACATTACGCAGTTGATTTTTTTGGAAAATTGATTTGAACAGGGTGAACGAAAGTCAAAATTCATATGATGCTTTTTTTCTTTCGTTCACCCTGGCGTTTAGTCGACATAAACATAAAAACCGCTTTGTTAGTGGCTGGTTTTTATTTTTCTACATTCCTTAAATTCGACTCGAATCCTTCGATACAACGTTTCTTTTTCTTTCTTTCTTTTTTTGGTTGCAGCGAATGTCTCGTGTATGCGTAATATGCCCGTTTATGGCATATTATCGCATAACCTTTGTAGTGTGCTGTTTTACAAATTAAAATTCAATTCATTAATCACTGCTTATCTTTTTCCGCACCCATCGAATTGCCGAACTTGCTCCAATAGCCATAAATGCCGCAAAACCATTAAACAAAATATCAATGATGTCGAATACTCTACTCGGAAGGAATAACTGGATAAATTCATCAAGCGCTCCTATTGCAAAGGCAGTCAGAAAAGCGAGTAGACCAGGATTAGGAATTTTTTTTCCTTGTATTGCTCTTTCAATAAGTGCTTTGTGAATGAAAATTGCTAATACACTATATTCAAAAAGATGGGATCTTTCTGCAAATCCTAATCTTGAATATAACATGACGTAGACTGCAGAAAGGCCCAGCCAAACTGTAATTTCAGCTTTTCCTGGTCGAGTTATTAGACCGTGTAATATGACAGTTATTGCAATAGCTATCATAGTGTAAAAAAAGAGAGCACCTTGTAGGTCTTGGTCCATTGTTGGGACCAGCCCTCCCCCAAAAATGAGGGTCGCAATAATTGCACCCAACACGAAAAGTGTATAAAGCCAAAGTCGCTTCTCCCTAAATGATGTAAAAAGAGACATAGTTAAAAAAAAGGTTCTTTGACAATTTTTGCAAATCATTGATTAAAAGCAAAAACTCTTCGCCTGAAATTCTGAAAATTTGACATATTAAAAGTGAAGCGTTTAATAGTCCTGAGTAAGTTGTTTTTACCTTCTACGGCCCCACTTGAAATTCTATTGACAAAGTAGTTAAGAATATTAGCTCGATGGCGCTCAAATAGATCTACAAATTGGCTAAGATATTTATTTTTTAAACCGTTAGCCTGTGCTATCCAAAGGTTAATTTGCCCGACGGCAAAATCATAAGAAAAGTCGATATCGAAAATGGGTTGAAATGTATTTTTCATTTGGTAAATTTCCTCTAATTGCGGGGCGCATTTAAATGCTGCCCCTATGTCTTTTTGCTCTGATTCATGGAGGTTTTCAGGACGTTTGATCAGTTTCCATTTTAGGCCTTTGAAGGCTGGTTCATCTTTATTTTGGCGACGTAATTCTTTTTGAAAATTATCAACTACCTTATTCAAATGGAGCGTCCAATGAAAACGGTCAATATGGATTAGCGCATTCGGAAAAAGTTCCGGTGCCAGGCTTTGAAAAGGGCCCCACATATCAGAGCAAAAATCTGTTGCTTTTGCGCAGGTTTCGTCGCCAAGCCCTTTAAAATAGGCACGGATAAAGGCTTTGTCCCTAAATTGGAGCAGGTCGATTATTTCGTGTGCATCCAAGTCAATTAGAATAACGATGAAGTCTTTGTGCCCTTTTTTAAAAGCAAATTCATCAATCCCAATCCGGTGGATTCTACCCCAATCAATTGCCCGAAAGTTTACTTGGCCATAGCAAAGCCGTTCAACTGTTTTAGGGTTCATGTCTACCAATGCGCCGACTTGTAAATAGCTTTGTTTTGCACTCATTTCAAATATCCATTTTGCTTGTCTTTGGGTGTAACTTTTTCCAGGAGAGACAAAGTCAAAATATTCGCTAAAAGTTCGACCGCATCCGCAATGATATTGATGTACCAATAAATGCAAAACCACTTTTCGGCCACTAATATCCAAGTCCCGTATTTCCCGACGGTATTTCGGGGTCTTTTTCGAAACTTCTTTCTGACAAGAAGGGCAGGTTTGGGAATCAAAACAAACTATTTTACAGTAGATATTTAAAGCCCTTTTTCCTAGTTCCACCCGCTCAATCTCCAATTTGGGAATATTGAGAAGCGCAGCGTAAATTTCAAGTTCTGAGTGCATCTTTTCGTTTTTTTGTGAAAAACGAAATTTAACCTTTTTCCCGCTTTTGCAAAAATTGTCAAAGAACCAAAAAAATTGACCTTTTACAGTTCTTAGCCAAATCGAATATCATTTGGATTTGCTAAATATTCTTATTTTAATAGCACACAACGTCTCGTGTATGTGGCGTGACGGCGTTTAGTCGACATAAACATAAAAAACACATTGTTATGCGTTCGTTTTCTTTAATCTATTATTTCCAAGGCCCATTCTTTGTAACATTAAAAAAGGATTTACCATCGTATTGATAAAGTCCACCTCCGCCGCCAACCCAAAATCGACCTTCTTTATCTTCAAAGATTGTTTGTACTGCCCTAACATCGAGACCTTGCTTTTGACTGTAATTGGCAAAGGATTCTCCATTGTAGCGATATACACCAAAACCTTCAGAGCTAAACCAGATATTTCCCTCCTTATCTTCATAAATGATACAAACTTCATTGTTGCCAATACTATCATCCGCGGTGTAATTGATAAAGGTTGTGCCATCATATCGACTTACCCCTCCATGCCTTGTTCCAAACCATATATTCCCATTGCTATCTTCTATTATATTGTCAACGCTGTTATCGGCCAGCCCATCTTTTTTAGAATATTGGGTAAATGATTAGCCATCATATTTAAAGGCGCCATAACCATTTGTACTAAACCACATATTGCCCGCCCTATCTTCTGATATAGGCCAAGTAGTCCCTTTGGTGATGAATTCGCCTGTCACTTCTTCAGGATAGGGGAGCTCAAAAGGCGCCCAGTTTACACCATCAAATCGAAATATGCCTGCTACTGAACCTGCCCAAATAGTACTTTTACTGTCAGCGAATATGCTCCAGAATCGTTGGCCTCCGAAATATTGCTGATCAGTATAATTGGTAAATCGTTTTCCGCCTTCATTATTTCTTGACCAGTCATATTTCACAACGCCCTGGTCTGTAGCGAACCATATATTTTTCTCCGGATCTTCTGTGATGCCTGTAATTTGTTGGCCATCAAATCCCTGTGCATTGGAGAAATAAGAAACGCTATCTCCATCATAGTGTGCTACACCATAACCATTTAGTACCAAACCATAGGTTTCCATTTTTATCCTGGAATATATGTCGTATATATTCAGCTATTTATGGATTTGTTTTTAAAGTTACCCCTGATTCATTTGTAGTGTTTTCTGAAATGGTTGGTTTGTCCTTACCACCACAGGAAGTAATAAGAGCTACCGAAAATAGGAGAAGATAAATTTGTGTATTCAGTATAATCAATTGCATTTAATTAAATTTTGTAATTCATTTTGATGTGTAGGGTGATTTCAATAATGACGCATAACGTGTGCATATACGGCGGTCGGGCGCATAGCCCGACTGATCGTTATAGCATCTATGTAAAAGCAGTAACTTAGGAACCATACATTAACCATAAAAATAAATAATAATGGCTTCAAAAGTTACGCATTCTACGGCACAATTATATATCGGTATCGACATCCACAAAAAATCGTGGAAAATACATTTCTGTACCGACCTCTTCGATGGCAATACCAAAACATTTGTTCCTGATGCCATTGGTTTAAAAAACCATGTTGATCGGCATTTTGCCGACCACGAGGTACATTGTGCCTATGAGGCGGGCTGTTGTGGTTATCAGGCCGTTCGTGCTTTCCAGTCCTTTGGATGGACGGCACTCGTGGTGAATCCGGCCGATATACCCAGGGCTGCGAAACAGGCTTTTGTCAAGACCGATAAGATTGACTGTACCAATATTGCCAAACAACTCCGCAACGGCAACCTCCGTTCCATAGAAGTCCCTTCTCGCCAAAGGGAACAGCTCCGTTGGCTTTTCCGGCGCCGGTTCCACCTGGTCAAAGATTTCCGGCGGCTCAAATCCCAGATCAAATCAGCCCTGTTGTACCAGGGCATCGGAATCCCCGAACACCTGGACAACCCCAACTGGACGGCGGCCTTCGGCGAATGGCTCTATGCGATCGAATGGGAGCATACCACTGCCGGTGCCGCCCTTGACAGCCAATTGGAACATTACTGTTTCCTGGACGAACAGCTCAGGTCCGTGTCGAACAAGGTCAGGGCCTATTGCCGGTCCAACCACAAAAAGGACTACATGCTGCTGAGGTCCGTCCCGGGGATCGGCCCATTGACCGCTGCCGCTTTTTTGTGCGAGGCCGGCGACCTGCGCCGCTTCGGTTCTTTCAAGCAGTTTGCCTCCTATATCGGGATGGTCCCCGGCATCCGGCAGAGCGGAGAACCTTTCCGTACGACCGGTGTGACACCGCGGGGCCACCGGCTCTTGCGGTCCTATGTCATAGAGGGTTCCCTGGGTGGCCATCCGGGAAGACCCGGTGATGCAGGCTTATTACAGAAAGCACCTGGGGAAGAACCCAAAAACAATTGTTGTCAAGGTGGCCCGAAAACTTCTGAGCCGGATGCATGCCGTCATAAAAACGGGAAAGCCATATGAAATAGGGCTGGCTGCCCAAAAGGATTGAATTCAAAGAACAAAAGCACTTATGAAAGTTCAAAATACACAACCGGCCAAGACCACAAAACAAAGCAGGTGGGCCCCTTTGGGCGTACCACACCGCGTAGCAGGCGGCTTGGCTGTTTTATGACCTCACAGATGCTGGTGGACGGTCATTGTTTTTTTTTCAGGAAGCCCCCCTTTTTTCTGAGGGGCTTTCTGAAAAAAGAATAATTGATTTCAAGGAACCCCCGTACCACACATAGGATGCAGGACTCATAAGGTTAAAATTGAATAAGAACCATGTAAACCGTTTTTCACATATCATATTTGTAGGTACCTTGGTGTACATTACAGCTTTACATAGGATGCTTTGTTAGCATCAGTTTTCATTTCATTAAAATTGTCAATTAATTGGGTTATGTCGTGTTGTGTGTATGAGATAAATTAATTACTCCTGTTGTCGCATGGTTCCATGCTCATGAATGATTTTCCAACCTTCACTTGTCTTTAAGAAAACAAGTGTTTGGCGGGCACTTCCTGATTTCTCTACTCCATCCTTTTCAAAAGTAACATGTGGGTAGTATGTTGCTATACCAACATCTCCAAATACATCAATCTTCAGATCTTTTACTTCCGCTTTAAAATTTGAAATTGACCCAAAATGTGCTACCTCAGACTCATTGGTGCTATTTACATCTTGTCTTTCAAAACTTCGTAGACCAAATTTTGTGAATTTATCACTTGCCAAATGGATTGCTTTTAGCCCTTCTAGATTAGCTGTTTCACAGTCCTTAACTATTGACTCAATGACTCCTCTCAATTCACTTTGCGCCTCAGGGAATAAATCATTTACAATATCCGGTTGATCTGATTTCTTTTCTGAACATGATGAAATAATTATTACCATGAATATAGCTAAAATCAATAAACTGTAGTTCTTTTTCATTTTGGTTCAATTTTTATTTTTTTTAATTGATGCTAACGGTTTGTATAGCTGTCAGCCCGCCCGCATAGGGCGGGTTGCCAGCTATGCCTTGAATTGTTTCTCAGCCATAAATAGCGGCTCTTTTTTAATTCATCATAGTGCCTTTGTTCTGTCCTTCTTATTTCATCTACGGCACTGTTTAGTTTTTGGCTTATATGGAACCGGTCAAATACAATATCGGCCTGGGGTATAAACTCATCCGCCGCTGCTATATAAGATTTTGACATATCCATTGTTACCGCCCTTACTTTCTTTCTGTCTGCGCCCCTAACCTCCATATCCAATAAGGCGTGGGCAAATGCTTCTTTATCTTTTCCAACAGCAACCCCAACCACTTTCTTTTCTTTACGGTCTGCCAAAACCGTTACATAATTATGCCCTTTCCTTGAAGAGGCCTCATCTGCCGATAATTCTTCAACATCCGCTAAACCCTGGGTCGCCAGGGCATGGCTTACATATCGGCGGACTATCCCAAAAACCCTTTTGCCCCCTATCCCCAAACGGTTCCCAACTGCACTTCCGCTCATCCCCCCTTTTACCAGGCCCAACACATCCAGTTCAAATAATAGCGTAAATGAACTGCCCGGTTTTGCCCAGGGCAGCTCGATTAATCTCACTTTCCCGTCCCCGTTTTTAACCCTGGGCACCCTTGCATGTAAATGGCATTCATGCTGAAAGAAATTCAAATGTTTCCAAGTCCTTTCTTGATGGTCATAAACTGGATATTTTTTTGATTCATACTCAAATTTAACCCTCTCTTTATGGTCAACATGAATATGTAATTTCTTATCTCCCCCTTGGCCTTCAAAGTACACTTCTTTGACAAACCAAGGGTTTTCTAATCCTAAGGCGGCTGTAAATATTGGTAATTCATTCATCCTGCTAAAGTACCAAATCCACTATATTTGGCGTAGAACCAAATAAGTAGGTGAACTCAAATAATCGACACTTTTGGCGGCCTCTTTTTCCGCCATACTTTGTTAAAAAAAATGACCGTAGCTATGGCTATGCTAATTTTTTTTGCCTTGTCTGACGAAAAAATAACCTCGTCAAAAGTGTCGA
>JAJCYI010000164.1 GCA_029263015.1 Saprospiraceae bacterium | reverse complement strand
CCGGACACGCCGAAAAGGCAGTTTGACTTTTACCATCGTAATTTATGATTTAGGAAACACAAATTACATGGCCGATCCCCATTTTTAAAGGATTATCAAATTTTCAAAATTCCTCATTTGGAATTTAAAACATACTCTTAGAGAGTTTTTTAGTTTTGAGTTTTTGAGTTTTGGGTTGCAGTTACTAACTCAGCAACTCAAGACTCAGCAACTCAAAAACTCAAAACCTAGTATCAAGATAATTTGGTAACATAGCTCGCCACGTCGGCCAATCATGGCGCATATCGGGGCCCCAAATGTCGAGTTCATGAGGGATGCCTTTGCTTTTCAGGACATCCGAAAAACGCTGTGATGCTTCAGGGCTTTCATAAGCACCAGAGCCAGTTAAAATATGGATATGTTCAGCTTTTTGCAATCGTGGCAAATGAAAATCGTCGTTTAGGTTTGGTAAATATGAAATGGGTGAATTGAAATAAACGTCTTCGTCGTAATACCCATCGGTATAAGTCTTGAGGTCGTAAACGCCGCTCATGGCAATCACGCCATCGATCAGGTCAGGGCGTTTGAAGTATAGGTTGGCAGAGTGCAGGGCGCCAAGTGAAGCACCTGTCAATATGATTTTGGAGTCTTCGCTTGTATTGTTTTTGATAAATGGAACGACCTCATTGTACACATAATCATTAAATTGCTGGTGGCGAATGCTTTTGTGCCGGGGGTGCATGTCCTTGTTGAGCCAGCTTTCAGCGTTGATGCTGTTTATTGAAAAGACTTTGCATTTCCCAGAATTGATATGGTCGCTAATTGAATCAATCAATAAAAACCTTTCATATTCAAGATAATCGGCGGCGGCGGTAGGCAGCAGCAGCAAGGCAAAGCCATAATGTCCATACATGACAATTTCCATATCCTTGTTTAAAGATGGACTGTGCCATTGGTGGATTTCACGGTGCATGTTTCCCATTAGTTTTTGATTTGTAAATTGGCTTACAGTAGTTTTAATGAGTGCAAAGATATTTGTATAAATTCGCCCGCCCAAACAAATTGGGGAATTAGAGGTTTTGATTCAGTCTTAAGTTGCTTGTGGCATACCAAAGCTAATCAGCTTGTATTGAATATGATTATTGTCATAGCCAACCCAGGACTACTGAACGGGTACCAACAATGCGTCATTTAGCTTTTTTAAATAAGTATTTTATAAAATATAGGGCCCGCCTGCTTTTAGGGGTCACGTTCATTTTTATATCTAATTATTTCCTCGCCTTACAGCCCCAGGTAATCCGGCAGGCGTTGGATATGGTGATCGACAATATTGCGCTTTACCGAATGTACGATGGTTTTGAAATGCAAGGACAGGTGTTCGAGTATTTTGGGAAGGTATTATTGTTTTTCGGAATGGTGGTGGTCGGATTGGCTTTGCTCATGGGCATCTTTCTTTTTATGGTGCGCCAAACAGTAATTGTGATGTCCCGCTTGATTGAGTACGATTTGAGGAAAGAGATATTTGCGCATTACGAAGCATTGCACCAGGCTTTTTACAAAAAAAACAGTACCGGTGATTTGATGGCCCGAATCGTGGAGGATGTGTCTAAAGTGAGAATGTACCTGGGGCCAGCAATATTATATGGTATCAATTTGTTGGCACTTTTTAGTCTGGTCATCTATTCCATGTTGAAGGTCAGCCCGACGTTGACGCTGTATTGCCTGGCTCCGTTGCCTGTGCTGTCCATTTCCATTTATTATGTCAGTTACCTCATCCACCAGCGTAGTGCCCGTATCCAACAGCAGCTCTCCAATTTGACAAGTATTACGCAAGAAGTTTACTCTGGAATTCGGGTGGTGAAATCCTATGTGCAGGAGCGCCCGATGGGGCAGTTTTTTGACAAAGAAACGCAAGTGTACATGGATAGGTCTCTTGACCTGGCGAGGGTCAATGCATTTTTTCATCCAACCATGTTGCTATTGATAGGGATGAGTACCGTCATCACCGTCTATTTTGGCGGCATCCATGTGGCGAGGGGAAGCATTACACCGGGCAATATTGCCGAGTTCATTATTTATGTAAATATGCTGACTTGGCCTGTCGCTGCACTGGGTTGGATCAGTTCGATCATTCAACAAGCGGCTGCTTCGCAAAATAGGATCAATGAATTTTTGAAAATAAATCCTGAAATAACCAATCCAGTCAAAAATGGCCAGCCGGGAAAAAACTTGAGGGGAGAAGTGGTTTTTGACAATGTGGGTTTTGTGTATCCAGATAC
This sequence comes from Saprospiraceae bacterium, assembly GCA_029263015.1. Lineage (GTDB taxonomy): Bacteria > Bacteroidota > Bacteroidia > Chitinophagales > Saprospiraceae > UBA6168. Next base: position 11,976 of record JAJCYI010000164.1, on the reverse strand, counting down.
TGGTATCGAGGCTTTGAAAAATATCAGTTTTAAATTGAAGCCTGGCCAAAAACTGGCGATCATCGGCAGGACCGGGAGTGGCAAAACATCCCTGGCCGATCTGCTTTTGCGTATGTACGATGTTAGCGAGGGCTGTATTTCTTTGGACGGTAAAGACATTCAGGATCTTGATCTTTCCACCTTGCGAACACGCATAGGATATGTTCCACAAGATGTTTTCCTATTCTCAGATACCATTGGCAACAATGTCCGTTTTGGGAAACCTGATGCACCTTTGGAAGAAATTGAACAGTTTACCAAATATGCCGCCATCCACCAGGAATTGACTGAATTATCAGAAGGTTTTGATACAATGGTGGGTGAGCGAGGGCTGACTTTGTCTGGGGGGCAAAAGCAGCGTGTTTCCATTGCCCGGGCACTTATCAAAGAGCCTGATATTGTGATACTTGACGATTGCCTGAGCGCCGTTGACACCAATACCGAAAAGCAGATACTTGGTTATATGGATAAAAATCTGGCGAATAAAACTGCCATTATTATCACCCATCGCATATATTCCCTTTTGAGTTTTGATAAAATAATAGTTCTGGGGGATGGGCGTATTGTCGAAGAAGGGACCCACGAAGAGTTGGTGAAGAATGGAGGTTACTATCAAGAACAGTTTGAAAAACAATTGGCAGAAGAAGAGGTGGATGTGCAGCGGTAAGAGAGGATGATTTCTGGTTTGATTCTACCCCAAACCCCGAACCAAAAACCCCGAACCAAAAACCAATCGCTCTAAAAAACCGACCACAATTTTGATATTTCAATCTATTAACTACTTTTGTCATGGCTAAAATTTATAAGATATAAATATCATATAGTTGATAGCTCAGATTTGTTAACCAAATACATTTTAAACAAGTGGACAACGACAGAAGATTTGAGAGTGTGTATTCAAAGAAAGTAAGGGCCGGAAAACGGAGGACCTATTTCTTTGACGTGCGCAGAACGAAAGGCGATGATTTCTACCTTACGCTGACTGAAAGCACAAAAAAATTTCATGGAGACGGCTATGAGCGACACAAAATCTTTTTATACAAAGAAGATTTCAACCGTTTCAAGGAAGGCCTGGATGACGTTATCAACTACGTCAAAACAGAATTGATGCCTGATTATGACTACGAGGAATTTGATCGTCGTCAAGCCGAATGGGAAGAGCGGAGGGCTGCCGAAGATGCTGAGGCAGCTGCTGGTGGTGGTGATGTTGTTTCTTCACCCAGCAATGATGGAGAAGGTGAAGATAAGCCCAGTGGCGAAGATAATGATAAGCCCAGTGGTGAAGATGATGATATGAGCTGGTAGTTCGAAAGATGTCTAATAAGTTACAGGTGTCAGTAGAGAGGAGTCAAAGGTCAGATAAAATAAAAGAGCACGTTTTCTTATTGTATCCCTGACTCCTCCCTCCTGATACTCCCTCGCTATTCCAAGCTTCCCCTAAGCCCAAGCTCAATCACTTCCAATTGGGTAATCTTTCCATCCGAGACATTAAAGCGCATGGCTGTCCGCATTTTGTGGAAACCTTCTTTTCCGCAGGCACCTGGATTGAGGTGGAGCAGGCTCAATTTCTTATCGGGCATTGCCTTAAGGATATGTGAATGACCAACGATGAATAGTCCTGGAGGATTGATCTTGATTTCCTCACGCACCCGAATGTTGTACCTGCTAGGGTAGCCACCAATATGAGTGATCCAGACTTCTAATCCTTCGCAATCAAAGCGCAAATTTTCAGGGTATCGCTGGCGCAATTTTCCACCATCAATATTTCCATAAACGGCCTTGAATGGCTTGAATGCCTCCAATTTGTCAGCTACGGCAAGGTTGCCGATGTCCCCGGCATGCCATATTTCATCACAATTTTGAAAATGGACGAAAATGGTTTCATCAAGAAAACCATGTGTATCGGAAAGGAGTCCAATTTTTTTCACTGAAATAGAATGTAAGACTTTCGATATTAGAAATCGAATCAATTATTATCTGATTGTCAATGATTTACAAAATAATTTTTGTATTATATTGTCTAAAGTCTAATGTATAGCTCTCTAAATTCTTAAAGCAAAACCATCGAATCAATAATCAACTGGCACGGGCGTAGATTTGTACTTTTTGCCCAGTTCGTTCACCATTTGGTCAATTTCACTTTGGATGGCAGAAGGTATTTCCACACCCACTCGATAAAGTTGGTTATGAAATTTCGTGACCGGTGTGTAACCTCCTCTTTTTAGTGTCCGGGAGAAATTTTGAGCATTATTGTTTTCGCCAAAACTGTGAATTACAATAAAAGTGCTGGGCTTTACAGCAGGTACTTCAGTAATCGGTTTTGTTGTGGTATCCTCAATTTTATTGTCTTCAGTTGGTGGTTGATCGCTTGAATCATCTGTATTGGTTCCTTCATTGCCACCGAGCGTTTCCTCGTTTTGCATTTCGGACAATGCAGCTTCTTCTTCCTGGGCTGGTTTGACATTTACACGTTCTTGAGGGACAACGGCTTGTGACTTCTGGTCATCATCGTTTAGCCACATGAAAAGGCTTATTGCCAAGAGGATAGCAGCCAGGACAATCAACCAAGGCAATGCTTTTTCAGCCCAATGAGGCTCTTTTTTTGTACTTAATTTTTTTGTACTTAATTTTGTGTAGGATTTTGCACCTTTCAGCACGGTTAGTTTAACTGTTGGGGTAGCTGCAGTAGCCGAGGGGTTGGTTTTTTGTCTGGCAATTGGGTTGAACTGCACGGTAGGCAGACCAAAGGACTCCACTTTGAAATTAGTACCCTCAGGCATGAACCTGATCTTCTGCTCAAAATCTTTGTAAAGCCTACCAACATTTGGGATGTCAACTATTTCACGGTTTTCTAGAGATTCTTTCACTTCATCTACATAACTGGCGATCACTTCGTTGGCTTCTTTTGCCGTAATAACCTCAGCTTGCTGGATATGATTTATCAACGTGCCGTCGTTGGTGACAAGATTGGTATTGAATTCCAATTTTTTTGCAGGAGGTTGCACGGTTCCTTGCACATAGTCAACAGTTGCAGCGACCGAAGTTGCAGTGAATCCGCCAAGCCCTGGCAAAATGACCGTATCGTGATCAAACAATAGTTCTTTTATGGCTTTTCCGACGACTATATTCATGTATGCAAAATTTGTGCAAAGGTATTGAACGTTTCACGGCTTCCGGGTCTTTTGGTTTCAATAAGGGAACAGGCAACAAATAATCTACCCACTCTGACTCGTTCTTTTCCCTTCTAAAAGCGTTAGAAAAAAGAACCGTAGCTCAAGCTATGCTTAGTTTTTCAAACACTTTTACAAGAAAAAATAAATTCGACATACTGGGCAGATTAGTAATTACCTGCTCCCTAATGATGGAAATTTATCGGTTTTCAAAGAAGCCTATTTCGAACGAAACAATGGAACAATGGAAATTGCTTAATTTTCCCGCTTTAGCTTTCGGCACACAAATTTAGTTAAAATTATTACTTACTGTAAATGCTTGTAAATCAGTTTTTTAATATGAAAAAAGTGCTTGTGGTAGTCGTTGGTTTTCTGCTTCTCGGAACCACTTTGGTAGGCCAAGTGGATTATTACCAGAAATTCAACTTTACAAGGGCTGATACCCTCCGAGGCAAGCTCACCAAAGAGCGTACCTGTTATGATGTGACCTATTACGAGTTGAACTTGGCAGTCGATATCACCAAAAAATTTATCAAAGGTTTTGTGGATATTTCATTTGATGTGGTAGAGGATTTTGACCTCATGCAGGTGGATCTATACAAAAACATGGATATCCATGAGATTACACACGCTGGCCAACCCGTCACCTTCCACCGATTGCACAACGCTGTTTTTATTTATTTATCTGATGCACTCAAAAAAGGGGATAAGGAAACCATTCGAGTGGCATACGAAGGGTATCCCACCTCTGCCAACAATCCTCCTTGGGATGGTGGGTTTATCTGGGAAAAAGATGAACAGGTAAGGCCCTGGGTAGGGGTGGCTTGCGAAGGAGATGGTGCAAGCCTCTGGTGGCCCAACAAAGACCACCTTTCTGATGAACCGGACAGCATGTCCATCAATATTGCTGTACCCAATGGACTGACCTGTGTGGCGAATGGCAATTTGCGTAACAAATCACCTTATACTTCTGAATATACACTTTGGGAGTGGTTCGTATCGTATCCGATCAACAATTACAATGTATCGGTCAACATTGGCAACTATGCCCATTTTTCCGATACATATATTGCCATTGATGGTGATTCCCTTGCATTGGATTATTATGTACTCGACTATAATCTTGAAAAGGCCAAAAAGCATTTTGAGCAGGTTAAGCCCATGCTTGCCTGTTATGAAAAATATTTTGGTAAATATCCTTTCTGGAACGATGGTTTTGCATTGGTGGAATCGCCATATTTGGGTATGGAACATCAAAGCGCGATTGCCTATGGCAACAACTATATGAGGGGTTATCGAGGAGGGATGATCCCGCGTGACATGGATTGGGATTTTCTCATTATCCACGAAAGTGGCCATGAATATTTTGGTAACTCAGTGAGTACCAAGGATCATTGTGACATGTGGATACATGAGGCATTTACTACTTACATGGAAGCGCTTTATGTGGAATGCTTGTTCAGTTATGAAGATGCGCTCCGGTACCTCGATGGGCAACGGCATTTTATCCGAAATTTTGAACCTATTGTCGGACCCCGTGATGTCAATTGGGACAATTGGACCAGCAGCGACCACTATTTCAAAGGCTCCTGGATATTGCACACCTTCCGCCACGTGGTCGATGATGATGAAAAATGGTTTGGATTCCTTAGGGCCTATTACGATAAGTTTAAATATACCACCACGACTACAGATGAATTCCTGGTTTTTGTAAATCAATATTTCAGGAAAGACTATTCTAAATTATTCGAGCAGTATCTTTTCCATGCAGGCCTTCCAAGGTTAGCTTATAAATTAAAACAAAAAGGAAAAAACCTCCAAGTTGAATACACTTGGTTTGCAAATGTGGAAGCGTTCGATATGCCAGTAATGGTAGGCAAACCTGGCCAATATGAATTGATTTACCCTGTTGCAGGTTCAGCAAAGAATACGGTTTTGAAAAACATGGACAAAGCCGATTTCCAGATAGCAACTGACCGGTTTTATGTAAAAAAAGCAAATCTTTAGAACCGGATGTTAGACATTAGATAGATAGATATTAGATGTTTCCCAAAAGTGGATTAGGAATTTGAAGAAAGAAAACAATTGATTGTAATCAACTTACAAAAACGCTTTCGTTGGAAGTTGTCTAAAGTCTATTGTCTAAAATCTAATTCATTCAATCAATCTTTTCCAATACCTCCTTCCAGTTACTTTTCCGGAAAGCAACAAAAATCCAAATCAGCACAACGACAAAGGCAGATGTTCCGAGTGATTTCAGCACATAGGAAATGCCTTCTGTAAGGTTGCTACCTGTCTCATTGAGTTTGTACATTTCAAACGAGGATCGGTTGAATAAGTCAAGAAGAAAGATGAATATTTTGAATACAGAATAAGTAAAGAACAATATCGAACCAATCAGTACTGCCACGATTTTCTGTTTGATATTGATTGGGGTGATGGCGATAAGACTGATGAGGAAAAGTAAAAAACTGGTAAAAAGCCTATGCAGGTAAATGTCGTATTCCTGAGCCTTCAAATCAACTTTTGTACTGCCTTGTTGCCTGGCCTGTTGCTTGCTTTCTTCTATTTTTTTCTTGCTTGTAAAAACTGCCCGGATGGTAAATATTTCAGATTCTGGAGGAGCGTCTTGTTCCAATTTTAGATATGCCTTCGGAAAAATGGATGCGAGTATTGGCCCCGCAACGGCGCGGTAGGAATTGTTTGTAAGGGTAGCTACTGGGGTTGTGGAAAAGACGCCAAACAACACCCCATAGACCAGTAGGAAGAAGCCAAAATATTTTAATAAAGAAGTATGCTTTTTCATGGCTGAGGGGTTGATTGTTCGACCTGTGAATCCATTCTTTTGTTCAAGGCCCAATTGGCCCAGATGATCCAGAGGAATACGCCAAGGACCGTAAAAATGACAAAACCACCTTGCTCGTGCAGAATGTCAAATATTCCTTGCGAAAAATGTTTTCCAACGACGTACAAGGCAACGATGCGTACAAAATTCAAAACCATCAAAGCCAATGTGCCATAGAGAATACCTGGCCATTTCAATCGAAATGCAATTGGGAAAACGATGATCCCGCTCAACATGATCGCCAGTGTTTCCAGTCCGTCACAACCATTTTTTATACTGATGGAAAATCCTTCCCCACTGATGACATCTTGAATGGCAGTGGTGTTTTGGCCAAAAACATTGAGTAGGAGACTGCTTATCTTTGCCTGAACTGTGAGAAGGGGTTTGCCAATGTTTTCAACAAAAAACGGAGACAAATAAATAGCATAAAACAGGATCATGCAAGTGGCAAATCCTAATAAGAATTTCAGGATAGGGGATTTTTGCTCCCAATAATCACCAATCGAGCGCAACATGTTTTTTGCAAATCCAGTGCTGTGCTGGGAATTGGCGGCTTCTTTTTTCTTTTTTCTTTTTTTGGCCATTGAATTGAGATTGTCTGACGGAACAGAACCGTTGAGGTTAGGGGATCAAAGGTAACGATTGAGTGGATTAACGAATATAGCGTTGGCTTGTTCCCAAACTTATTTATTGCTCGTCACTTACCAAAAAAGTTCCGATAGCAAATGTTTCGCTATCGGAACTTTAGGAACAATAGAAAAAGCCTGAAAGACAATTTCTAATTTCTGAGTTTTCAATTTCTATTCCTTGCCAAATAATTTGACCACATGGATCAAATAAGCCACTGCTGGAATAGCCAAGGCCATGCCGATCAAATCGGTGGGAACGATTTCGCCCCATACAAGGAATATAAGACCAAAGCCAGCGATTGCTAATCCAAGAGCATGTTTCATAGCCATTTTGAATGTGTCCATTTCAAATGGCATTTGGCGCAATTTGAACGAACTTGAAGATTGGCCGGATCCGCTCATAGCCATGCGGGCCTGTGAATTGAAAACGAAAACAACGCCGAATGTCAACATGATGATTGCAAACAAAAACAAGCTCCATTCGCCCATGGTCGGTACGGCCACACCAGCGGTAATACCTTTAATGGTGATGTTGTCCCAAGCGATGGCTTCCGAACCACCATTTCCCATACCTTCGACCTTCAAAGTAAGCAGACTGCCTGCACCATTGATAACGGCAGAAAAAGTGGTCATCTGGTTGAGAAGGACTGTTCCATTGACAGTCATTGGATCATTCAAAGTGCGGGTGTTGCCATTTTGCAAATTATAAGTAGCAGAAGCATTATCATCGGATACCATATCAAAAATGGTTGTCGATGGTCCGCCATCTATTGAATATGACCAAACAAAATGATCGTTGAAAGATTCAAAATCGCCCATTGCTGACATATCGATTGTAATTGCCGTCAAGTTGGTAGCACTTGATACGTTGAACACCCACTCAGCGGAAACAGGCCCCATATTATTTGGGTTTTCTGTATCGGTCATGCCAAAAAATTGGTTTCCATAATTACATGGAACAACTCCTTGGTTGTCGAAGGGAAAGAAATTTGCACAAGCAGGATTGCCATCATCAACTATGGCAAAAGGGGTAAAGGACGGGTTACCCGAAAACGCATTGGCAATTCCCCACAAGTCACCAATATTCATGAATGCCATATCAACTGTGACCGTCCGGCTGACCAAATTTTGTGGGCTATCAAAGTCATCAGAAGCAATGCAGAATGGGTTGGCTGGTGGGCCAGGTGGGGGAGGAGGTGGCGCTGCACCAGTGCTGCAAAGAGTTATATTGTCAAGTCCGTATTCGTCGCGGCTACCACTGCCAGTTTCATCATCCCCTTGCCATGCAAAGAAAATGCACATGCCGTTGGGAACATTGACTCCGGTGAGAACAGTTGTGCGGGGCATTGTTTGTAGGCCCAAGGCATCTGACGCTTCAGGAGTAGTAAAATCCAAAGAAGGAACCGAAGTATAAGAAGCATCGTCTAGTGAATAAGCAAAATTCAATGAATTGGCTCTTGCTTGATCGTTCAAGAACAAGATGTCGTAACTGAGTTCAATATCAGCAATGACTGCTCCTGAATTATTACAGCTTTTTAGTTTGATCGAACCGGCCGTGAAATCAGAACCCCCGGGCTGTATCCAAAATCCGCGGTTGCCCCCATTGTCAAGGGCATAAACACCACCGGTTGTTACACCTCCGCTAGTCGTGCCACGAGCAGCATCTCCAGAAGTTTCAGTAGCTCCAAATGGAACACTCGTTCCAAAACCTGTGGTTGACCAAGTATCAGAATCCAACATACCTGCACCAGGAGTTGGAGTAAATCCTGAACCGGAAAAACCAGCAAAATCAATGGTGGGTGTTCCACAACTGGTTGGGATGTCAATTTGGGCATTGACATCCATCGGGCTGAACGCCACAAAAGCCAAAAACAGTAATGTGTAAATTTTCATGAGATCTTTCATATTTTGAATTTAAAAAATTATAAGCTCGTATTCCTTATTGAAACACAGATGCAATAGCGCATTTGATATTTCAGCAATAGCATTGCTGTCGAGTAAATATTTTTAGGAACCGGTTTTGGAAAGATCTGAAGTAAAAAAAAAGTGGAATGCCCTGTTCAAGCTTAAAGGTGGTGTAAAATGTCTTTACAGAAAATATTGCGAGGTGAGCTTGTTCACGGGAATTCGCTTTCTACTATCATAATGTTTGCCAAAGGTAGCTAGATGGGCGACTTCTGACAAATATCTTTTGGAAAATTTGGAAAAGAATTGTTTTTGGGTGAAGTAGCAACAATAATCTATTCTTTTTAGTAAATCAATAATATCTTGAGGTAACGAGGAGATAATAAACAATTCCTAACTTTACCCACTAAAATAGAAAGCAGGATGTGAAACCCACGGCCTTACGGAACGTACACACACGGTAATATCCCGGTCTCCTTTTTCCTGCTGTATAAAAACCGATTTCAATATCCCGAAACATTTTTACATGATGAAAAATCTATTAACAGGTTTAGCCCTTGTGCTGCTCCTGATCAAAACCGATTCCCTACACTCCCAAAACCAAGATTCTCCACTTCAAGGTATCGCTGCAAAAGTCCTTTTTATTGATTACAGTATCCCCAATTCAGTAGGGGATTTTCAAGTTTCAAATGGCCTGGAACTTTCATATTTGCGGCAGGTCCAAAATAAATTGGCCATTGGGGTACCTCTGAAAATAGGTGTTGTTGACCTTCCTGGCGACATTTCCAAAACGACCTTTGTAAGCATTGATGCCATTGCTCAATACCGATTCAGTGACCCTGAATCGGCCATCATCCCTTATGGGTTCGCTGGGTTAGGGATGGCGTTTGATGAATTTCAGAACCATGCGGTCGTCCCTGTGGGGCTTGGGATTTATTATAAAGTTGGCAACAATTCCTACATCACAGGCCAACTGGAGTACCGCAAAGCATTTGAAGATGACCGTGACAATTTACAACTTGGTCTTGGATGGTATTTTAATTTGAAAGCCGTGCCTCCCCCTCCTGCGCCACAGGATGCTGACAAGGATGGCATTCCTGATATTGAAGATCGGTGCCCTGACGAAGCTGGGGTCGCCCTAGCATTTGGCTGCCCCGACACTGATGAAGATGGTGTTCCAAATGGGGAGGACGATTGTCCCACGGAAAAAGGTTCTGCGGCTAACAAAGGCTGCCCTTCTCCTGGTGATCGGGATGCCGATGGCATTGCCGATGTGGATGACAGATGTCCTGACGTACCTGGTACTATTGCCCTTGGTGGCTGCCCTCCGGCTGGGCCAACGTCGATAGATTCTGATGGTGATGGGGTTACTGACGATAAGGACTTGTGCCCTAACATTGCTGGCCCGATACCTTTGTTAGGCTGCCCCGACGGCGATGGCGATGGTGTGGCTGATAAGGACGATCGTTGTCCGACTGAGCCTGGTCTGCCGATCCGAAATGGTTGTCCCCCGAAAGACACTGATAAAGATGGCATTCTTGATGAGGCCGATGATTGTCCCAATACGCCAGGCAAGGCAAGTACAAATGGCTGCCCCGACAGCGATGGCGATGGGGTAGGGGATGCCAAGGATGAATGTCCTAATGTGCCAGGTTTTGCCAGTGCAAAAGGTTGCCCCGACCGAGATGGCGATGGCGTGTCAGATTATAAGGATAAATGTCCGGATACAGTGGGCGACCCCAACCGAGATGGATGCCCGTTCGTCGATTCCGATGGTGATGGCATTGACGACAGTGAAGACCAGTGCCCCAATCAAAAAGGAAGTACCCAACTGCTTGGCTGTCCTGATAAGGATGGCGATGGCATCCCTGACCGGGTTGACCGCTGTCCTGATGAAAAAGGACTGGCTGAAAGGAACGGTTGCCCCATCCGCGATGCTGACTCCGATGGTGTAGAAGATGCTGATGATCAGTGTCCCAATGAACCTGGCACCGTGAAAGCAAAAGGCTGTCCCGACGAAGATGGTGATGGCTTTGGTGATGCTTTTGATAAATGCCCTGGCGAAGTTGGTACGAACGAAGGTTGTCCTGACTTAAATGAGGAAGAAAAAGAATTCCTCCGTTTTGCGGCTCGGAATATTTATTTTGAAACTGGCAAAGCGACCTTGAAGGCAGAATCTTATATCACCTTGAATAAGATCACCGATATTTTGATCAAATACCCACGCTACCACCTCCGGGTTGGTGGCCACACTGATAATGTCGGTAATGACGAGAGCAACCGCGTACTCTCCAGTGAACGGGCAAAATCTTGTTATGAATTTGTCCTCTCACGTGGCTTGTCAAAAGACCGATTGGCTTTCAAAGGCTATGGCGAAACGCAACCTGTGGAAACCAATAAAACAGAAAAAGGCAGGTTGGCGAACAGGCGGGTCGAGTTTACAGTGTATTTGCCGTAGTTGATTGTAGATTGTTCGGAGGAGTCCTGTTAGTACTTTGGAGTGCTAACAGGACTTTTTTATTGGTGAAATAGCCCAGCACAGAAGCGACGCTTTTCTAAAAAGCGTCGCTTCTTGCTTCCCGCCCTTCATTCCGAAACCACCACCTTCCCGCTCCCCACCTGCCGCCCTTCCGAGCGCACCTCCCAAAAGTACAGCCCCGGCGGCACACCTGCCAGCGGGACATTGTACAGCACCCGGCCTTTTCCAAGTTTTTGCGATAGCACCCGCTGCCCTGTGGCGCTGTACAGCGACCACCTGCTATCGGTGGTGAGCGGCTGCGGCAGTTCGATGGTGGCATAACTGCTGGCAGGGTTGGGGAAGACGGCCACCCGGCGCTGCGGGTGCGGCACCTGCACACTGCCCACCACCAGCTGTATGGTACTGTCGCACACGGGATGGCCCGTGCCGAGGCGGTAGTTGGGGAAGTTGGGGATGGAGGCAATGTTGGTGGCGATGAGCGGCAGCCCGCGCTGCGCGAAGCCGCACTCCGGCCCCTTGCGGTCGGGGAAGTTGATGACATGGTAGAACGGTGTGGCGCTGCCGGTGGGGAAGTAGATCCGGCAGTCCGGCGCCAGTTGCATCAGGCCGAACGTCGCAGGGAAGATGTCCTTGTACCTGAAGCCGTCGTACTCGCCGAGCAGCACGCGGGAGGCCTGTACGTCGGGGGCCTCCAGGTCGAACTGGTACAGCCGCAGCGTGGAGTTCACGTACAGGAAACGCCCCGACGGCGAGAAGGCGATGGAGCCATCGTAGCCCTCGAAGGTGGTGTCCGCCTCCAGTTGCACCAGGTTGCTTAGCTGGCCCGTGGAACGGTCGAAGCTGTACAGCAGGGCCTGGTTGATACGGTCGTACCTGACATACCGTGTGCCGTCCGGCGAAAAGGTGGAA
>JAJCYI010000163.1 GCA_029263015.1 Saprospiraceae bacterium | reverse complement strand
ACATGGGTAGCAATGCCAAACCAACGGTATTTTTCGTGCCGTAGGTACGTAACATTTTCCACGTTGCGTACCTACGGCACGACGAAAAACCCCTGCAAATGCTTGGCTACCCATGTTCCGTCCCTAACGGGACAATAAGATGGCTATCCAGAACTCACGTTATTATTAGTGTTTATTTAAGGTCTGAGGATATTGAAATTTTTCCAAATCCAACAAACGGAATACTTAAAATAATCACGTCAAAAGCCCTGTTGCTAAAACCTACATCTTATGTCTTTCCCAATAGTTCTGTTCTTCTATTTCTTCTAAAATGGCAAGGTAGTTTTGGTAGCGCAATACGCTGATGCCCCCTTCTTCTACGGCAGTTTTTACCGCACAGTCAGGCTCGTTGTTGTGGAGGCATTGGCCACCAAATTTGCAATCGGGCGAGGTTGCAAAAAACTCCCGGAAATTATGGGCAACATCGGCAGGTGCAAGATTGCTGAACGAGAGGGTCTTGATGCCGGGCGTGTCGATGATGTATCCGCCAAAGCTGAGCGGGAACATCTCTGCGAACGTAGTTGTGTGCTGTCCTTTGCCAGTATAATCAGAGATTTCGGTGGTGCGGATCTCAAGATGAGGCTGTGTAGCGGTTACAAGAGTGGATTTTCCCACACCTGATTGACCACCGATAAGGGTCGTTTTATCTTTCAAAAGCTCTTTAAATGAATCAATCCCCTCATTTTCCAGTGCGGAAACGAGCAGTACTTGGTAGCCTATTTTTTCGTAAATGTATTTAAGTGCCCCAAAAATCTCAAGATCCTCTTCCGTATAAACATCTGCTTTATTGAATACAATACAGGTTGGAATATTATAAGGCTCGGTCATCAATAAAAAGCGGTCGATAAAGCCCTGTTTCAAGTTAGGGGAAACGATGGTGACAATTACGACTGCCTGATCGACATTGCTAGCTAATAAGTGAAGGTTTTGCTTTTGGCGTGGCGATTGGCGGACAACGTAATTTTTGCGAGGGAGGATTTCTTTAATCATTCCTTTTCCCTCGTTCTCAACTGCTACTTTTACCTCATCGCCGACAGCAATTGGATTGGTCAATTTGAGTTTGCCAAGGCGGAATTTGCCGATGATGCGACATTCCAAAACGTTCCCATCTTCTAAGCGGACGTTGTACCAACTGCCCGTAGATTTAATAACTGTTCCTTTTATCAAATTTAGAATGGAGTTTAACTGTAGATTAATTTCTACGCTATAAAGTGGCAAATTTAACCGAAAGGAAAAGAAAAGCGTTCAGAAAGCGTTTAATCTGATTTTTTTTGGCTCTTTGACGAATCCCGTGGAATATTATGAAAATCAATTTCGGTGCGCTGCACCTTGTAGACTGTAATGAATTTGTGCCTCTCTACCAATGTTTCGCCGCTCTGCGGCTATTGTGGACTAAGGCCGAGGTAGCCGCAGAGCGGCGAAACATTGGTAGAAGAAATTAAAATGAGATAGCAGAAAAGGTGCAGCGCACCGTAACATAATTCAGATTGCCTTATTAAAAAACAAGGTAAGTTATCGATTTAGTCACAATGATTGGCCGTCTGCACTTTTACATTTTTCATATCACAAAACCGATCACTTATACTTCAGGTGCTTCAAAGTGTAGAAAAAGGTCGTTCCATACCCTATTGCCAGTAATACGTGAAGCAGCAAAAAAGAGATTTTTTGCGTATCGTACCCAAAAATTATGGCAGCCAAAAAATAAACGGCGAGCACCCCTTCAAAGAAGGTTGTCCAAGTAATTTTGGTGGCCATGTATTGGTGTTGGCGGAAGGAATCTTTCAGGTTCTGGATGTTGAATTTTGGGGTGCGGATGAATGCGGATTGTTTGCCCAACCAGCCTTGCAAAACGGCCACGGTATTGTGCAGTGAAAGCCCCATGCTCAGTGAGAGGAAAAGTGGGAAAAGCACAATGAACTTGAATAGTCTTCTCCAGTAACTCCCTTCCCTGGCGGGTGCTTCTACATTGGCAACATACTGCACGAGCAGGAAGGCAAAGAAACCTGACAAACCCCACGACATGAAATCGGCGCCAAACTTCCATTGGCCGAGTAGGAACAAAGCGGGTACACTGAGTACGCCCATAATAAAAATACAAACGAATATCGAACTCGACATCAATTGAAGGGTAGCTTGGAATTTTTGGCCCAATGTCAGTTTGGATTGCCAAATGGTCGGCAGCATTTTGCGGGCTGTTTCCGCGCCACCTTTCATCCAACGGAACTGTTGTGATTTCAAGCCGTTCATTTCGGCAGGTAATTCCGCAGGTGAACCAATCTCTTCCAGATAGACTATTTCCCAACCTTTCAACTGGGCACGAATGCTCAAATCAAGGTCCTCAGTGAGCGTATCTGCTTCCCAACCGCCGGCATCGTTGATGGTTTCCCGCCTCCAAATACCAGCTGTCCCGTTGAATTGCAATAAGTAATTTCCGCTTTTCCGTCCTTGTTGTTCGATACGGAAATGCACGTTCAACTGCAATGCTTGCAATCGGGTGATGAGGGAAAAATTTTCGTTGATGTGCTCCCATCTTGTTTGAACTACTCCCGTTTTTTCGTTTTCAAAATGGTGTAAAGTGTTTTTTAAGAAATCTTTTTTGGGTAAAAAATCAGCATCGAATATGGCGATAAATTCGCCTTTGGCCAGTGACATTGCATCTTTCAGGGCTCCAGCCTTAAAGCCCTTCCTGTCCTTTCTTCGGATTTGCTCTATTTGAAATCCTTTTGCTTTGTATTCTGCTACTTTATCACTGGTAATATTAATGGTGTCATCTGTACTGTCATCAAGCACATGCACCTCGAAGAGGTCCTTGGGGTAATCCAACTGCATGATGTTGTCAATCAGCCGTTCAACTACATACATTTCATTAAAAATAGGGAGCTGTATCGTGACAAAAGGATGGAAGGGTTTGGGTTTGTTGTTTTCCCCACCAATGGTTGCCCCTACAGGGAAACTGCCATTGTGATGAGGGCTTCCAGGATTGGATTTCTGTCTCCAATGAAACCGCTTGTAATTGTACAATAAGTTCAATTGCATGAGACAATAAAAAGTAATCAGAAGGAGCGTGAGAATGTATAAGGCGAAAATGGAATTTACAAGAATGGTCATGGAGGACAAAATATTTTAAAAACACAAATGTAAGTTGGAATTTATCAATGTCTATGGTTGCATGTAGACAATTAGAGATCATTTAAATAATATCTTCCCATTTAAATGATTCAGCATTAATTCCAACAAAAAAAATTGCCAGGCATAAAGACTGGCATTTTAAAATTTAGTTAAGGGACAATGAGGAATTTGGTGTATCGGTTTAGGGTGTAAAGGTTTATTGAATAGCCGTTAAACCTTTACACCCTAAACCGATATACCGAATTCCCTACCAACTTTGGCCTTCTCACAGCTACCATCTTTTCAGGCTGGTTCAGCAACTTGATTGCCTACGGGCACTACCCAACTTCTTGTATCTTTAACCTTACCGGAGCGCAAGCCATTGATGCTGGCTTTGATAAACTCACCTACTTCGCGTTCGCCAAGAGGTGGCAGTTCCAACACTTTGTCTTTGTATCCGATGACAGATACATGCGAAACAACGGCGGCAGTTCCGACCCCAAATGCTTCTTGCAATGTGCCATTTTCATAAGCCTCGACCACTTCGACAATGGTTATTTGCTTTTCAACAACATTGTAACCGGCATCGCGCAGGATTTGTATGGAACTATTGCGGGTGATTCCTTTCAGTATGGTTCCGTACAAAGGTGGCGTATAAACCGTGCCGTCAATCACGAACATAATGTTCATGGTGCCACATTCCTGGATGTATTTAAATTCTTTTGCATCGAGCCAAAGTACTTGGTCGTAGCCTTTTTCCTGGGCCAATTGAGCAGGTAAAAGGGCAGCCCCATAATTGCCAGCGTATTTTGCTTCACCCGTTCCGCCCATGGCTGCACGGATGTATTCTGTATCGGCCCAAAGTTTTACAGGAGCAGAATAATAAGGCCCGACCGGGCAGGTAAATATGAAAAACCGATAGGTACTTGATGGCTTCACTCCAATAAATTGATCGGTGGCTATCATCGTTGGACGAATATACAGTGCACTGCCTTCCTGAGGAGGTATCCATCCTTGGTCAATGTCCACTAGTTTATGAATGGCGTCAAGGAAAAGGTCTTCTGGAAAATCAGGCATGCAGATTCGGCGGGCCGATGCATTTATTCGGGCAGCATGAAGTTCTGGACGGAAGAACATGGGCTCGCCATCTATGTTTTTTGAAGCTTTCATACCTTCAAATATGGCCTGGCCATAATGCAGTACCATAGAAGCCGGGTGCATGGAAAAGTCTTGGAAAGGGATAATTTCGGGGTTTTGCCAAGCTCCGTTTTCATAGTCGCAGACAAACATGTGATCGGAAAAAATACGGCCAAAAGGAAGGTTATTGAAATCAACTTCTGAAAGGCGGGAAGTAATTGATCTGGAGATTGATATATTCATTTGTTTCAAATTTTGAATTGGTTTTACAAAAAAAAGAACGTCAATAATGTCAAGGTTGGTAAGGCTACCTGGTCGCTAGGTTATCTTTGGTCAAGGATGGGAGATTGGTTTTTTCGTACCAGCGACTATTATTTTAACTTTGCACAAAGTTATTGTAAATTCCTCTAAAACGTGATAAAAATTTTATTTGGGCTGTGGTAGAGTTGGTGTTTCAAAATTTTATTTGCTTTATGGTTTCAAAGAATGATATTCGGAATAGTGGGATTTTCGATTTTGAGGTTTTCCCCATTGAGGAAAACATAGCCTCTCTCGGAAGTGGCAACAACCAAAAGAACATTTTGGTTGGCCTCTCCGATAAAAACACTCCTGAGCTAGCTGGCTTTTTGGAAAAAGTGATTGCTTCCGTCGGTGTTGATCTTGACAAAGATGCTTTTACCGTTTTTTTAACCGAGGGTCAGCAGTTTAGTGTCACCTCCCTGAGCCAACAGATGGATTTCGATAAAGCTGTTTTTTTTGGAATAAAACCCTCAACAGCAGGCCTGAACCTAAACGTGGAACTTTATCACCCCATGAAATTTGCCAACTATACTTTTCTGTTCACAGGTGCACTTTCAGAAATCCAAAACAAGCCAGCATTGAAAAGGCCGCTATGGGAGGGGTTGAAAGGAGTTTTTGGAAATTAGAAATTAGAAATTTGGGACTTTTGGACCAATATCCAACTTATGAATAAACTTGTATTTGCCACAGGAAACTCGAATAAGGTAAAAGAAGTCAATCAAATGCTCAACGGCCAATTTGAAGTGGTCAGTTTGAAAGAAATTGGTTGCACAGAAGATGTTCCCGAAACAAGCCCTACTATCGAGGGTAACGCCTTGCAAAAGGCCAGGTATGTCCATGAAAAATTCGGAGTAGATTGTTTTTCGGAGGATACTGGTTTGGAAATTGACGCATTGAACGGCGAACCAGGCGTGCTGTCGGCACGCTATGCCGGAGAGGGTCGGGATGCTGAAGCAAACATGGTATTGGTTCTGGCTAAATTATTTGGGGAAAGCAACCGGGCCGCCCGTTTTAAAACAGTGATAGCCCTTATTTTAAATGGTGTCGAGCATACATTCGAGGGCATCGCCAGAGGCCGCATCCGCCATGAAAAATCTGGCAACGATGGGTTTGGGTACGATCCGATTTTTGAACCAGAAGGCTTCGACATTACTTTCGCCGAAATGGGAGCGTCCCAAAAAAATGCCATCAGCCACCGTGGTAAGTCAGTTGGCAGCTTAATTGCTTTTCTGAAAGATTTATTAGTTTAATCTGCCTAAAATAGGGAAGTCCAGTGACACTGGCAGTCACACATGAAATGAGGTCTATTGAAAGTCAAATTAAAATAATTTAAATTTGCGCTGATTTTACGAACAAGCGCTTAATAGAAATATGAAAAAAATGATGAGCAGCCCGATCAGCTAAAATGCTGATGTTCAATAATTTTACATTTTACATTTTACATTCATCATTTTTATCATACCCCTAGCCCAGCAACATGAATTCAGCAAACTTTCATGAATACCTGCGGAATCCATCTATGCTCCACCAGGTAAGTTATCAGGAATTGAAAAGCCTGATGTTGCAGTATCCGTATGCTGTCAACCTGCGCTATCTGATATTGGTCAAAAGCCTGTTCGACAACCACAAAGAGTATGACCGCAACTTGGCTTTGGCTTCTCTCAGCAGCATTGACCGGAAAAAGTTGCACGGGTTGGTCAAGGAATACAGCCAAGTTCAGGAGTCAAAGGAAAATTTTGAGATCACCGAGGAGTTTTTGGAACTGAAGGATCTTTCAACTTTACAGGATGTGTTGGACACCACTCCTCCTTCCGTTGAAGTGCCTAAGGCTCATGCTGCCCCAATTGCCAATTTGGACTCAAAAGAAAGTGATGATTTTATCGATGAACTATTGGATTCATTGCCTGAGGAAGATAAACCACAAGAATTACAATCGGAAGAGGAAGTTGAAAATTTGTCCTCGATAGAAGAGCTGTTGGATCACGGTCAAGTGAATGAGGGGGAATTGGATATAGACTCTACAAAAGAGCAGGAAATAGACGTTTCGCATGATTCAGAAGACGACCGACCATTGGAGGCCGAAGATCTGAGTGTACCCAAAATTGCTCCGAAAGACGTTCCACTTGAAGTAACCAACGATCCAGAAATAGGAGAGAGCGGAGAGGATGATATTATAGACGATGAAATGCCACAACCCTCCCCAAAAGCAGCATTTGAAAGTTGGAACCAGCAATCCGAGGAATCTAAAGAGGGGATTCTGGAAAAGGACTTAACCATATTTGAAGGCGCTGGACATATTGAGGACCTCATCGAGGAATACGAAGAACCGAAAGATGTGGCCAAAGATGTGGCCTCCAACAGCCTTTTGGAAGATGGGACCATTGTCACGGAAACCTTTGCGGGGATTTTGGAAAGGCAGGGCCATTTTGACAAGGCCATTGCGATGTACGAGAAACTGGGTTTGCAATATCCTGAAAAAAGCAGTTTCTTTGCGGCCAAGATTAAGAAGCTAAAGAAAAAATAAATTCAAGCGTCAACAATGGTGAACGGTTAGTGGTGAATCTTTTTTAACGTAAAAAGCGTTTTATTCACCATTTATCAATCACCATTCATCAATTTAGAAATATGATTCCACTTACTATTATCATCGCTATTATAGCATTCTTGTTGGTTGCAGTTGTATTGATCCAAAACCCAAAAGGCGGGGGTGTCGATTCCACTTTTGGTGGTTCACAAGCCAACCAAATGTTTGGTGCTGCTCGCTCTGCCGATTTGATCGAACAAATGACCTGGGGATTGGCCATCGCCTTGTTTGTTCTCTGCGTTGCTGCCACTTTTGTAGTTAGCAGCGGCGGCGAAACTGGCCCAGAACTATTGACCAACTAAATTCAACGAAAGCTACCTATAAAAAAAGCTCCAGTGCATCAGCGCCGGAGCTTTTTTGTTTGGAAGCTTGTCGTTATTCGTTGAATCCGCTCCCTGCCAACTCGAGACTCAAACTCTCATGAACTTAGAAACTCATGAACTCAGAACCTCAAACCAACCCTTTCAACAAGTCCCAGACCCAATCGGCCAATGCTTCATCCTCAAGGATGGCAGGTGCGATGCAGCGCACACATTCGACGCCTTCCACGCTCCCACCTTCTTTGAATGGCTTGTCGGCCTGGGTCACAGGGGCGGGGCTTTCACCTTCCGCACCAATGGGTCCAGGTACGGTAGGGCTGCTGTCATTCACAACAGGCATTTCCTTTAGCCCGAGCACATAGACTGCTGCCCATAAGTTCCTTTTGAAGGCCCGCATGAGCAAGCGGTTGGAGCGGCGCGTATCCCCTTCTATTTTAAATTGTAAAAAAGCTTTGTTGTAATACCATTGGGCAGAAAGGTCGCTCTGAAATTCCATTTTCAAGTCCAACGCTTCGGTCATCCTGTTTTGACAAAGGTAGGCCGTCATCAAATAGTGACGGAGGTTGATATCGTCGCTGGGGTTCCATTCAAGCATTTCTTTAAAATGCAAGATTGCCACCTCGTAATATCCTTGTCGGAACAGCTTTTCGGCCAGACTTGCTTTAGCTTTCAGATAAGTATGAAGTTCTACCTGATGCCAGGGTTTTTCTTTAAAAGCCTCGATCAATTGCTCAAAACGCTCCTGTCCCAGCAAGTTGGTGGTATATTCCATGCACTTGTGATACCATTTCATGGCACTTTCAGCAGTGTCGCTGATAGCTGCCAACTCGAGGAAAGCCTCGGGGCATTTTGGGTCGAGCTGTAGCGCCGTTTCCAAGTGTGTGCGGGCATTGTCGGGATTGGAACTGTTGCGGGCCTCCAGCACATATTCACGTGCCAAGAGTTGCGACATGAGGCTGGGGTCAATTGCTTTCAGTGCTTCAAAATGCTCCATGCTTTCTTCTTCCTTGAAATAACTGAAAATATCATGGATAGAGCCACATTGCATTTGTAAGTGGAAAAGTAGTTGGCGGAATTCTTCCAGGCTCTGCTGGTGTCCAGCCGAAGGCGTTACGTTCATGAGAGGGAGTTCTTTTTCTCAGTGTATGATTCTAAGCCACTTTGGAATTCCTGATGTATCAGTAACCTGCAATTGCCCTGAATAGCAGGGAAACCACATTATGGCTCAATAAAAAGGGTAGGCGAGTCTGGGTTCGGTGTTCTTGTCTGATAGTAGTTACGCAAAATTGAAGCCAAACATTTATTTATTTTTAATATGTAAAATGCAGGAAGGCCACAATCCCTCTAAACAAAAGAACTTAGGATCGTTCAAATTGCCGAATTTAGTATTTGAAAAATCCTTTGGTTGGGAATGTTTTTCCAAACGTCCAAGTTTCCCTTAAAAAAAGTAGCCCCACATTGGGAAAATTTAAAAAAGCATCTAAATTTGCGACCGCTTTTGAAAAAAGTAGTTTGATTGTATTTTCCTGCCTGCCGGCAGGCAGGTTACTTTTGCCTTTCTACTTTTTACTTAGGCTCAGGTGAGGTAGCTCAGTCGGTAGAGCAATGGACTGAAAATCCATGTGTCGGGGGTTCGATTCCCTCCCTC
The DNA here is from genome assembly GCA_029263015.1 of Saprospiraceae bacterium. Classification (GTDB taxonomy): domain Bacteria; phylum Bacteroidota; class Bacteroidia; order Chitinophagales; family Saprospiraceae; genus UBA6168. The sequence goes on along the minus strand of JAJCYI010000163.1, from coordinate 171,920 downwards.
ACCACCACAAAAAATCGAAAGCCCTTGTAACTCAGTGAGTTGCAGGGGCTTTTTGGTTTAGGTTAAACTATGGCATGAGATGGCACGCTATAAACGAAAAAAAACGTTTGCACTAAAGCCATGAAAGCTAAGGGAAGGTTGCGAAACAATCCAGTACAAACAGCTTGACAAAGATATTTTATAATAAGGGTACAGGGGTAGCTTGCTTTTGTGATTTAATGGGACATAGGTATTTTTGGGAAAGGGAGATAGCAAGGAGATATTATAAGTGGTTTTCTATGTAATTGATGATGATTGACTCTGGCAAGTAGGAATAATTTTTTTGTAATCTCAATTTGTGACAAAATATTACATTTGTGTCTACTTTGACAAGGAGTAATCATTAAGCATAAACTTCTAAAATAATCGTTTTGAACGAAATAGAATCCAAACATTATCCATCCACAAGATATCAAGGTAGCAAAAGAAAAATTTTGCACTGGATAAATACCATAGTTAAAGACTTTGAGTTTGACTCTGTTTTAGATGGGTTTGGAGGAACAGCATCCGTTAGCTATTTGTTCAAAAGATTAGGAAAATCCGTGACCTACAACGATGCTTTAAACTTCAATCACATAATTGGAAAAGCAATAATTGAAAATTCTAAGACTAAGCTAACTGACATTGACATTGAAAAACTACTGGCATTTAATAATGAAAAAAACAAATCAAGATTTATAGAGAAGACATTTAAAGGCATCTATTACTTGGACGAAGAAAACAAATGGCTTGACAACATTATAAACGAACTGAACACCGTTGAATTAACTCGTTATCTAAAATTAAATGAATATAAGAAAGCCTTAGCCCATTATGCTATTTTCCAATCATGTTTAATAAAAAGGCCATTCAATTTATTTCACAGAAGAAACCTTTCTTTAAGAACAAATGTAGGTATCGAAAGAAGTTTTGGCAATAAAATATCTTGGGATAGGCCATTTGAGGTATACTTTCGCAAATTTGCTAAAGAGGCAAATTCATTCATTTTCAATAACGGCAAGCAATGCCACTCATTGAATCAATCCATTTTTTCTATTGACAATGAGAACATTTGTTATGATTTAATCTATTTAGACCCGCCCTATTTTAAGAAGAAGGGGAGCAATGAAACATCAGATTATCTAAGATGTTATCACTTTTTAGAAGGTATTTCAAAATATGAATGTTGGCCAGAACTAATTGACGAAAATACAATCAACAAAAGATTCCACAAAAACTATTTAGCTGATGAGTTTAACACGAAAAACATCTTGCTTTCATTTGAGAGAATTTTTGAAAAATTTCAAGATAGCATTATAGTTGTCTCTTATAAATATGGCGGTACACCTTCAATTGAACAACTTGAAAGACTTCTAAAAAAATTCAAGAAAAGAACTTGCAAAAAATCAGTTCATTACAAGTACGCTTTAAATCATCAAAACGGTGATATGAAATTCAATAGAGAATACTTAATAATTGGACAATAATGAGTAACTGGGTAAAAAATTTAAGCATTGATAAAAGAATAATAAGTCATCTAAGTGGTTCGACTTATGAAAGCTTTCCCCATGCATTGAAAGAGTTGATAATAAATAGTTATGATGCCGATTCTACAGAAGTTAAAATTACTATTGATTTAAAAAATGAAGTGATTTCAATTGAGGATAATGGCAAAGGAATGAGTGAATTCGAATTCGATTTATACTTAAGGATTGCCGGACAATCAAGAAAAAAAAGAACTGTTACTGACGGAGGCAGACAAATTGTTGGAAAATTTGGAGTTGGTTTTTTATCTGTTTTCCCTTTTTGCAAAGTATACGATATTGAGACAAGCAAACGAGGGAAACAAGAAGTAATAAAAGCCAAAATCGACTGCCAGAAGTATTTTAATTTTGATGCAAAGAGCACCAAAGACATTGATGCAATACCTATTTATGGTGGAGCTGTTAAAGACATAAAATCTCAAAACAAGCAATTTACGAAAATCAAACTAATAGGTTTTACCGACCTGTTGAATCGTTTTTTCAAAAAAGAGTATGAAAATAAAAACAAAAGAAACACTATTCGAAATAAACCACCTGTCGAATTGATTAAATGGAATTTACAAGAATATTTGCCTCTAAATTTTAAAAATAGAGAGGATTTAAATTCTATTTTTTCTTATGGAGGGAAAATCCCGTTTAATGTTTTTTTTCAAGGAGAGCAACTCTTTAGACATCTTCATGTAAATGAAATATTGGAGAAGAGTGGTAATAAATTCGAAAAAGTAGGAAAAGTGAAATTTAAATATTTCATTGCTACAGGTTTTGAACCTATAAAACCTTCTGAGGCAAGGTTCATTCTATTAAGAAACTTGAATGTTGGAGTAGGAGAGAGGACTTCCTTTAGTTTAAATACCGCAGGAAAAGTATACGGAAAACTTCCTCATTTAACAATGGATGTCAATATAGTCGAAGGCTTAAATGACTTTATTACGATTTCAAGAGATAAATTTAGTTTTAGCCCAGACTATGAACTGTTTAAAGATTTCTTAGAAAATAGAATGAAACACCATGCAAACAAATTAGATAATATTCAGAAATTACAAAATTTGATTTTATCTGATGATGTTCAAGACATTGTTACCGACTTTGGAGATAATAAAAGCAAAGAGACAAACAGGTTGATAAAAACTCTTAAAGAAAAAGGTGTAAAAATTTCTTTTGAGGAAACTACAACTTCAGTAGAAACAGGTAAAAAAGATAGCAAGAAAGGCAATATTGGAGACAAAGGGAAGCTATATTTTACAGAGGAGGGTTCGGAACACAAATCAAAACCAAAAAGTACGGTCAGGAAGAGAGCAAAGGATGGAGAAATAAATATAAACTTTGAAAGAACCAAGAAGAAAGCAGATTTAAGTATAAATGGCAAAGATTATCATTTTGAATACACAACATGGTATGATGATGAATTATTCCCAGCTTTAAAAATAAAGGGAGACTCTATACTAATAAACAAATCGTTCAATTTATTTAAAAACAACAAATATTTAGACTTTTTTTTGAAGCTAAACATTATGCTCGTTGAAAACTACCATTCAGGAAAACTTAATAAAGAATCACTTAAAACATTGAATAAATCAATCCAAATTTTTTATTCAACTTACCATTAATCCAAAAGGCATGAAGATTACCAAAGTTAAAGTTACAAACTTTAAGAGTTTACAAAAAGTCAGAGTGAATGGCTTTTCTGACACAAACATGATATTTGGCATGAATAATAGCGGAAAATCCAATTTGCTTAAACTCTTGGAACTTATTTTTAAAAGTAAAGAGAAGAAAGATGTTATTACTTTCCAAGAAGGCTCAGAAGAGGTAGACCAAGTTGTTGCCTTTGATACAACAAATTTTTGGGATGGATTTATCTATAATTCACCCTTCCTATATTGGAAAGACAATTCCTCAGAAGGCATCACTTTTTCAATAAGCATGGAAGTTTCAAAAGATGAGATGAATGTATTCAATAAAGAGTTATTTAATGATTTGAAAGAAGCAGGGTTCTTTAATAAACTTGCGACGATGCAATTCAAGTTTGAAGGTAAAATTAGACCTATTGGAGGTTTTGACTCAGAAATCGTTTTAGAAAAAGTAATTCTTGGGGATAAAGAGATTTTTACCACTTAGTGAAGTGGGCGTACCACAATATTTCCCAGAAAATGAAGCCATCCTCGAAAAGTACTCCGAACAAGGCTTTTTCGATTTAATTACAAATTTTAATGATTGTATTGAATTGATTGACAGTGATAGGTATTTCAAAAAAGAATTTCAACAACTCGACACCAAAGACATTCAGCTTACACCAAGCACCCTAAAAAATTGGCTTTACGAAAACCATTTGAATTCAAAAACATATAATGAATTTTTGGCTTTACAAAGATTTCTTAATCAAATTGAGGTTGGTAGAAACCTAAAAATTAAAGCTAAAGGAGAGCTTGATAACTTCCCATTGGAAAAAATCGAGATAAGCTTTTCTAAGTTTGATGATGAACTTGAAATCATGTTGACGACAAAGTTTGGACGACTTCCTCTTAAGAATCATGGAACGGGTGTTCAACAATTAATCTACTTGTTTACAAAGATTTTTGAAAGTAGTTCCAAAGTAATTTTAATTGAAGAAGCGGAATTAAACCTTTCAATAGAATATCAAGAGGTCATTATTCATAATATGGAACGACTAATCAAATTAGGAATAATTAATCAATTTGTTTTTACCAGTCATAGCGATTTCTTCAAAATGAATCATTTTTCACATTTTAAAGTTACACAGGATGAATCTGGAGCAACTCATATAGGTAGAATCGAAAACAAAAGGAGTCAAATTGAAAAGATTGCAAGAGCTTCTAAGAAATAAATCAAGCTTTAAGTCTTTTTATCTTAAACCTAAACAAACCTATCATTTCCGGCCATCCTCCCATTAGTAGTGGTGAAAGCATTTTCGGGCAATCGTTTTTGTTCGAACAGACGGATATGGAAAAGTTTGAGATCATGTAGATTAATGTATGCTTCGCCTAAAGCTTTTTGGCCTATTAACTCATACAGCAAATTTGAAAGATTCAAAAGTTATCCAAAGAATGGGAATTCCCTTTTAATGCTTGTTCCAGCTGCTTATACTTCTTGTCGATTTTCCAGTAGTGTTCGAATAAAGTATGATTTTGTACATTAGCTTTCAAAAGAGAAATCCAATGTTAAGTAAAATAGAATTTGACTTATTAAAGAGCAGTCAGTATTGCGATAAAGAACCTTGCGAATGTTATAATAAAACAGGTGCGGGCAATATAAAAATCAATAGCCGGTCAAAAGGACAGGTCTATTGCAATCGTTGCGGCAACCGCTGGGTTTTGACAAAAGGCACCATGTTTTTTGACCTTCGAACGCCGATGGATAAAGTGATCAAGGTTCTACTTTGTTTATCCCGGGGGATGGGTCTAAATAACACATGCCGCCAAGAAAAAGTAACCGCAGGTTCAGCCCTTGATTGGATTGTAAAAGCAGCTGAACACTCCAACGAATTTACCCGGTATATGCAGCAAGAGATGCACCTGGAACAAGTTCAGATTGATGAATTTTGGTCCTTCGTTCTTAAAAAAAGAAAAATCTTACAGATGAAGAGAGAAAGCTGTCTGAAATAAATTCACAATTTGCTGATAAACAAGGGGATAGATGGTCTTTTGTGGCTGTTTTACCTGATACAAGCTTTGTTCATACTATCCATCATTCCAAAAGAACCGTAGAACAAGCGGAGGTTTTCCTTGGAAAAATCAAGCAAAAGAGTGATGGGTTAGCACCCTTATTTTTGTCAGACGCTTGGTTTTATGAACAAGCGCTTTATAACACTTATTGCCATTTAGAGCCAAGACCTTATTGTGGCAGGGGTCGTCCGCCACATCCAATTAAAATTGTAGATGAACAATTAAAATATGCACAGGTCTACAAAAAGAGGGACAGTAAAGGAAAACTGAAAAGCACCACCACCCGAGCCATTAAAGGGACGGAGGCCGAAATATTGGCTATCATCCGAAAAAGTGGCCGTTCAAAAACTATTAATACTTCCTTTGTAGAAAGTAGAAATGGGAAGTACCGAAAAGATGATGCCCGTCTGAACCGAAAAACCACGTGTCATTCTAAAAAACCTAAATATCACGATGCACATGCAGATTTTTTAACCGCTGTCTTCAATTATTGCAGGCAAAATGAGGCACTAAAAGAACCCACTAATCCCGATGCAGCGCTATTTGAAAAGAAATATCTCAGAAAATCCCCGGCAATGGCAGAGGGGTTAACTGATAAAATACTGACTGTCAAAGAACTATTATTTTATAGAGTCCCCAAAAACTCCATACATTAATCGAACACTACTAATTATTCCAGTAGGCGGCTATCATTTCCAGCGTTATCGCCTAGAATTGGAAACGGCTGCCAAGCGGCGCCTGAACGGTCAAGTTTCCTGGTGGTTTGGCGATTTTTTTAAAGGCCAACTCCATGAATTAGAAGCAGAACTGAGTTGGACCCCCAGCACTTTTTTGGCATTTGAAGGTATTTTTGTCCGCAATATCGGCAATCTGCCTTTTGGTGATTTTGACCAGACGCTGACTGGTTTTCGGGTTCGTTTTAACGCCACTCCAGACCTTCAAGTAAATGGTTTCTTGCAATACGACACCGAGAGCAAGGAACTTGGCCTGAATGCCCGGTTGCACTGGATTTTCAACTCACTTGGCGATTTGTTTTTGGTGTATAATGACAATAATTTCCGACAGTCGGGTGAGTGGAGGCCAGTCAGTCAGCAGGTATTGTTGAAGATCCGCTATAACTTCAGGCTGTAAGCTTAATTATTTCTATTCCCTTTTGCCAAATCGCCCATTGACCAATGTCATTGCATCCTTTTCCCATATGATCTAAATTCGGTTCGAATTTCCTTCCTTATACCAAAAAGTTCAAACCATGTTATTCAACAAAACACTCCAACTTTATGCAATCGCATTTTTTTCCATGATGATTGTATTGGCAATTGCCTGTATCACCACAACAAAACTTGATAAACCCGTAGTTGAAGAAGTCTTCGAAGAATTCCCTGCCTGGAACCGCCCTGATCTTACAGTGACTGAAGTTACGGTCAGTCCAAAGTTAGCTAACCAAGGAGAAACGGTGGAAATCCAGGCCATTATTGCCAATCGGGGCACTGGTGTCCAGGATGCAGCAAGCGTTTCGTTCTTTTGGGACGAAAGGGAGATTGAACGCTTTCCGGTAGAACCATTGGGGCCAGGTGTGGAATCAACGTATTCTATGTCCTGGTCAGCACGGGCCCCTGGGTCACATAATATTCGTGTGGAATTGCAATTAAGAGCTGAAAGTTTTGATCCGAACAACGAAAACAATATTGGTTATGCTACCATCCGCGTTTCGGGAAAACCTAACCCAGAACCCAGCGTGGAATTTGCACCGATCGATTTTGCCGGTCTGGATTTAAATCCAGGTACATCTGTCAGAATCCCACTGCTGATGTATAACACTGGTTTTGTTGATTTTGTGAACATCCCAGTGCGTTTTGCCATTGATGGGGAATGGGTCTATTCGAGAACCATCGAATATTTGCCTCCAGGGGAAGACCTGGAACTGCTCCTACCTTGGAGGAACATCGAACCCGGCCAGCATCTCATTACCATTAAAATAGATTGGGAGGAAATATTTCCCGATAGCAAAATTTCGTCGGAAAGAAGCTGGTGTGCCATCGTGCCAGATAAGCCAATTTTGTATGACAAACCAGCAAAAGACAAGTGGGCGTCCATTGGCCCCAAAGTACTGAATGGTTTTCCTGCCAAGCCACACACCCATCTTGGGGTTGGCTCTAACGTGGGACGCATTGACAAACTTGCTTTTCATCCAAAAGACCCAAAGATCATTTATGCTGCTGCTCCTACCGGTGGAGTATGGAAGACCACCGATGGTGGGCAAAGCTGGAAACCCCTGAGTGATAAATGGCCTACTTTAAAGATTGGTGCATTGGCCGTGGATCCGAAAAACCCTCAAGTCGTTTATGCCGCAACCGGAAGTTCGTCCTATAAAGGAGGACTTGGAATCTTCAAATCTATTGATGGAGGGAAGTCATGGTATGTTTTTGCTAAAAAAAATATTACAGAAGGGGTTTCAAAAATGGAAATCCGATATTTGAATGGCAACCAGTTTGTACTTTATGCAATGGCTGACAAAGGGTTACTCCGGTACAAAAGCAATGATCCATTTGTTAAAAACAGTGCCCCCGGTGACTGGAAAACGATCCGGAAGCTTAGTTCAAAAGAACAATTGATGGATATGGGGGTAAGCCCCAAGGACCATTCCCTCGTTTATCTCAGCATAAGCAACGTAGTGTATAGTGCTAAATTGAAACGTAAAATCGGAACACACCAAGGCTTGTACCGGAATCGGAAAGGCGTCAGTACCAATGGCGCTTTATCCGATTGGGAGGAACTCAAAAAAGGACTGCCCCAACCGAAAGCCAGTCTGGATGCCCTGAAGAAACCGGGTCTGATGAAGTTTGATTTCTTTCAGGGAAATCCCAAAATGATGTATGCTGCTCTCTTAGGCCCAGATGGAAGGGATGGGAAAATAGGGGAAGACATACCTATCATTGGAATTTACAAAACCCTTGATGAAGGAGATACATGGTCTTTGGTGGAAAAAGTGACTGTCAAAAATTCCTACAATGATTTCATTCGGATCCATCCTACCAATTCCAAACTTTTGTATTTTGGTGGTGTACATCTCTACCGAAGGGACCTTTCGGTGAAAGGACCTGCAAAAGAAGTGTTGGGCATTCACGACGACATGAAATCACTGACTTTTGATCCTTTTGATTCCAATTACTATTACATCACCAACGACGGTGGTATCTGGCGCTGCCATAGCGGCAAAGACCCAAAACCTGTTGCGCTCAATAATGACCTCCGGGTAACCATGTTCTATGATTTTGATGTTTCCCCAACCAATTCCGACCTCATGATCGGAGGGACCCAGGACAATGGCACTATTCTGTATCAAGGGAAATCCGACTGGAAAGTCATCCGCGGGGGCGACGGTTTATTTTCCCTGATCGCCTCCGATAATGTTTTTTACTCCCAGACCCAAACTCTCTTATCTACTGCACGGTGTGACAATGGGATAAATTGCAATTTATTTTCTGGATGGAGCTCCACAAATAAAGGATTGCCTGATAAATATGGTGACAACTCTTTCATCGCTGATAGCAATAATCCAAATGACCCATATACACTGGCCAGCCAGGGTAAACAAGTATATTTTACCGGGAACGGCGGGCAATCATGGAAGCCAAGAGGGCCGCAGGGCTGGCCGCTTGAACCTGTTGGTGCAAAGGTGAAAGGTGAAGTAACCCGTGTATTGTTAGGTCTCGATTTTGTGATTGCTGGAACCAGTCAAGGTCAAATATGGTGGACGGCCATGTCGGAAGCTTATGGTAAATGGCATTTATTATATACGCATTCTCACCCAGTCAGGGTCAACAGCCTTTCCCTTAAACCTTTTGAACCACTTAAGCCAGTAGTTTTATTTGCTTCTTTTACCAGCTATAAGTCTGGATGGCGGGGTGCCTGCCGCCTGATACGTGACCCCTTTGATAAACTGGGCTGGAAAGGAGAAGACATTACTGCTGATTTTCCTACTTCCAATTGTTCGCCACAGGTTATTTCTGCCGATGGCTTTAATGACGATGTTGCTTACATTGGTACAAAAGCAGGCGTGTTCCGTGGTTTCAACAATGGTAATAAGTGGTTTTGGAAACCATATAATGATGGCTTGCCCCTGGCGGATGTCAGGGATCTGTTGCTAGCTCCAAATAAAGAACTTCGGGCAGCTACTTATGGCAGGGGAGCCTGGACAGTGATTACTGGAAATTAAGAGGAAGTTTGTTTTTGAGGTTTTGCTGAACCGTTCCTCAAAAAGCCTCTCCCAAAAAAAAGTACAATCCGCTCTGCCGTTTGTCGAAGCCATCTGCACCTTTGTGAAGACCGACTGCGTAGTCAATTCGAAGGTTGACCCTGGATTCTGGGTTGAGCAAAATCCGCAGGCCACCACCCACGGCGAAATTGAAACGGTCGAATTGAAGATCGGACAATTCGTGACATACCTGTGCCCCGCTGATAAAACCAACAAAGCCCAGTCGTTTCCACACCTGCCAAAGCCTGGAATCTGCACCTTCCGACCATAATGGCAACCGATATTCCGCCTCAAAAGCCATCATGTTGTAGTCTTGATAAGTACCCTTAAAATACCCCCGGATAAACTTGTTTCCACCAACCCTTGATAATGCCCGCATGGGAATTTCATCTTCGGTCAACGCCACTGAACCGACTAAACGAAGCGCCAATGTCTGATTTTTAAGGGTATTTAAATATTGACGGGCATCAAGGGAGAATCGGGTAAAACGGTAATCACTGCCCACGAATTTCCCATAGTTCAGGTTGTTCATTTCGATCATCGTGCCTTTCAAAGGGTTAAGCACCCTGTCCCGGGTATCGAAGAGCAGTTGGAATCCTATTCCCGAATACAACCCATCCACAGGCATGTCCTGAATGTGTGACGAGTCGGCGTTGAGGAAAAAATATTGATCCGGAATGGTCTCCATCTTGAAAAGGTATTCCATATCATATTGCAAGCCGAAATAGAGGTTGGGCCTGATTTTGCGCAGAACTGCCGGAGAGAACTTGATCCGGTTAGAACTAAATGACAGGTAGTTGACCGTATCTTTTACACCCTCCTGGTCAACCTCTACGACGAGCGCATTGGCGTCGTTGCCCATACCGTAATTGCGGTCGGGATAATGACTCAAAATGGCCTCGCCACGGGAACGCCATTTGCTTTTATAGGAAAACATTTCCCAGGTTGATTTAAAGACGATTTGCTTGTTCAGGGTATAAACACCAAGGAATTCAAGATTAGAAATCGGGGTGGTCAGGTCGCCTTTCGACAAATCAAAATAGGTGATGCCGATGACCCCCAACGTCAATTGAGTCTCAGGCGAATAACTGATGGCGGGGAAAATGTCAAGACGTTTGAATTCTTTTTTCTGAAAGGTGTCTAATTGGGCGGGCTTGTTGTTTTGTCCGACCACTGGAAGTATGATAGCCATGCTGAACACCAGATATGCAAGGCAGCAAACGATCAGTTTTTTCATGGTTCAGAAGTTTGATGAACCCTTCATCTTCAGTCGTTTTGCCGTTTTTTGATATGATTTTCAGCAATTTGATAAATGATTTTCAGCAAAACGGTTTAAGTCAAATTTTCCTTCATCGTTGGTCCCTGCTCAAAAGTTTTCTTATTTCACCCAATATCCGACGCCCTCTTGCCTTATAACCTGTCGTCCCGTGCGGCATCCTTTCTTCAATTACCATTTTCAGTTCTTGCAGTAGGTCAGGTTCATTTTTAGAAATATTGAAAACAACTTGCATGGCATGTACCTGTATGGAAACCATTTTTTTTGAGTCCAGGAGTATATCAAAAGAATATTGAAGGACAGGACCTTGCAGATCGACTGGAATGCTAGCTATTTTGGCCAAAGCACTTAAAGTGCTTCTTATTACTGAATCACATCTTTCTCCTTTTCCAAGGTTCTCAACCATTGGTTTTAGATGTGGGTCTAATAGCTGTGGATTTTCCTCCATATAGTGACTTATATGCCAGGCTGCGTATTTATTAACTGGATCCTCACCAGACAAGACAAGTTTTATCAATTCTGCAAAACGAGCTGGATCACTGCCGATATATGCTGTGATTTCGAGTGTCTTTTGTTTGGTTGGGCGTTTAAGGAATTCGGTTTGGAGGTTCATGTGAAAATATTTAACCAATTGAAATTTGCCGATTAAAAATTCATAATTAATTGATCTTTATAAATTTATACAGTTAAAATAATATAATATTTAATTGCCTATAATCTAATTCCCAATTTTTCAATTCCTATCCCTGATAGACAAGCCAGATAATAAACCCCCAAACAGGAGACCAATACAGCACAAACATAAAATTTAGTATGATCCAGGCTAAAGGTAAAACAGGGAGGGTCATAAACCATTCTGATTTTCCAGAACCTTTACTGAATGGACTATTAAATGCATTGAAAAAACCATGCATCTGTTGTTCCAAATGCTCTGCAAATGGAATATAAACCACCCAAATGGGAATCACATATCCTGGCGTGCTGGTGCTGACCTTCTTCCTCCGCTGCCTTACATTTTGCGAAATACCGATTTTACATTTCCACAAAAATGGGATGTTGATGAATATATAGATGAATTTCACGGAACGTTAAACTTATTTGTTGCAAACATAAAACAAATAATTTTAATAAATGTGTTTGATTGTTGAAATGATTGCGAGTTGGTACATTCGTGTTTTTTTTTCCTACTCCCTTAAATTAAAATCAATCAGATGATTAAAGAATTATCGACTATCCTATTCATATGTTTTGTAATCAAAGGACTGCTTGTCGCTCAAATCACCGACCCAAAAGCCACGGAAGTTTGGGAACCTGTACCGCGGATGGTGACACCTGGGCAAGGAACCGCCCCACCGTCTGACGCAATTGTGCTTTTCGATGGAAATGACCTGAGCGAATGGACACACAATGGCGGCGCTCCCGTAAAATGGAATTTGGAAGGAGGTGCCATGACTGTTGCAAAAGGCACTGGCTCAATTTTTACCAAACGCACTTTTGGCGACTGCCAACTCCATATCGAATGGCGTGCTCCAGTCGATGATAATGATGAAGGTCAAGACCGCGGCAATAGTGGTATTTTTTTGCAAAACCGCTATGAGGTACAAGTGCTGGATAGCCACGGTGGCAAAACTTATCCAAATGGTCAAGCTGGGTCGCTGTACAAACAATCCATTCCATTGGTAAATGCTTGCCGACCTGCGGGCGAATGGCAGGTTTACGACATTATTTACAAAGCGCCTATTTTTAACAAAGATGGTATCAGGACTGCTCCAGGTTATGTTACCGTTTTGCACAACGGGGTCTTGATCCAAAACCATTTTAAACTACAGGGTACAACGGAATACATCGGACTGCCAAAAAACATCGCCCACGGAAAAGCACCAATACAATTGCAGGATCATGGTGAGAAAGTAAGCTATCGGAACATCTGGATCAGGGCGTTTTGAGTTTTGAGTTTTGAGTGATGAGTGTAAAGTGTTGACAGACAAAATCTTATATCTGATAATCGAGCTGTATAATTTTTCATTTTTCATTCTTAATTATTCATTATTTTCCCATGTCTCTCATCAAAACAGCAAGGCTTGGCCTGCGGAACTGGAAACCAAGCGACCTTGAGCCATTTATTAAAATGAACATGGATGCTGCGGTGATGGCTCATTTTCCAAAAACCTTTTCAAAGCAAGAAACCACAGCAGGTTATCACCGATTTCGCGAGCATTTCGAGGAACATGGCTTCTGTTATTTTGCAGTGGAATTACTTGAAAACCAAAAATTTATTGGATTTATTGGCTTGATGCACCAAGATTATGAAAGCCATTTTACACCTTGCGTGGACATGGGTTGGCGGCTGCGGAAAGAACATTGGGGAAAGGGATATGCAACGGAAGGGGCAAAGGCATGTTTGACTTATGCCTTTGATAAAATAGGTTTGGAAGAAGTAGTTGCGGTTGCACCTAAATTGAACGTGAATTCTGAGCGGGTCATGCAGAAAATCGGCATGGTGAAACAAGGGGAATTTAAACATCCAAAAATTGAAGTTAGCAGCCCGTTGGAATTATGTAGCCTTTATAAAATGTCAACATAAAAAAGTCCGACTACTTATATGCCAATTCGGTAGTGGTTTCAGGACTTATTGTGAAATGAGGATTTATACTACTGGACATTATACTGTAGAAAATTAGATTTTAGACCATTTGAAATGTATAATTTTCTAAAAATCAACCACCTATGAACCTGTCGTCGTCTAATATCTATCGTCTAAATGTCTAATGTCCAGTAGCATGTCCCCTTTTAAAGCCAATGACTGACAGCACTTTCAAGTAGGAGCGGATATTTATTTCCCGTTCCATTACCTTTGCCACATTTCCATTTTATCGTCCCTTAAATACTATTGCTCATGAGTCTGGTAAAAGACTTCGATGATTACCGCACGAAGATGAACGAAAAAATATTCGCCCAGAACAACAAGGCCCTTAACCGCTTTTTTGCTTTGGATAAAACCACTTACCAGGAAGGTGCACTCGACGTAAAAACCAAAGAACTGCTTGGCCTCGTGGCTTCGATGGTGCTTCGATGTGACGATTGTATTCGGTATCATCTCGGTACTTGCCATAAATTGGGAGTGACCACCAAAGAAGTCTTTGAAGTATTTTCCATTGTCAACCTGGTTGGCGGCTCGATCTGCATTCCACATACCCGTCGGGCAGTGGAATATTGGGAAGAGTTGGAGGGTTTGAGTTCGTAAGCTTTTGAGTTTCTGAGAGTTTGAGAGGCATCATTCAGCAATTAAAAATCATCAATCAATAAATGTTCGATTTAGAAAAAGTACAGATCCAGGGCACTTACCTTGAACAACTCAACGATGTGCAGCGACAAGCCGTTACCACAACGGAAGGACCTGTTTTGGTAGTAGCTGGACCTGGTTCTGGTAAAACGAGGGTGCTTACTTTTCGCATTGCCCATTTGATCGAAAAAGGTACAGCTCCTTGGGAGATACTTGCACTCACATTCACCAATAAGGCTGCCCGGGAAATGAAGGACCGGATCGAAAAGGTAGTTGGCTCGCGGGCGCAGCGGGTTTGGGCGGGCACATTTCATAGCATTTTTGCCAGGATTTTGAGGTATGAGGCGGAGCACATCGGTTACCCTTCTAATTTCACGATATACGATACGGAGGATACCAAAAGTGTAATCAAGTCGATTGTCAAGGAGATGAATCTCAGCACCGATCAGTACAATGTGAACAACATCCGTTCCCGCATTTCATCCTGCAAGAGCAACCTCATCACACCAAAACTGTACGAAACAAAAGCTGACCTGCGGGAGGAAGACCGGGTGGCACGCCGGCCTTATTTTTATGACATTTATAAAAAATATACGGCGCGTTGCAAGCGCTCTGGGGCAATGGATTTTGACGATCTGCTTTTTCGACTGTACGAACTTTTTCAGAACCACCCGGAAGTGGCTGACAAATACAGGAAGAGGTTTAAATATCTGTTGGTGGATGAGTTTCAGGACACAAATCATTTACAATATTCAATCGTCAAGAAATTCATTAATTATGAGGGCAGTCCCCGCAATGTCTGCGTGGTGGGCGACGACGCCCAAAGTATTTATGCCTTTCGCGGAGCGACGATACAAAACATACTCGATTATGAGGTTGATTTTCAAAACTTTGGCATCAAGGTTTTCAAACTAGAAGAAAATTACCGCTCGACTACCCATATTGTAAAAGCTGCCAACGAGGTTATTTCCTATAACTCCAAACAGATCAAGAAAACCATATTTTCCAATAAAGGGGAAGGACAGAAAATAAAGGTCATCAAAGCGATAACCGATGGTGAAGAGGGCAAGCGGGTGGCAAGTTACATTGTAGAACAAAAAAACCGCCAGCACCTTTCCAATAGCGAGATCGCTATCCTTTATCGCACTAATTCCCAATCAAGGGTTTTTGAAGAATGGCTTCGTAATTACAACATCCAATACCGAGTATTCGGTGGGCTGTCATTTTACCAAAGAAAGGAAATCAAAGACCTGATCGCCTATCTCCGATTGTGCATCAACCAACGGGACGATGAAGCCCTTCGACGGGTCATCAATTACCCACGTCGTGGCATCGGGGCATCCACCATTGAAAAAATCAGCGCCCATGCCGATCAGGGTGGCACAACGATGTGGGAGGCACTGTTTTCAGTGGCCTTGTCGGCTCGCACCAAAAATTCTATCGGGAAATTTGTGGCGATGATCCAAGACTTTATTCAAAAGGCCCAGACCTGTGATGCCCACACGATCGCCGAGTACATTGCCAGAAAAGCAGGGTTGATGGATGAGCTGAACAAGGACAAGACAGTGGAAGGTCTGAACCGTGGCGAAAACCTCAGGAGCTTGCTTGACGGTATCAAAACTTTTGTGGACAATGATGTTGTAGAGACGACTGACGGGGGACGGGAGACGGGGGACGGAGAGGCTGATGAAATTGCTCAGGGGCCGGTTGACCAGCATGACCGATCACTGGCGGCATACTTGCAGAATATTGCTTTGATGACAGATTTGGACGAGGCCAATACCACTGAAGATTATGTGACCCTGATGTCTGTCCATGCGGCCAAAGGGCTGGAATACAAGAGTGTATTTGTGACGGGTCTGGAGGAGCAATTGTTCCCATCTTTTATGTCCATGGATACACCGGAAGGGCTGGACGAAGAGCGCCGCCTTTTTTATGTGGCCATCACGAGGGCGGAGCAGTTCCTTACCCTCAGTTTTGCTAACAGTCGCTATCGTTTTGGGCAGGAGCGATTTAATTCACCCAGCCGTTTTTTGGATGAAATAGAGATGCAGCACCTCGATGCCGCTGTCCCGATAAAAAGTCAAGGCCGGAATTCGCTGGGCCGTTCTGGTGGCTCGCAGGAAGGTCAGTCTTCAGGTGTGCGTGGCAATTTCAAAAGGTCATCGGCACCACCAAACTTTGCCATTGACCCAAAAGATTTTAAACCCAATCCCTCCAGTGAAATACAGGCAGGCATGAAAGTGCTGCACTTAAAATTTGGCGAAGGCAAGGTCCTCTCTGTGGATGGTACGCGTGACAAACGCGTGGCCACCATCTTTTTTGATGCCCTGGAAACGGAGAAGCAAAAACGGATCATGTTGCGGTTTGCGAAATTGCAGATCGTGAGTTGATGGTTTTGTGCTTAAAAGAGACACCTTTCATGTGCTCAGAAACTTTTCCTGATTTTGAATTTGTGCAAATAATGCTTGCATAAATGACTTGGTATCATAATATTTTGCGCGTGCAAAATTTTTAATTCTTATTATTTTTTATGTAAATCGGGAATTTGATTCCCGATTTACATAAATTTGCAACATGATATTAAATCGCCAGTTGCAAGAATCAGCCAATTTGCTGTTAAAAAAGTACCCGATAATTGCCATAACAGGGCCTCGACAATCAGGCAAAACGACCTTTTGCAAACAACTTCGTCCAACGTACCACTATTTAAACATGGAATTGGCCGAGAACCAGGATTATGCGCGACAAGATCCACATGGCTTCATGGAAACTTTTAAGGACGGAGTTATTTTGGACGAAGTTCAAAATGTGCCAGAACTCTTTCCTTACATTCAGTACTATACTGATGAAAGAAAGCAAAAAGGCGAATACATTCTATCTGGTTCGCAACATTTCCTGCTTCTTGAAAAAATTACCCAAACACTTGCTGGGCGGGTAGCTTTGTTCAGCTTGCTTCCTTTTTCCTACGAGGAGTTGAAAGGTTCTGATTGGGAACTGGAAAGTTGGCAAGAAATCGTATGGACGGGTTTCTATCCAAGAATTTATGAAGCAGATATTTCTCCCAATGATTTTTACCCAGATTATATACAGACTTATGTAGAAAGGGATGTCAGGCAGATCATCAATGTCTCAGATTTAAATCTATTTAGGAATTTTATTGCCTCTTGCGCTGGTCGCTGCGGGCAATTGTTCAATGCGACCCAAATAGGAAATGAAGTTGGAGTAGATCGTAAAACCATCAAAAAATGGTTGTCATTATTGGAGGCCAGTTTTATTGTTTTCCAGATGCAGCCCTATCACAAGAATTTTAAAAAACGCATTGTTAAATCACCGAAGCTGTATTTTTATGATGTTGGATTAGCTGCTCAACTGCTCGGTATCCGTTCAGCCGATGACTTGAATGTCCATTTTGCTAAGGGGGCACTATTTGAGAATATGGTTATCAATGAGTTAACGAAAAACCTATTGAATAAACACGAACGCCCTTCTTTCTTTTTCTGGCAGGATTCAAATCAAAATGAAATAGATTTATTGATAGATAAAGTGAGCAGCCGAGAAATCATTGAGATAAAATCAGGCAAAACCATCAATAAGTCCTTTTTTCGGAATATTGAAAAATACAAAGAGCTGGACTCGGGTGTGGAAAAGAGCTGGATCGTTTATGGTGGTGACCAAGCCCAACAGCGGTCAGGCACCAACATTATTTCATGGAGACAACTGTCCCAGTTGAATAAATGACAAATCCAACTCAAAACCACACTCACCTTATCCGCACGGAAGCCACCCGTCTTGGCTTTTCGTTTATTGGTTTTGCGAAAGCCCAAAAACTGGACGCCGAGGCCCGCCGTCTTGAACAGTGGCTCAACCAAGGTTTTCATGGCAAGATGCAGTACATGGAAAACCACTTTGAAAAAAGGGTTGACCCGACTAAACTTGTTCTTGGTGCCAAATCGGTCATCGTGTTGGTGCACAATTATTTTCCGAAGGATAAACAACTTGACCCTACCTCTCCCAAGCTGGCGCGCTATGCCTTTGGTGAGGATTACCATTTTGTCCTGAAAAGAAAACTCAAAGACTTGCTCCGTTTTATCAGTGAAAACATCGGGGAAGTTCATGGTCGCTGCTTTGTGGATTCAGCACCGGTGATGGAGCGGGATTGGGCGAAAATTGCAGGAGTTGGGTGGACGGGCAAAAACACCTTGCTAATCCACCCAAGGGCAGGTTCCTATTTTTTCTTGGCCGAACTCATACTTGACCTTGAATTGGAAGCGGATGCCCCGATGAAAGATTATTGCGGCACCTGTACCCGCTGCATCGATGCCTGTCCAACCGGTGCTATTTCACCGAAAGGGTACTTGGTGGACGGGAGCAAATGTATTTCCTATTTGACCATTGAACTGAAAGAAGCAATTCCTGAGAATTTCAAGGGAAAGATGGAGAACTGGATGTTCGGCTGCGATATTTGTCAGGAAGTGTGCCCATGGAATCGTTTTTCAACGCCCCATGAAGAATCTGCATTTGAACCGAACCCTGATTTATTGTCGATGGACAAAAGGGATTGGGAAGAATTGACAGAGGATGTTTTCAGGAAGGTCTTTAAAAAATCGGCAGTGAAAAGGACTAAGTTCCAGGGGTTGAAAAGGAATATCGAATTCTTGAAGGATTGAAATCCATGTCAACTTTTTTGGAAATAATTAAGAGCTTGTCTAGTTTTTGTTTGAACTGAGAATCAAAGATTTAGGATGATGGCACAGAATTAACGAAAGAATTTATCGGGATAAATGACTGAGTTAATTCGAAGACAGCGCCTAAAGCGTTGGTTTTCAGGAAAAAGAAAAACTAGACAAGCTCTAATTTCTATTTCAGCACAAAAACCTTTTTTTGTTTTTAAAATACCCAACAATATGAATTGGAGAATATTCAATCTGCTCTTTTTGACAATGGCGCTCTTTGCCTGTGGAGGAGATCAGACGAAAAGTGGAAACGAAGTTGTGAAAAACGATAATATCGTCTCAGACACTAGTATCAGCGAAAAGAATTCCATCGCTAAAAACATCATCTTTTTTGGTAACAGCCTGACCGCTGCTCATGGCCTTGACCCCTCGGATGGTTTCGTTTCGTTGATCCAGCAACGGATTGATTCGTTGGGTTTTCCGTACAAAGCCATCAATGCAGGCCTGAGCGGCGAAACAACCGCAGGGGGAAAGGAGCGGGTCGGTTGGGTGATTCGGCAGCCTGTCGATATTTTTGTATTGGAACTTGGCGGTAATGATGCACTACGTGGCATCCTCCCGAATATATCCTTTGAAAACCTGGATGCCATTATCGCTTCCGTCAAGGAAAAATACCCGTCTTCCAAAATTGTGCTTTCTGGCATGGAAGCTCCACCAAACATGGGTGAAAAATACACGACTGCATTCCGCAAAATGTATCCTGATCTTGCTCTTAAACACGGCGCTTATCTAATCCCATTTTTTCTGGATGGGGTTGCAGGAATTCCCGAACTGAACCAGGGGGACAGGATTCATCCCAATAAAAAAGGACAAATCATTTTGGTTGAAAATGTGTGGAAGGTTTTAGAAGAATTGATAATTAAGAATTGAGAATTCATTCAATTAAATCGCTTAAATGCATTTATGAGGCGATTGGGGATTTCGCCATTTGAAGCTTCGAGGTAGTCTTTGTGGGAGCAGGGGATGAGGCGGTGCCGTTGAATTTTCTTTATGGTTTTGGTGGGTACTTGCAGCCACCAACGACCTGTTTTGTTGCTTTTCCAGAAGGTGAATTGCTCGTCATAATCCTTTAGATCAACAATGTATTCCACCAATTGATCCATGGATGCTGGAAAGTCACTTTGGCGGTTATTGAAACCGTCGAGAAAGTACCAGACCATCTGTGCCATGGTTTGTGCAGCAAGCCCATCCGTATCCAATTGTGATTGGAAGCCGTAAAAACCGATCGAAGTCAACTTGTCGTTCATGCCTGCATACCGACTGATGAGACAGGCTTCTTCACTAAAAAAACCACTGGGCGAGGCGTTGCTAATTGCTGGGGCATCGGCATATTTTAAGGCGCTGAGGTGGATGCTTAACATATCTGCGTCGCGGATAAATGGTTCCAAATCAGCCATGTTTGATTTGGCTTTTCCCAACCTGATATAATCAAAGTAACAATTGTCTAAAAACTGGTAAACGCTTTCGTCCACAAAATGCGACTGGCTGCCAATGGTAGTGAAATGAAAAAGCCGGTACTCTCCTTCTAAAATGGGATTGAGGTAATAACCATCCATTTCACTTTTTTTAGGATGGTATCCAATCCTTTCTTTTACCTCTACTAGGTTGACAGATGGTTGGCAAGCATGGTGTGCAAAAAACTGGGCCTGCGTAAACTTCCCGTCATGTCCAATGATAACTGGGCAAATACCTCCTTCTATCAATTCCTGGATAAGGGGAATGATGAAAGTATTTTCTTCTTTCCTCAAATTGCCAAGATCTGCCACTTTTAATTTTGAAAAAGGAAAGGTCATATTGTACAATACCTTTCTGACTTCGTTGGCTTCTTCTTCTCCGATTCCAATAATGGCTACCTGGGCCTTTTTCAGGTCGGGCAATTTGTCCACAAAAAACTGAAGACGGCTGCCGATTTTTCCTTTTTCAAAATTCTTGTGCAGAAGTTTTCCGTCCAGTGGTTTTAACCAGTTGTCTAACATTGATTAAATGTCTTAGAAATCCTCGTCTTTGCTGAATTGAAAAAAAATAGCTATATAGAATTGATAATCAAATAAATAGAAATAGTAAATTATCTTAATTGATTGTTGTTCAATTCCCTTGTCAATTTGGCGAAGACATAGATGTGGTTTGGGCAAAAGTAATCATCCGAACCATTTTTGATACCGTACTTCTGAAATTAGAAACCAACATTCGCGAACGATTATCTGATTTAAGACCTTTTGATGGCAATAGACAAATATTTCATCGTTACTTTATACTGCTTTTTGTACTTTTGCATGGATATACTGCCTCTAATGACAATTTATATTGTTGACTACCCATAAAACATTCCCCCTCTCAATTAAATACGATTAAGGTCTATTACAAGAGATAAGCTGTTGGCTTCTGCTATTGCCACAAATATTTGGCGAGAAAAAGCTGTTGAATTAAAGCACCCAATACATTCGTGAAAAAGCGATTATCATGCTATCATATAGAACACTGTTCCTAGCCGCATCTTTTACAGGCTTTATTTTGCTCCCTTTCGTAAACGCTCAAAATGAGACAATTTTGGAAACTCAGCCGGTTCACTACACTGGCGCTACACCTGCCCACATGTGGGAATTTGGCTTGCATGCTGGTGTCCCCATAGGTCTTGGCGATATTGATTTTGTGCCTGGGTTTGGTAGTGGGTTTCATATCCGCCGTGCTTTGGATTATGTTTTTTCTATCAGAGGCGAACTATTGTTAGGGAAATTGAAAAACGAAGACACTGACGATGGAAATACTGAAACTACTTGGCAAGGAGGGACTTTTGAGTTGCTGGCTTCGCTGAACAATCTTGTTTGGAGTTCGAGCAAAAACCGGAAAACTAATTTTTACGGGTTGGTCGGAGTCGGGGTCAACCGCTTCAAGGTGGATGTGTCAAAATCCATTTCGCCTGATATTTTGCCAGTGGACTATAAGGCCCAGTCTCATGGTGGAGTGGGGGTTGGATTTTCCGTGAGGATGCTCGACCGTTTCAATATTGGTGTTGAAACAAAGGCGTTTGTTCTTTTTGGAAAAAACTCTGACCGATTGGATGCGGTGAACCGTCAGGGTGGGGATATTTTGTCTTACTCAAGCTTGCGCCTGAATTTCAATTTCGGCAACAAAGAAAAACGGTCGGAACCACTGTATTGGGTCAACCCGATGGACATGATGATGCAGGATATTACAGAATTGAAAAACCGCCCGGTTTTTGACCTTGCCGATACGGACGATGATGGTGTAATTGACCTTCTCGACCAAGACAACAGTACTGAGAAAGGTGTACAAGTCGATACAAGAGGTTTGCCACTTGATAGTGATGCTGATGGTATCCCCAACCACAAAGATGCCAAACCATACTTCCACTCAAGTGATGAGATAGGAGGGTATAGTGAGCCGATCGCCACAGAATCGGATATTGAAAGAATTGTGAACGATAGGATTAGCGAATACGACCGGACCGTTCGCACCTCCCAACCTGGAACAAAAAACATAGAGAGGGATAATGGTAGCAGTAGAAATGGAAACAATACAGACTTTCCATATGCCGGTAGGGTAAACAATTCTCCTGAACTCACCAATTGGTTTTTGCCACTTATCCATTTTGATATTGATAGTTACAAAATTAGGTATGCAGATTACAGCAGCATGGCAAGTATTGCTAAAATGATGATGTCCGATTCAGGTTTGAGAATTGTTGTAACAGGATTTACTGACAAAACAGCATCTCCGAATTATAATAATGGGCTGTCATACAAACGTGCTAAGTCAGCAGTTGACTATTTGGTGAAAGTCCACGGAATCAAACGGAAAAGGATAATACTGCAATATAATGGTGAAGATTTACCACTAGTTCCCTCCACAGGCTCCAACTTAATGAACCGCCGCGTAGAATTCAGGGCAGCTACCGGAAATGAAATAGACATGCCCCAACCATCACCCATAACGAGTAGAAATGGGAAAAAGAGGGGGTTTTAGATTGGAAATTAAGAAATTGGAAATTCCCAATATTCAGCAATTTCCAATTTCTTAATTTCTAATTTCCCTTTTCCAGCTTATTCAATATTGCCCTGTGGCCAGCATGACCAGGTTACATGCGATTTCTACATCAATGCCCGCTTCCCGTATTTTTTTTATGAAAACAGCATTCTCTGTGCCGGGGTTGAAGATGATTCTTTTTGGGTTCAATCCTATCACATAATCGTAATATTCCTCTTGTCTTTGTGGGTTGAGGTAAAGCGTTACCGTGTGAATACCATCTAATCCGGGTTTTCCGATCAGGATGGGAATCCCTGCTATTTCACCTTCTTTATTGCCAATTGCGACAACTTCAATGTCGAGTTGTTTGAATTGCATTACTGCCTGAAAAGAGTAGCGGGAAGGGTTGGTAGAAGCGCCTAATACCAGTGTTTTTTTCATTCTTTTTTGAGGGGTCAGGGGTCAGGTTGCAGAGAAAGAGAATGCAGAATCATATTATCCTGACCCCTAAAACCTGACTCCTGACCCCTACCAAGGCTACACCAGCAAACTGATCGGCTCTTCGAGAATGCCTTTCAGTGTTTGCAAAAATTGAGATCCTGTTGCACCATCTACGGCACGGTGGTCGCAGGAAAGGGTTACTTTCATTATGTTGCCAGGTACTATTTCATCACCTTTTACGATTGGTTTTTTCGAAATGGAACTCACCGCCAGAATACATGAATCTGGTGGATTGATGATGGCCGTGAATTCCTCAATGCCGAACATGCCCAAGTTGGAAATGGTAAATGTGTTGCCGCTCATTTCGTCAGGTTGCAGCTTGCGGTCTTTTGCTTTTCCTGCCAAATGTCTTACTTCCTGATTGATTTGCGAAAGCGATTTCATATTGGCGTGGCGAACCACAGGCACGAGGAGGCCATCTTCCACGGCCACGGCCACGCCGATGTTGATATTTTGGTTGTAGCGGATTTTATCACCGAGCCAAGAGGAATTGACGGCGGGGTGCTGCAGTAAAGCAACAGCACAGGCTTTTATGATGATGTCATTATAAGATATTTTGACAGGCGAAATTTCGTTGAGTTGTGGGCGTATCTCCACCGCTTTGTCCATATTTATTTCAACAGTCAAATAGAAATGTGGTGCTGTAAATTTGCTTTCGCCCAACCGGCGGGCTATCACCTTGCGCATTTGGCTAAGGGGTTTGTCTTCATAAGCTTCGTCATCAGTGTCAGCGTTGAATGCTGGTACAGCCGGTGCAGGGGCACTTACAGGAGCTGGCGCAGTCGTCGTAACCGGTTTGGCTTCAACATAGGCTTCAATGTCTTTTTTGACAATGCGCCCGTGGTCTCCAGTTCCTGATATGGCAACGAGGTCAATGCCTGCTTCTTTTGCAAGGCTTTTGGCCAATGGTGAGGCGATAATCCGATGGGTATCGTGCGAAACAGCTACCTCCGTTTCGACAACTACTGGAACCGGGCTGTTTGCTACTGGAGCCGGTGCTGCGGTCGCGGCATGGCCATTGGAAGAGACATTTTCACTGTCCAAAGCAGTTTCCCAGTCTTCCCCCTTCTCTCCGATCACGGCAATGACAGACTCAACTGGGACTGCACCTTCCTTCACGGCAATGTGCAAAAGGTGCCCGTCCCAAAGACTTTCAAAATCCATGGTGGCTTTGTCTGTCTCTATTTCTGCAAGTAGGTCACCTGCTTCAATTTGATCCCCTTCTTTTTTGTGCCATGCGACAATATTTCCTTCTTCCATCGTGTCGCTCATGCGTGGCATTCTGATTACTTCAGCCATTATTACCGAGTTATGAGTTATGAGTTATGATTGATTGAGTTTTATGGTTAATTGGGCTGGAATAGCAAGGATTCGCAAAAATGCAATATTTTCGCTTTTTAAAACACGAATGTAGCCGGAAGTTATACTTCCTGCAAAACTATTGCCTGGAAGTACAACTTCCAGCTACCTTTGCCACAACATGAATTTTTCATCCAAATTAATAGAAAATGCAGTCGAAGCCTTTGCCAGCTTGCCCGGCATCGGTAGAAAGACAGCATTGCGCCTCACGCTCCACCTTGTCAACCAGGATCTGCAAAATACCGAACAATTTGCTGAAGGCATCCTGAACATGCGGCGCAACATCAAGCATTGCACCATCTGTTTCAATTTGTCCGATGAGGCCATTTGTAATGTCTGTTCGGACAAGCGCCGTGACCGCAGCATGGTCTGCGTGGTAGAAAGCATCCGCGACGTGATGGCCATAGAGGAAACTTCGCACTATCGGGGACTCTACCATGTGCTGGGCGGCCTCATCAACCCACTCGAAGGCATCGGCCCCAGCGAACTCCAAATTGACTCCCTCCTGCAACGGGCTGCCGATGATGAAATTAAAGAAATTATCTTGGCTATTTCCCCCACCATCGAAGGTGATACGACGATGTTTTACATCACTAAAAAATTGAGGGACAGCAGCGTAAAGGTCAGTTCGATTGCACGTGGTGTGTCGTTTGGCGGGGAATTGGAGTATGCGGACGAGGTGACATTGGGGCGGAGTATCGTGGCGAGGATGCCGTATAAATTGAATAATGAATGAAACTAAATACTAAACAGCAACGGGCATTGATTGCCGATTTCAAAAAAACCGTTTCCGATTATTACGGGGAGCGTTTGGCCAAAATAATACTATATGGTAGTTATGCTAGGGGGGATTTCCATGAGGAATCGGATATTGATTTTTTGGTGGTGCTGAAGGATGGGGAAATCAGAAAATTCAGGGAAACAATTCAGATGAGTGAAGTTGTTCACCCACTTATGTTCAAACACGACATTACGATTTCCTATCACCCTTATTCATTGGGGAAATACCTGTCGGAAGAATCACCTTTTCTTTTTTGGATTAGGAAACAAGGCATCGAAGTATGGACGACAACATAAAAAAATATTTGACCACAGCATTTTATCACTTGGAAGAAGCCAAGTCAATGTTGGAAAGTGGTTTTTTGAATGGCGCAGTCAACCGAGCTTACTATGCAATGTTCACTGCCGTTCATGCTGCATTGTTCCCCCACGGTATTCTTGCAAAATCACATTCTGGTGCACACAACAAGTTCAGAGAGCTTTATTTGAAAAATGGCCTCTTGCCAAAAGAACTGAACCAAATGCTGTCCGCTGTATTTGAATTAAGGCAAGAGGTAGATTACGATTTTGAAATAATGGAAGATAAAGAAGTAGCAAAAGAAGCCGTAGGATATGCTGAACATTTTTGTACTTCCATCAACGAATTTCTCGAAAAACATGAAAAATTATGAGAATCAAGAAATTAGAATTAAAGAATTTCCGTGGCTTTGAGGAGTTGGTGATTGATTTTCCGGAAGGGGAGAGTGGGCTGGCGGTTTTTGTGGGAGTGAATGGGGCAGGGAAAAGTAGTATTGTTGATGCTATTCGATATTTTTTAAATGAATTTATATTTAATATTTATTCAAAGAGGGAGTTAATAAATAAAAATATCAAAATTGAAGATGCTAAAGATAGAATCCCATCAATCTATGATATTAGAGCTGGAAGTATGATTCAGGACATCAGGTTAGATTTTGAAACTCACAAGCACAATTTTAAATGGGAAATATCTACATCAAAAACCACATTTGACCAAAAATACTACCCCCCTATAGGAAGGTTTTTAGAGGGATTAAAAGCAAGTGAAATAATAGAATTAGATGATGGATCAGGATATGACACTGAGTACCTAAAATATTTAAGAGTTAATATCCGTGAAAACCCAAGCGTATTAATCATTTATTCAACTAAAAGAACAGTTTCTGATAATCCAAGTCTGAAATCTGTAAATGTAAATGACTTAATTCCAATTGATACTTTTGACAATAGTTTAGAGAGGCTATCCAGTTTCAATGATTTTTTTCAATGGTTTAGAAGTACAGAGGATATAGAAAATCAAATTAGGCTTAGGGAAAACCCTGAGCACATAGACAAAGGTTTAGATACTGTCCGAAAGGCCATCCAAACTTTTATCAATGGATTTTCAAAACCTTATGTGGATCGGAAAGATGGCTACGAAATACTTAAAATAAAAAAACAAGACCAAGAATTAATCATAAACCAGTTGTCAGACGGAGAAAGAATGATGATTGGAATAGCCGCAGATATCGCAATGCGATTACATATTGCCAATCCTAACGTTAACCAACCCTTGAGTGGCAAAGGCGTGGTATTAATAGACGAAATTGAACAGCACCTCCACCCCTCCTGGCAGCGCACAATAATTCCGAACCTCCGCCGAACTTTCCCCAATATCCAGTTCATTCTCACCACCCATTCCCCGCAGGTATTGAGTTCTTTAAAAAAAGAGAATGTTTTTATCCTCGATGATTTTAAACTGGTCAAGGATACACCTTATACTTTAGGACGGGATAGCAATTCTATTTTGATGGATATTTTCAATGTACATAAAAGGCCAAAAGAAGCAGAGGAAATATTTTCAAAACTATACCGTGTCATGGATGATCCTGACAAAATTGAAAAAACAGCTGATATGCTCCGGGATGTAGAGGAGCGATATGGTTATTACGATGCCGAAGTCGTGCGGGCGCGTTCACATTTCCAGCTCCTAAATGAACTTTGATAAATGAAATATATTCCAAAAAAATCAAATAACGAACCCAAAGAGGTAATTGAAAAACGAACCACACCGGGTTCGTCTTTCGATGATTTGCCAAAAGAACCACTACGGAAGGCATTGTTAATTGAGCAAGGATATATCTGTGCATATTGTATGCAACGAATAAAAAACGACAGCAAATCAACCAAAATAGAGCATTGGTCTCCACGTTCAAAAAAGAATGAAAAAGATTTTATGAATTTGCTTGCAGTATGTAAGGGGAATGAGGGTGTGAAAGGCAAAGAACATTGTGACACTTTAAAAAAGAATAAAAAATTTTCAATTTCTCCAGTTGACAAAAGTTGTGAAAAATTGGTTCAGTTTGATTCCGGCGGAAAGGTTTATTCTAATAATGAAAACATAGATGTTGAATTGAATGAAGTTTTGGGATTGAATCAATGGCACTTAGTAGAAGAAAGACGAGAATTGTTAGATATGGTAAAAGTTGCTGTTGAAAATATAGCAAAGAACAAATTTGAAAATAAAATTAAAGAGGCTGATTTAAACAATATGTTGAAAAATTGGCAGGCCTTAAAAAAAAACGTAATAATAATACATGGGGAAAAAATAGTTGAAAAAAAATATGAACCCTTCTGTCAAGTTGCGATTACTTACCTACAAAAGAAAATGGCTCGCCTATCCTAATGCAACTCTCCATCATCATCGTCAACTACAACGTCCAGCATTTCCTTGAACAATGCCTGTTGTCCGTGCGGAAAGCAGTGGCACAAATCCCCTTCCCACAAGGTGGACAAAGAGCGGTGGAAATTTTTGTGGTGGACAACAACTCCGTGGACAACTCCGTGACGATGGTGCGGGATAAATTTCCCGAAGTAAAACTCATTGAGAACAAAAAAAACACAGGTTTTGCGGTCGCAAATAACCAAGCCATCAGAGAATCTACAGGCAAGTACGTGTTGCTGCTCAATCCTGATACCGTGGTGCGGGAGGATACTTTCAAAAAGTGCCTGGACTTCATGGAAGACCACCTTGATGCAGGCGGCCTGGGTGTAAAGATGATTGACGGATCTGGCAATTTCCTACCTGAGAGTAAGCGGGGGTTTCCATCGCCGTTCGTGGCGTTTGCCAAGACGTTTGGCCTGGCAAGAATTTTTCCAAAATCCAAAAGATTTAACCAATACCACCTTGGTCATTTGGATAAAGATAAAAATCATGAAGTGGACGTGCTGGCTGGCGCTTTTATGCTGTTGCGGCAGCGCGTTTTGGATAAAACCGGTTTGCTCGACGAGGCATTTTTTATGTACGGGGAGGACATCGATCTGTCGTACCGCATCGTGAAATCTGGCTATAAAAACTATTACTTCGCGGAAACCACCATTATCCATTACAAAGGGGAAAGCACCAAAAAGGGCAGCCTCAACTACGTCCGCACGTTTTACAATGCCATGATTATTTTTGCCAAGAAACATTTTGAAGGCAGGCAGGCAAAACTCTTCATTGCCATGATCTACGGGGCGATCTACCTCCGGGCAGGCATGACGCTGGTGGGTAACTTTTTCAAAAAGGCAGCTTTGCCAATGATGGATGCGCTACTGCTTTCTGGTGGCCTTCTTTTCCTTAAATACTTCTGGGCAAGGTATTATTACGATGACCCCGGCTATTACGACCCAACTTTTGCACTGTTCAATATTCCTTTTTATTCGACCATTTGGTTGGGGTCGGTCTTTTTCATGGGAGGGTACGATGAGCGGTTCAATATGCGGCGGCTTATCCGAGGGTTGTTGATCGGGACGCTTGTCCTATCTGCGGTTTATGGTTATCTGCCATTGCATCTGCGGCCATCGAGGGCCATTGTGTTGCTAGGCGCGGTGTGGGCGGTGGTTGGTATGGTTGGCCTTCGGACAGTGGTTCATTTTTTTAAAACAGGTAATCTGGATGTTGGTAAATCCCGGCCCGACAACCTCGTGATCGTGGGTGGGGCAGCAGAAAGCAAACGTGTGAGAAACTTGTTGGGCGAAACACAGGTTCAAAAGAATTTCATCGGCACCGTATCTCCAACTGAAACCAACGACACAAAAACCTACCTCGCCAGCCTTGTCCGGTTGGACGAAGTAGCACAGATTTACAAAGTGGACGAAATCATCTTCTGTTCGCAGGATGTCAGTTCCGAAAGTATCATGCAGTGGATGACCAAACTGGGTGCGGGATTGGACTATAAGATTGTGCCCCGGGAAAGCATCAGCATCATCGGGAGTAGCTCAAAGGACTCGTCAGGCGAACTCTATACCATTGAGGTTAGCTATAAAATAGCTGCCAACATGGCCCGACGTAACAAGCGGGTGCTTGATTTATTGTTTGCTGTTTGGTGTTTGATATTTACTCCTGTGTTGTTGTTTTTGGTGAAACGGAAATGGGGTTTTGTGAAAAATATTTTCGATGTTTTTGTTGGAAGAAAAACTTGGGTGGGGTATTCAGGTTCGAGCCGACAGCCTTCTATTGGCAGCCCACAATTGTTGCCAAAAATACGACCAGGGGTGCTTTACCCGCTGGATGCCTTGGGACGGCGGCACTTGAATGCAGCAACGGTACAACGGCTCAACTTCCTCTATGCAAAAGATTATGATGTATGGCGTGATATTGAGGTGATTTGGAAGGGGAAAAGAGAATTGGGACGGAGTACTTTATCCTCCTAACATTGAGCCTACTCCAAAAAACACACTTGGAGAAAAGTGTCGTTTTTTACCCTTTGGGGGCTGTTTAGAACTACGCCAATGTGTTTGTTTTTCAAATTTTTATAGCTGATAATCAAGGACTTGTGAAAAAATGTCGAGTGTGGTATTGTGTTGGGATAAGTATTGAAACTTGATTTTCAGAGGCAGGCCGGTTACCTTTCTTTAAAATTCCACATTATTTATTTGTCATATAAAGACTGCTAATTTTCCAGAAAAAAGGGAAAGAATTTCAAAGCCAAGAATATTCACAATTGATATGGCAATTCTGGAAACTGCTATTTCACTAGAGCAGCATTTTGAAAAAATATTACTTAGAATTTCCCGCTTTCAAAGGTAATTGTATCTTGGCGTAAATTAGCCTGATTTCTTTACAGTTTGTAAAGAAGGGGATTGAAATGGTGGTTGAAAACAAGAGGCTTCACAAATTCAGATTATTCTCGGCGGCAGTTTTTTGAGAGTCGCTTTTTTGTCATTTATTTCATCTAAACTAATCAATTATGAAACTAAACATTTATTCTAAGGTATTTTTATTCCTATTTCTATTAGCAGGGCTTTCAAATACCAGTTTTTCTCAAAACACGATCACTGGGACGGTGAACGATGAGGATGGGCTGGGCTTGATAGGTGCAAACGTGCTGGTCAAAGGTACCTCCGAAGGTACGATTACGGATCTTGATGGAAACTTTTCATTGAGGACTTCTGAAAGCTTTCCATTGACATTGATCATCTCCTACACAGGTTATAATGAGCAAGAAATTGCAATGGCAAGCAACAGCACCGTGAGCGCTGTTTTGACTGAGGGAATTGTGATAGGCGGGGACATAGTCATAACCGCTTCCCGGAAAAAGGAAAAAGTGCAGGAAGCACCTGCCTCTATCACAGTGCTTACCGCCCGAAAACTGGAAGGTTCTCCACAGACAGATCCGATCAGGAGCTTGATAAATGTGCCGGGCGTACAGTTACAGCAGCAAAGCGCCGCCAGGATCAATATTGAAATGAGGGGATCATCTGGTATTTTTGGCACTTCTACTTTCCCGATCCTGGATTACAGGAGCTTGATAGCCCCCG
This sequence comes from Saprospiraceae bacterium, assembly GCA_029263015.1. GTDB lineage: Bacteria > Bacteroidota > Bacteroidia > Chitinophagales > Saprospiraceae > UBA6168. The sequence goes on along the minus strand of JAJCYI010000163.1, from coordinate 140,702 downwards.
GTATCGGTGCGTTCCAATCAGATGCCTCCGGTCTCAGCTTGATCGACATGGACAGGATCGAGATTGTTAGGGGCCCCGGATCAGCACTTTATGGCCCTGGCGTGACTTCTGGTGTCGTGCATTTCATCACCAAAAACCCGATAGACCACCCAGGTACAACCGTTCAGGTTGGTTATGGCGAACTGAACACGTTTTTGGGGGCAATCCGCCATGCTGGCAGGAATGCTTCGAAAACCTTTGGCTATAAGATCAATGCACAGTACAACACAGGGGACGAGTTTACATTGGATCCTGTAGAGGATGCCGATCAGATAGCATTGTTCAAAAAATCCATCTTCAGACCAGCAGTCACCAATGGTATGGTTGACCTGACAAAGCCTGGCATTGAACTGCTCAATGAATCCGAGCTTGACCCAGATGGCGATGGTAACCCAATGCAGGACGACTGGTGGAACGTAGCGTTCAACGGCACACTGGAATTCCGCCCACAGGACGACTTGAGCGTGATCGTTTCAGGAGGTTACAATGAAGCTTCGGCTGTATTTTATAACGACCTTGGCGAAGGTTTGTCGCAGTCAAGTGAAATCTGGACACAGGCCAGGGTGCAGAAAGGAGGCCTGTTTGCACAGGTGTTTTTTGTTGATAATGATGGCGGTGATGATGATGATCCAACCTTTCTATACCAGACCGGTAATATGAGCGGGGTTGGCCGCAAACAACTGGAAGGACAATTACAGTACAATTTCCAAACTCCCAGTTTCTTAGATGCGGACTGGACGGCGGGTTTTGACTACCGCCAGGCAATCAGTGATACCCGCAACCTCACTTATGGCAGATCGGAAGATGACGATGACTACAGGATATTTGGGGGCTACCTGCAAGGGAAATTTGCATTGGTGGACAAACTGGACATGGTACTGGCAGGCCGTTTCGATCAGTTCAACTTCCTCGATGATAACTTTTTCTCCCCGAGGGTGGCATTTGTCTATAAAGCCAGTCCAAAACACACTTTCAGAGCCACGTACAACCGTGCCGGAGCCCCGCCATCTGCCCTTGAAATGTTCATTGACTTTCCTGTGAATGTACCTATACCCGGCCTGTTCGATTTCTGGTTGGTTGGCCAGTCGAACCAACAGACATTCCCCAACCCCATGATCGATGTGACTTTGCCAGGCGTACCAGACCTGCCCTGGGGTACTCCCGGCCTCCCATTGGCCGTGCCTTATGGCGCTGTGAACGCAGATGTGATGGCAGGGTTGATTCCAGCGCTAATGGATAATCCTGCTACAGCTCCGTTTGCACCGGCTATCGAGCAGTTCTTGCTTGGATATGTCCCTACAAATTTTACTGGATCATTGGTGGGGGTCAACGCATTCGAAGACAACAGCTTGCTGAACGAAATAATCCCTACCAACAAGCCAACCATCAGTGTCAACAATACTTTTGAAGTAGGTTATAAAGGCTTGCTCAACGACAAGCTCAGTGTTTCCATTGATGTTTATAGGATAGAGCGCAGTGGATTCTCCGATTTTACACAGATCGGCCCGCTCGTGACTTTGCAGGGTGCAGACATACCGACTGACCTTGGTGCAGCAGTAGCCACTGACATCAATGTATTTTTAATAGACCTGCTGACTCCAGCACTGGGCGCGGAAGGGGCCATGATTGCGGCCGGACAGATCTCTCCACTGATCGGTGGGGCTTATACACAGGGTGGACAAGGTTTTGTTGATGTTGTAGATGCCTCAACGCCTGATGGTATGGGAGCTTCTTTATTTTTGGGTGCCATATTTGGTGCAGTGGAATCCGACCAGGTACCTTCTGGGGACGGTATCGTCCATGTACCTGCGGGTTACCGTATTTTCCCTGATGCGAGCATGGATTATTGGGGAACCGACATCGGATTGGAATATTATTTCAATAGTGATATTTCAGCCTGGTTCAACTATTCTTATGTAAGCAAGACTGAATTTAGGGGCGGGGATCTGGGCGAACCAGATGATTCACCACTTTCTGTTTTCTTGAATTCGCCAAAGAATAAGTTCCGTTTTGGTGTCAACTACACGCCTGCCAGTGGTTTCCGTGGAAATTTCTCTTTCCAGCACGACGATTCTTTCTTTGCCAATGTCGGCCAGTTCACAGGCGATACCGATGAAAAGAACCTAGTGGACCTGGGAATAGGGTACGTGTTCACAAATGGCCTGGCCATTGACTTAACCGGCCAAAATATTTTTGATAACGAATACCGGGCATTTGCGAATATGCCAAAGATCGGTCGGAGGGTAATAGCCAAAGCGACCTATACTATTGGTGCAGGAAAATAACCTGAAAGGTTTTTTTGTAGAATAGTTTTTCAGACAAAAGGCTTCCCCGATCAGCACGGGGAAGCCTTTTTTGTTGCCCAATCTTCTACTTTGGACAAAAGGCACTGACCAAAAGCCCGTTAATAATTGGCAAATAACCGTCCCCAATCTTTAAGTTTGCCGTTGTGGGGTATTGAGTAATTGTAGGAATTACTGCAATTATTGAAATGACGAACCAATTACTGAATACTGGCCATGAATCACTAATTACACTGTGTAAAAAGTTTCTCTTGATTTTTAGGCTTCCTCCAAGGGGTTTCAACCCCTTGTCATCGCATAAAAACAAGGGGTTGAAACCCCTTGGAGGAGAAATCAAAAACACAACCTATTTTTTAAACAGTTCACTAATATCTATTCACTATTCAACCAATCACCACCTCCCAATTCCATCAATGACCCACTCCCGCAAACTACTCTTCTTCTTCTTTTTGCTAAATGCTGCCACAGTATTTGGACAGCGCTTACCTGGTGGTGGGGGAGGAGGATTTGGGTCGTTTGGCAGTGGAGGAGGTAGCCGCTCAGGGTTGGTGACCCGCGACACTTCTGAGATTTACTATTTTTATGCTGACCGCCCCAATGAAATATCTCCTTTCAAAGACAGCCTGCTCGGCAATTTTCATCAATACGACCCCATCAGGCAGCAAGGTTTTGACCAGGCCCATTTAGGTAATTTGGGTTCGGCACATCACCCTTTGTTTTACCAGCCAACCTTTCGGCAAGGTTTTGACGTGGGCCAGCACCAGTTCGACCTTTACCAGATGCAGACCTCTGATATCAGGTATTACAAACTCACGCAAGCATACACCCAGGCAGGATATTCGCAGGGGCCGACGCAGGCTGATGCATATACCAATTTGCGTTTCAGTCGCAATTTTGCTGATGGGATCAACCTTTCCCTGGAGCACCGCCGCATCAACAATGCTGGGGCTTTTGACAATCAAAAGGCTGTCAATTCGGATGTGGCGGTCGGACTGTGGTATCACAATAAATACAACACTTACGATGGCTTTTTTAGCTTCGTGATAAATTCGGTGGAGCAGCAAGACAACGGTGGTCTTGCCAGCGGGGAGGACACTGTTTTTACGGATGCTTTTCGCTTGGATGTGAATTTACAGGAAGCAAATACTCGCCACGCCAACAAAGAATATGCATACACCCAGTATTTTTATTTAAATAAAATATTAAGCGCTGAGAGTATTAAGCGGCGATCCGCCAAAAGGCAATCCAAAAAAGAAGCTAAAGAAAAAAGAAAGGAGGAGCGGCGTCTGGCCAAACTGATGGCCAAAGATTCGAGCTTGGTTATGCCTGATTCGCTCAGAACCGTTGATTCTTTGAAAATCAATACCCCAAAAGATTCGCTTTCGAAAAAGCCTGCAAATGCCCCCACCAAAAATAACAAACGCCCAACACCACAAACCAACAAACAGCAACCACCGCCAGCTGGCAAAAGGCCTACAGCCCCATCAAAAGATAAACTACCGAGTACCCAAAGACCTGCGGCAAGACCTCCCAACCAAGAACCAAGAACCAAAAATCAGGAACCAAGAACCCCTCCCTCCCTCCCCGAAGGCCGCATTTTCACCCTGTACCACCAAATCGCCTGGCGGACTGATTCTTACAAATTTTCAGCCCTCCCTGCGGACTCGTTGTTTTTCAACGATTTTTGGGTGGACAAGCGCGGGGCAAGGCATTTTCTGGAAACCAAAAAACTACAAAACACCGTAAAGCTGCAAACCTTTAAGCTCCGGCAGTCAAGGCCAGATTCAACGGGCAGGTCGGTACCAGCAGAAAGCGACTTGCTGGAAGTGGGGCTGCTCCATTCGTTGAATGTGGTCAACCAAGAACCAGTCGATACTGCTAATTTGCAGAACCTGTTCCTCATGGGCAGTTTCAATTTTTCGCCCAACGACCGCATCCGTATCCGTACATATGGCCACCTTGGCATTGGTGCCAATGCGGGGGATTTCCGCTTGAGCGGGGACCTGTTTTTGAATTTTAAAAAAATTGGAAAACTACAGTTGGAGGCGGTCAACCAACTGTCAACTCCCTCTCTTTTGTCCCATCGTTTTTATATTTCAGCGCAAAAAATATGGGAAAACGATTTTAGTAAAACACTGGAAACCAGTCTGAAAGGAACGTATTCGCTGCCTGCCTTCGATTTTTCCATTAGTGGCCAATATCACCTGGTGGACAACTTGGTGTATTTCGATACTGCCAGCATCGCCCGGCAGAACAGCGGTGTGGTGAGCATTTTTCAACTGACCATCCAAAAAGGTTTCCATGCCGGCCCAGTACATTTGGAAAACTGGCTGGGCATCCAGGAAAGTACCTCCGATGTGCTGCGGCTGCCGACTTTTTACTCCAAGCACAGCCTGTATTTCGAGGGCCTGATTTTCAAAAAAGCCATGCTTGCCCGCTTCGGCGTTGATGCCCGTTTGACAACTGGGTACACCCCATATGGCTATCAGCCTCTCACTGGACAGTTCCATTTGCAGAACAGCCAGGCATTGCCTTTTACACCGTTGGTTGATGCTTTCCTATCCTTTAAGGTCAAAACTTTTCGCTTCTTTTTCAAGGTCGAAAACGTGCTCACTTTTTTCACCAAGGAATACTATTATCAAACTGCTGGATATGCCCAAGCTTTCGGTTATGTCAATGGCGGACTGCGGTTTGGAGTTAACTGGCGGTTGGTGGATTGAGAATTTGTATTGCGGATCCCCAGATCCGCATTACTAGGTCGCTAATTGCCCAATCTGGATCGCCCCATTTCGCCAAGAAAGCTGGATTTTTTCCAGCGTCCCCTTCCTGCTCGTTCATCCAAACCCACATTTGCAACATTTGTGCAAGCCTTTGCACCAATAGGTGAAGTCCCGCTCTCCTTTCTTCCCCATTTTTACATGGCACTCTCTCTCTTGTTTTGTCCAATAATAAACTCAAAATGAAAACTCCCTTGCCACTGCCTTCTTCTGGATATTCCTTTCCCAACACAATACTGCTTTTTAAGAAATTGATCATTCACATTTTTTTAACTCTGCCTGCCGGCTGGTAGGCTCAAAAATTTTCCTTATGAAAAACAGAATTTTACCCTTCGTTTTGTTCACATTCCTCCTTAGCTGGAATTTCATTCAAGCTCAAATCCATGTTGACGCCAATGCCGCAGGCGGCGGTGGCTCAACTTGGGCAGATGCCTTCACCGACCTGCAAGACGCCCTCGGGGCTGCCAACCCAGGCGACACAATCTGGGTGGCAGCAGGCACCTACAAGCCTGATGGCCCAGGTGGCGACCGCACCACCCCGTTCCGCATCACCATGAACCTGAAACTGTACGGCGGCTTTGCCGGCTGGGAGGCCAGCATTGACGAGCGGGTCCCCGGAAACGTAACAACCCTCTCCGGTGATCTGACCGGGGATGATGTAGCTGATGATTTCGAAAACAATAAATCGGACAATTCGATGACGGTGGTGCATATATTCGCCAATGTTTCCACTGATGCGCTTCTTGATGGATTTACCATAAAAGGTGGACAGGCTGATGGTACTACGCCCGGAACAGAGCAGTACGGTGGTGGAATGTATTGTACAGGGAGGCCTATTATCCGCCAATGTATTTTCGAGCAAAATTTTGCCACAGAATATGGCGGAGGGCTTTATGTCAGTGGAGTGACTGCCCAAGGAGTCAGAGTAGAGCAATGCCGCTTTGAGAAGAACAGGGTCAAGGACAACGATGATACTAACTACGGTGGTGGTGGCATGTGCGTGACCGGCGTAAAAGGGGTTGGGTTCACTATCACAGGGTCGGAGTTTAGCGATAATGTAGGAGGCTGGGGTGGTGGAATGAGCGTCTTCAATTCCACTGGGACAGTTGACGGCGTGACTTTTTCCGGCAATACCACCCCACGCCAGGGTGGAGGCATACGCCTTGCCGTTCAGGATGGAAACAACGACCTCGATTTCAAAATAATCAACAGCAACTTTGAAAACAACAGTGCCTCCTTTGGTGGCGGGCTGTACGCCCAGCAAAGAGGTGACAACTGCAACATTGAAGTTGTCAATAGTAATTTTTTGTCCAATTCCGTGGATTCTATGCTGGTTAATTGGGGACAAGCAGGAGGAGGCATTAGTATGGGTCTTCCAATTGAGTCCAATGATGTGAATGTCCTTATTGATGGATGTTTGTTTGATCAGAATACATCGTCAGGATCTGGAGGAGGTGTAGCGTTTAGTACTAATGGAACCAATAATAGTCTTTTGGTCAGTAACACTGAATTTACCAGTAATGAAAGTGTTTTCCATGGAGGAGGTCTCAGGACGAATGTAAATGAATTCTCAAATAACATTAACATCGTCGTTGATAGTTGTACGTTTTCACAGAATACGACAGAGATGTGGACTGGTAGTGGGTTTAGGGCCTTATTGCGCGGGAAAGACGTTGACCTTACACTTTCCAATTCCACTTTTGAACAAAATACAGCAGGTCTGAGTGGGGCGGCAGCCATATTTGGTTTTTTAGCCAGTAGCAATGGTCAAGTCAAGGTAGACCGATGTACTTTCAAGGAAAACAATGCTGACTATGAAGCTGGGCTCAGCATTGGCAGTAGTACAGATGCCGGCTTTTTTGAACACACCATTTCCCATTGTGACTTCATGAATAATTCAGGTGCCATTGAGGGAGGGGCTTCGCTTCTATGGTCAGAGGTGCCAACTAAATTCCTGATGGAAGATTGCCTATTTGATAGCAATTCCGCCGGGGAATTGGGTGCAGGTATGTTGATCGCCAATACCAGTCCGGAAACGGAAGTCACCATCAGAAATTCTATTTGGAGGAACAACGATAGCCCTAAGGGTGCAGCAATTGGAGCCCTTCCCTTTACAGAAGAACCTGAAGATTTCGCGACAACCATGGAAGCTTCCATCATCTTTGAAAATTGTCTGGTGTACAATAACGGTAGCACCGGAGACACGGCAGCAATCGCACTTAATCAGACCGGTGATGTGAAATTTATTAACTGTACTGTTGCCAATAACCCTGCTGGTGGCCTGGCACTTGACTCTATTTCAGCAGTAACACTGCAAAATACCATTCTATCCAATCCACTTGGTACTGAGTTTACAGACTTGACCGGGACTTCGGAAGTCACCTCACTCGGTGGCAATCTTTTCAGCGATGATTCATTTGATGACCATGACCTCACCTATGATTACCAAGAAGTGGGCGACCCAGGATTTGTGGCGGGAATAAACAATTACCGCCTTGCCAGCGGCAGTCCTGCCATCGGCCAAGGGGTTGATCCGAACAGCGACCTGCCGGAATTTGACCTAGATGGCAATGAGCGGGTGATTGGCTGTGTGGATATTGGAGCGTATGAAAGTGACATTATTACAGGCATGGACTGTGTGACCGATAGCAGGGAAGCATTGGTGGATGGTTCGTTGTTTCTCTCGCCCAATCCCGCTACTGATTACTTGCAAATCCAACTACCCGAAGCCACCACCCAACCTGTAGAGGTCAGCTTATTTGACACCCAGGGAAAAATGATGGATAGGCAAATCATTTCCAGTGGTCAGTCAATTAATGTGCAAGGCTTGGTGCATGGGATGTATCTGGTAAAGGCGGTGGCGGGTGAGCGGGTCTATTCGGGGAAGGTTGTGAAAAATTAAAACCCACATCCAAATAGGTTCAAATGTCGGTGTGACTCCACGCCACGCCGACATTTTTTTTGCATAAAGGAATTCCCTAATTTTGACCAGACCAACCGAATCAAATGTGAGCAATTTCCCTCCACATGTAAAAGCAAATACCTTCCCTTTGAAACGGGCTTGGCTGTTCCATTTCTTTTTTCTTTTGCCTTTAATTGCAACCTCCCAGCAATTGACCCTCTCCCGGCAGGTCATTTCCCATAAAATTTCAGAATCGTCGGTGCAGGATATTCTCGAAGATCAGTATGGTTTCATCTGGTACGGAGGAAATGGGTTTTATAGATATGATGGTTATCGGATCAAATCATATCCTACCAGATCAAGCAGTGCAGACTCCACTTCTTTTGGGAGCATTTATTCCTTATTGGAAAATGAAAATGGTGATATCTGGATTGGAACATCCCATGGTCTTTTCAAGTATGTAAGAGAGAAGGATAAGGTGATATCCTGCCTGCCTGGACAGCTGTTGAACAAGCTCGGCAAGTTGAGTTTGATTTATTCAATTTATAACGACGAGAACGATCGCTTATGGCTTGGGGGGACTGATAAATTGTTTGTTGTGAACGGAGATGGGGATGAGCTAATCCGTGAATTCGACGACATTGATCTTGGATTAGCATATCAGCATAGATCAGGTGCCAGGGGCATTAAAGCAGATAGTCAGGGAAATATTTGGGTAGCTACCACCAACAGCCTTTGGCGTGTGAATGATGATTTTTCAAATTTCAATTATATGCCAGAGGAATACATAAATGAAGATATAGATTTTCGAATAATCGACCTTGAAGCAAGCGCTGGTGATACATTATGGCTGGTAACTTCAGGTGGTTTATGGTTATTTGATATAAAAAGTGAACACTTCACAAATGTGCCTTTGCCTGGCTTTGATGAATCACTTCCCCGTGAGGTGTTATTGGACGATCAAAACCAATTGTGGATTGCTACCAGGCATCATGTGCTGTTGCGGCAACCTGACGGTACTTTGAGGCGCATTGCTGGCAAACCAACTTATTTGTTCAAAGGGATTAATGCGTTAGCAAAAGACAGGTTTGGGAATTTATGGACAGGAGAAAACATTGGTGTAAATAGGTTGGAACTGGCACGAGACAAAAAATTACCAATTTACCAAATTCAAAATGGCCCTCCCAGCCAGGACAATTTTGTTTTCCGGGTTATGGAAGATTCTGCTGGAGGGATTTGGCTTCGTTTGTTGCGTACGGGGTTGGGGTATAGTCCAAAACTTGATGGGGATTTTGATCTTGTGCTACAGCCATCCGAGCAATATTTCCTTGACGAGATAAAGGATTTTTGTACCGATGTGGATCATAACGTTTGGGTCATCACACTGACCAACGGCTTGTATTTGTTCGAAAAAGGCCGACCTTCTTATGGTCAGATTGGCCTTGGGGATTCAATTGCGGCAGCTATTCCCATCAAAATATTGGCAGACGGACACGATAATGAATTGTTGTGGATTTCTTCAAAATATGGCCTTTTGTCTGTCAATCGGATTACTACCGAACGGAAGTGGTATCACCCTACTCATGATTTACCTTGGTTGCCCGAAGATGCTATTGGTCATATTGAACAAGCCGCTGATGGCACTATCTGGTGTTCGTTAAACTTGAAGGGAATTGCCATCGTTGGCCATTTTAACAAAAAGTTGGGTAGATTTTTCGCTGAACCTGAGTTGGATGCAGGTATTAAAGCGTCAAGATTTCATCAATTTAAAAGAGTCGCAGATGACATTATATGGGCAGTTACTAGAGGCGGTGTTGTAGTTATTGATACTGAAAAACAATCTCTTTCCACTTTGACCAAAAAAAATGGATTGCCCACTCAAAGTGTACTTAGTGTCATTACTGATAAATCAGGAAATATATGGTATTCCGATGGAGTGCAATTATGCAAATATGATTGGAAAGGGTTTGACTGTTTCCCCGTTAATAAGGCTATTGGTAATCTGGTCCATACTAGCACTACCAGGTTAAAAGATGGCAGGTTGGTTTTTGGCGGGGAAAATGGCTTGCTGGTTTTTGAGCCAGATTTGGTGCAGCGGGATACGTTTTCGCCAAAAGTTTACCTCACTGGTTTCAAGGTGTTAAATAAACCTCGGAAATTTGATACAGCACATGAATTGGTCAAAGAAATTACGCTTCCATACCGCGACAATGTGATTTCATTTGAATATGCAGCACTCAATTTTCCGCACGATCGCCATCTCCGTTATCGTCACCAATTGGTAGGTTTTGAAAAAGAATGGGTGGAAACAGGCATTGACGGCCTAAAAGTAACCTATACCAACCTTACGCCAAAAACCTATGTTTTTAAAGCTTCAGTTACCGATTCGGATAATAAATGGATACCCGAAAATGAAGGGTTATTAATTACACTTATAGTGAACCCTCCCTGGTACCGAACCAATTTTGCCTATTTATGCTATATCCTCACTATACTTTGGCTGCTATTTGGCATACGTAGATATGAACTCCGACGACACCTCGGCCAAGCTGAAACCCAACGCCTCAAAGAACTTGATGCCATTAAAACACGCCTCTACACCAACATCACCCACGAATTCCGCACCCCCCTGACGGTCATCCTCGGAATGATAGACCAGATGAAAGCAGACCCCAAAAACTGGTTCAACGAAGGTGCACGGCTCATTCGCCGAAACGGCAAGCAATTGCTCAACCTCGTCAACCAACTGCTTGACCTGTCAAAATTGGAATCGGGAAATATGCCTTTGAATTTGGTGTTGGGCGATGTGGTCAGTTATTTCCATTACCTCACAGAGTCCTTCCATTCTTATGCCGACAGCAAGGATATCCGCCTGCATTTCCGATCCGACTTTCGGGAGCTTTTCATGGATCACGATCGGGAAAAGCTGCAAAATGTCGTGTCCAACCTTTTGTCGAATGCCATCAAATTTACGCCAGCAGGTGGAGATGTTTACTTTGACCTCCGGAAGCCTGCTTCAGAAAGCCAAAAAGAGAAAAACGCTCAACCTGCAAAATTGCTTATCCAGGTCAATGACAATGGCCCTGGTATTGAAGCTGAACACCTGCCCAATATCTTTGACCGTTTTTATCAGGTGGATGATACGCACACCCGTCGGGGGGAAGGGACAGGCATAGGATTGGCGCTGTCGAAAGAACTGGTCAAGGTAATGGGCGGCGACATCGAAGTGGAAAGTGAATGGGGAGAAGGCACGAAATTCAGCATTTACTTACCAATAACGAACACTGTTAAAAATTTATCACCCGAGACTGTACAAGTTGAGGGAGAAACAATTGCTGCTACTATTCTATTGGATACCGAAAAGACTACTGGAATACCAAACGTGGAATCCAGCGACCGCTATTCGGTACTTTTGGTAGAGGATAATCCAGATGTTATCATTTACTTGTCATCCGTTCTCACTAGCCATTACCAGATCATTACAGCAAACGACGGACAGGAAGGAATTGACAAAGCGATTGAAGGGGTACCCGATATCATTGTCAGTGATGTAATGATGCCCGAAAAAGACGGTTTTGAGTTATGCCAGGAACTCAAGGCGGACGAGCGCACCAGTCACATCCCGATCATCCTGCTCACGGCCAAGGCCGACCAGCGGTCTAAAATAGAAGGTTTGACCCATGGGGCCGATGCATATCTGGCCAAGCCATTTCACAAAGAAGAGTTGCTGGTTCGCCTGGAACAACTGATCGGAATGCGTCGTCGATTGCAGGAACGGTTTCAGAAAGCTGGAAGTCTGCAACATATTTTAAAATCGCAGCCCACTGGTAAAGAAGAAACGTTTTTATTGAAAGTGATCCAAATCATTGGAGAGAACATGGACGATGAATACTTCGGGATGCCCCAACTTTGTAAGGCCGTACACATGAGCCGTTCCAACCTCTTCCGGAAACTCAAAGCTTTGACTGGGAAATCGGCTACTAATTTAATTCGCTCCCAGCGATTGGGGAAAGCCAAAACCTTATTGGAAACAACTGATCTGTCAGTCTCTGAGATTTGCTTCGAAGTGGGCTTGACCAATCCCAATTATTTTTCAACCATTTTTCTTGAGGAGTATGGCGTGTCGCCGAGTACGGCGCGGGGGCGCAGGTAGTTCTCAACCATTTTTATTTAGGAGGAAACAGATTAAGGATCGTTCAAATAAATAAGGTCCGAACGAAACAGTAACAAAAAAACAATAGCGTTCACGTATTATCATAAGGGCTTTCTTCAAATATTTTTTTGAGATGGTGAATACCTATAACTTGTACATCTACATTTAAAAAAAAAGAGGTTTCCACAGGGGAGATCACAAATTGTTTGGTAGTGCCAAGATCAGATTGGGCGATATAAAATCCTTTTGATGGTTTGGGGGTCGTTGAATATTTCACCTCGATCAATATTTCCGGTTTATCTCCTCTTGTGATAACAATATCCACTTCATTGCCGTGATGTGTCCTATAAAAGTACATTGCTGCCCAGTCGGGCAGTATGGCGGCTACTTGCTCGATTACATAAGTTTCCCAAGAAGCCCCTAACATGGGGTGTCCGGCTAGGTGAAACGGAGAAGTGACGCCAAGTAGTTGATGCAAAATTCCAGTATCTCTGATATAGATTTTTGGAGTTTTGACCAGACGCTTTTTGAGATTGTTAAAATAAGGCGGGAGGCGTCGGACGAGGTAGGCAGATTCAAAAAAATCAATATATTTTTTTACGGTTGTACCATGTATGCCCAGCGATCCCGACAGCAGTTCCATATTGAGCAGGCTGCCGCTCAGGTGAGCAATCATCCGCCACAGCCTCCCGGTCATAATGGGGTCGGCTTTGAGTCCCAACAAAGGCAAATCTCTTTCTAAGTAGGTCTGAATAAAATTTTGTCGCCACAGCCTTGCATATTCATCTTCAGGTGCCAGCAAAGAAGGTGGAAAGCCACCCCTGAACCAATGTGCCTGGAAGTCAGCCACGGCATCAATTTCGTCAAAATAAAAAGGCGTTAATTCATGGTAGGCAATCCTCCCAGCCAATGACTCCGAAGTGTCCCGGATCAAATCGGGCGAAGCACTGCCCAACAAAATGAACCTACCCGGTTGACGCTGCCGGTCAATGATCCCTCGCAAAATGGGAAAGAGGGAAGGGAGTTTCTGTACCTCGTCAAGGATGACTGTTTGATCGGTAAGAGGATCGAGGAACAAGCTGGGATTGGCCATTTTGGCCAGGTCGTCTGGATTTTCGAGGTCAAGGTAAACAGAGGGTCTGTCTAACTTTGAACGGATGGCATGCACCAAAGAAGTTTTACCTACCTGACGGGGCCCAACTATTGCTACCGCTGGAAAATAGGCTGCTAATTTGATTATTCTTTGTTCTGCCTTGCGGAGAATGTATTCCATGTAACCGTGATATTTCAGATTTTAAAACAGAAATTTCACGGTAAAGATAATAAGTTTACTATGCCTATTGCAATAATCCTAAATTAACTCCCCATCCAAACAACGCTTTAGATCCTTTAATACAAGGAAAATTGCCCTCCTTTCAATCCACCTCAATAAACCGCTTTTCAAAAACATATCGTTTTCCATAAAAATTATAAAGGAAGATGATCGCATTTACAAGGATTTTGGCGAACCAGTGGTAAGTCTCTAAAAATGGTACTTGCATAAAAAGGCCAAAAAGCGTCGTGTTCATCGCCCAGCCGCCAGCTGAAATCAGCATGGCCAGCACAAAGGTTTTCCGCAAGCCTCGTTTCATCGAGAATATGTACTTCTTCTGGAGCATGAAGTTGAAAACGACACCGACTGGATAAGAGGTAAAATTTGCCAAGGTTTTTGATAGGCCGAATTGCAGTAGGATGAAATAGAGCAGGTAATCAACAGCAGTGGCGGTAGCAGAAGCAGTGGCGTACCTTGCTTTTAGGATAAACAGTTTTTTTATATGTGGGAGAGATGGTTTCACTGTTTCATGGTTTCATGGTTTTATTGTTTCATTGTTTCATTGTTGGGAAGAGGTGACACCTTTCCGAAAAGGTGTCACCTCTTGGCAGACAGTTCTTTTTCAAAAAATGTCCTCACCTCAAGCCAATTGTCCACTCGGGCGAAGCGGTCTTCAGTAATGTTATGGGTAGCTGTATAGAGCAGGCCTTTTCCTTTGAAAGCGATGAGGTTCTTCACGTGGTCGTCGATCATGTAATCGGCTTGAATGATGCTTTTGTCACCACAGAAAACAATGTTTTTCCAATGAATAAATGGGAAATGCTTTTGCATCCAATCCCGCTTGTCAGGCAATGAATTGCGGAACTCCATGGCTGCGCTTACAACGAAAATGTCATAATGCCCGTGCAGCCACCGGACCACTTCTTGGCTGTTTTCCATCACAGGTAGGTCTGCAAAAAAACCGGGTTCGTGGAGATAATCGCGGATGTGTTCGCCGCCTGGCATTTCATAGACTTTCCGCCCCCAGAACATTTCTTTTTCAATAGGTGTCCCTGTGTCCTTTTCATAATAATCTAAAAACTTCGGGGTCACGTCCGCGATCACTTCATCCATGTCGAGGGCGATGCGTTTGCGGGAGATAATGTTGGATGGAATTAAAGTCATATTGGTTTAGCTTCTTTTGGTCTTTTTATTGAAACAGGGCATCCATCTTCATTTCATTTTGTACAACAGATGAGGAATATTCATTTCTATGTAACCCAAATGTGGTTATCATAGTCAGGAAAATGGCCTTTTGGGTTTTGGTTTCATTTCTGAAAATTGCTATTTTATTGCGGAGGTTATCTGCATAAGATTTGTTGATGGAAAAGGCATTTATTGAATATTTTATTTCGCATAAATTCACAACTCGATCCCTCCTGTCAATCACTAGGTCTATCTGTGCACCACCATTCGACTGGGAACTCTTCCATGAACAAGATTGGCTGTAAATCCCGCTGATACCCAGCTCCTTTTTTATTTGTGAAATATGTGCCAAACATACTTGTTCAAAAGTATAACCGGTCCACGCTCGGTGGGAAGGATGGTCGATTGTATTTACCCAAACCCCCTCATCATAGTTTGTATTGTTCTTGATAAATTTTAGATAAAATAGGCTGTAAAAATCTGATAGCCGGTAAATGGTTTCCCTTGATTTTTTATTAAAAGGGGTGTATCGAGACAAAAAACCACTTTCTTCTAGTTCGTTTAATACCTTGGTTGTGCTGCCACCCGTATGGAGGCCCGTGGCATTGATAAGTTCTTTGCGTGTCAATCCCATAGCTTTAGATGACAGTGCAGTAACGACTGCTTCATGTCTTGATGCGTTCTTAAAAAGGGAGTGGAATAAGTGCCGGTATTCTGAGACGAGCAGTCCATTTTTCCGGAAGCACATTTCTTCGATATTTTGTGAAGCACTCATTTCTGGAGAAACTGCATCAAGGTAAAATGGTATCCCGCCCATTACCATATACAATTGCAGTATTTGGTATCGATCGAGCACATTGTTCCTCACTTTTAACATTAATTCAGCTTCCCGCAATGTGAAAGGTTCGATCTTAATCCGTTCGGTTACCCTGTTGTGTAAACCGCCAGTATTATTAATGAGTGTGTTGACCATCCACGAGGCGGCTGATCCGCAAGTAATGAGTATGACATCCCTTCTGTTAGTGGCCCAACTGTTCCAAAAATGTTCCAGTGCTATTAAAAAGTCGGAGCGGGCAGTGTCCATCCAAGGCAGTTCATCGAGAAAGATGATTTTTTTGCGTGCTTCATTTATTCTTTCGATATGGTCAACCAATCTTTGAAATGCCTCAAACCAATTAGGTGGGACTGAATCCATTTCAACTTCAGATTGTCTTGACAAGGCCGTATGAAAATTGATAAGTTGTTGGTAGGTATTGGCATTTGCCAATCCGGTCAGTTGGAAGTCAAAGTCGTATTGGAAATATTCCCTAACCAAAAAAGTCTTTCCAACCCTCCTCCTTCCGTATATGGCTACAAATTCAGACTTCGTGCTCACTGCAACCTTTTCCAAGCTCTTTATTTCTCTTTGTCTTCCAATGATAGCATTCATTATTTCGGCTTTAGGGAGTTGGAAACAAATAACCTACCCATTCTGACTAGCTCTTTTTCCTTCTAAAGATGCTTTAAAAATGAACCGTAACCCAGCTATGCTTAATTTTTCAAACACCTTTACAAGAAAAGATAGCTTCGCCATAACGGGTAGGTTATTTATTTCCAACTCCCTTATTCAGCCAAAAGTAGTATTAATCAAATAGATATGGCCAATTATGATGTTATAATTAGCCATATCTATAAAAATAGACGAGTTATGGCCAATCATAATTAAATCTACGAGCAATTATTATCGCACTACCCATTCACCTGATTCATCGCAAAATTCATTTTCAAGGTTCCAAATGCTTTCACCCCATCTGCGGCTTTTTTGAGGAATCCAGACAATTGCTCGGCTTCTTCATTGCTCCATTTACTCAATACAAAATCAGCTTGGCGGCCTTTTGCATAATCATTGCCAATACCGAGCCGCAGGCGGGCGTAGTTATTGCCACCAGTAAGCTGGTCAATGTCTTTGAGGCCATTATGCCCGCCATCGCTACCTTTGCTGCGGAGGCGCATTTTGCCGAATGGCAGATTGAGGTCGTCCAAAACGACCAAAAGATTTTCCTTTTTGATGTTCTTTTTGGTCAGCCAATACCGGACGGGTTTTCCACTGCGGTTCATATAAGTGGATGGCTTGAGCAGAACGAATGTGCGACCTTTGTGTTTGAACTCAGCGATGTCGCCCAGTGTATCGTTCTTAAAGGTAGCATCAAATTCTTTTGCCAAATAATCCACTACATCAAAACCGATGTTGTGGCGGGTGTCATCGTAATCAGGGCCCATGTTGCCGAGGCCCGCAATGAGGTACTTCATTGGGTCAGGTTCGGGTTTTTGAAAAAACCGCTTTAGTATATTTGAAAAAAAGCTCATATTGTCTGCTTGATAATTGGGGCTGCAAAGATATTCAACGGTAAACGACAGGCGGTAAACGACAGACGGTTTCTTTTTCCTAAATTTCCGTTCGCCATCCACCGTTTACCGTCAGCCGTTTAACACGAAGTGAAAAAACTGACCGACATACTTTATTCTTTTCCATTTCAACTGCTCATCCTGCACTTGCGGAGCAACCTATTGCTCTTTTTTACCTGGGCCTTGCTGGCCATGACCGTAACGGGAAATTTTGGCGGGAAGTTCGGGTTGCGATACTTATTCTTATCACCAGAATATTTGGGGAAAGTGGGTTTTTGGAGTTTCTTTTATGTCGGGGTAGGATTTGGAGCTTTGGTGATGAGTTGGAACTTGACTTCCTATTTGTTGGGGGCCTACCGTTTTTCCTTCCTGGCTTCATTGGGACGCCCGTTTACCAAGTTTGCACTCAACAACATGGTGATCCCGCTCAGTTTTATAGTCGTATATTTTTATTTCCAGGTAAAATTCGGGATCAATTACGAACTCAAAGAATTGGGAGAAGTCAGCCTCAATAGTTTGGGATTCTTGATTGGCTTTGCCACGTTAGTCCTGACGATTTCCCTGTATTTCAATTTTACGAACAAAGACATTTTTACTTTGCTCAAAATGAACGATCAGGATTTGATCGAAGGTAAAATAGCTCCCGGCAAAGAAGCCCTGCCGCTACTGGAAGACATCAAACTCAACCGCAACCAGTGGCGGGTGGACACTTACCTGACAGAAACCTTCCGACCCCGGTTGGTGAGGAGCGTGGCGCACTACGATTCTGTTTTGCTACTCCGCGTTTTTAAGCAAAACCATTTGAATGCCTTGGTCGTGCAATTGTTCACCTTTGTGGTGCTTATCATGTTGGGGGCGTTCATGGACAGGCCAGCCTTGCGAATACCCACGGGGGCGAGCATATTCCTGCTGGCAAGTATCATGATGGCAGTGGCAGGGGCCATTTCCTATTGGTTCAATAAATGGCGTGTGACAGGTCTCATTATACTTCTGTTTTTGATAAATTTCCTGACTAGTAATAATCTTTTCCACCATAAAAATAAGGCATATGGACTGGATTATACGGTGGCACCAGCGGTTTACCACCCTGATCGACTGAAGATGGTCTGCAGCAAAGATTCTGTGAATGCCGATAAGCAGGCGACCATTGCCATTTTAGAAAAATGGAAACAAAATGTGAGCGGGCAGAATGGCGAAAAACCCAAAATGCTCTTTGCCTGTGTGAGTGGGGGAGGATTGAAATCTGCGGCATGGTCTACGCTTGTTTTGCAAACTGCCGACAGCATGACCGGGGGTAGGTTTATGGATCATACTGTACTTATTTCTGGGGCTTCCGGTGGCATGATCGGTTCGTCGTATTACCGCGAATTGGTGCTGCGGGAAAAACAGGGAGAAGAGATGGACTTGTATTGTGAAGACCATATTTACACCATTTCGCAAGATCTTTTGAATCCCATTTCATTTGCTATTGTAACAAACGACCTATTTCTTCCTTGGGCTACTTTTAAGGAGGGGGATCACAAATACAAAAAAGACCGGGGCTATATTTTTGAAAAAGCGTTGAATGAAAATACTAATGGACTACTTTCCAAATCCATTGGAGCTTATACTCAACCTGAAAAAGATGCCATCATCCCAATGGTGTTCATTACCCCATCCATAGTTGACGATGGCCGGCGGTTAGTCATTTCATCTCAACCTGTTGCATATATGATGCAGGAGCCCGCAGGTTTGGAGGTGCCGTTTTCCCTGCAAGTGGATGCTGTAGATTTTGGGCGTATTTTCAAAAACCAAGGTGCCATGGACCTTCGGTTTACCTCCGCACTTCGCATGAATGCCACCTATCCATATGTACTGCCGAACGTCAATCTGCCGAGCAATCCTAGCATAGAAGTATTGGATGCAGGTTTCCGCGATAATTTTGGTTTGAAATCAGCTACCCGTTTCGTCACCGTATTCAAAGATTGGATCAAGGAAAATACCGGTGGGGTGGTGTTCATCATTGTGCGTGCTTTCGACCGCGACCACGATGTGGTGAACAATGAAAACCAAGGGGTTTTTGAAACCATGTTCAACCCACTGGAAATCGCATTCAAATTAATCAGTTTGCAGGATTACGAACACGATAACGAATTAGGCTTCCTTTACGAAATGCTCGGCAAAGACTATTTTGACATTATCAGGTTCACCTATCGGCCATCTGAATTTTTGAAAGATTCGCCTATCTCTTTCTACCTGACAGAACGGGAACGGTTGGACATATTGGGAGGGATACACTCTGATGAAAGCAAACTAAGGCTAAGTAAATTGGTGGATGTGTTGGGAGATGGGCAGGAAAAGTAGCTAGAAGTTGTACTTCTGAGTTTGGAGCAGCCGGAAGTACAACTTCCGGTTACACCATACGCACAGATCCTAATTTAGCTTATTCGTTTGGGTCAGAAAGAAGAAGGTGGGGGTGAAAACCAGTTCTGTTCATTTGGAAAATATGTGCTTCGTCCAATGCCTCTGCTATTTGTTGTTGTTTCAAATATTGCAGGTTATTCCGCAACGAGCGGTGCATTTTGTCAAGCCTTGCGTGGAATTCCTCTTTTCCTTGGAGTACTTTACCGCGGAGCGAACGTAATCTTTTGTTCAGTTGCCGATGGTTGATAAAAACGATTCTTAAGTCTTTCATGGCAATGTTTTATGTTGGGTTCAAAATAAACCAAAGCGTCTCTGTGGAAAGAAAGTAGCCGCCGTGCGAAATTTCACTCGGCGACTACGCCAATTAAAAATTACTACTATATTATGAAAAAGACGCTCTTGAATGATTGTTCCCGTTTAGGGTGAAAGAATGAAGGTTTCGAGATTTTAGTAGAGAGGGAATGTATATCCTGACATTGGTTTGAGAAGAAAAATCAAGGTAACATAAGTGGTGACTTCCAGCGGACAGTCCTAAGGGCTTGAGCGATAATAACGCTCCCAAATTGTCCGATTTATTTTTGCGCATGTCCATATTGTCCCGACTCAGACATTCCTGAAAAACAAGAGATGCTTTCTTGGCGTTTCTATTGAGGTTTTTAAAATAGCTTCTCAAATAGATCACAATAAATTACTTGATGAGATTCCGATCATATTACCTTATCCTGATTGTTTTTTTGTTTACCCATTGTTTCCCTTCTATTGAAGTAGCAGGGCAGTTTACAGAGCAGGAATTCATTGAAATGGCTGATCAAATGGCGAAAGGTTCAGTTAAAGACATGACCGTGGAAGAACTGCTGCTATTAGAACAACCTGTTGCCTTACTTGATACCCGTGAGCAAAACGAATTTGAAGTCGGTCACCTTGCCGGTGCCCGTCGGGTTGGTTTTGATAAATTCAATTTGAAAAAAATAAACGACTTGCCCAAAAACACACTTATCGTCACCTATTGCTCGGTGGGCTACCGAAGTGAGCGGATTGGTGAAAAGTTGCAGAAGGCTGGTTTTACAGAAGTATATAATCTGAAAGGCGGTATTTTTGACTGGACGAACAAAGGCCACCCAATGGTTGACAATCAAAATAAAACAACACAAAAAGTACACGGCTACAATGAAAAATGGGGAAAGTGGGTGAATCGGGGAGAGGTGGTGTATTGAAAATAAATACTAGCCATCTTCTTGATTTTCATTTCTCTACCGTACACTTTTTTAAACTGACCCCAGAGGGGTCAAATGTAGGTAGGTAAATATTAGAAGTGTACGGGTTTCGTGCCGTCAGGTACGCAACGTTGCGTACCTGACGGCACGAACAACTGCTTGTTTCATTTATTTCTACCCATATTAGACCTCTAAAGAGGTCAGAATAAAAAGTGTACGGTAGAGAAATTTTCATTTAACCTAAAACCTATGTTCACGTGATAAGTGCCTGATCTTAAATCAATCTCAACATGAAAAAAATTACCTTCCTCTCCTTGACTCTATTCGGCTTTTTTTTGCTCTTTAGCTGTATCAATTCCCGCACGGCAAAAGTATCAGCAAAAGAACCATTATCGGCGAAAGCCGAAGCGCCTCCTCAAAAAAGGCAACGCCCTTCTGCGCTCTCAAATGGAAAATTCTTTGAAAAAGGCGGACAGAATTATTTATACGGAGGTAAGCGGGAAGAACAGCATTTTGACATCACGGGCTACACGCTCAAAGATGAACAATTCCACTATGGCATTGGGCGGGAACGCTTTCCGGCGCTGTTGGAACCAGCATTCATATCTGTAAAAGAAGCCACCAGTCTCTGGCAGGACGACGACCGCTTCTTGTTGGCAAAAATGGGCAATGAAACCAAAGCTTATTCCATTAAAGATCTGACTCACCACGAGGTTGTCAACGATGTGATCGACGGGAAACCGGTCTTTGCAGCCTACTGTATCCTTGCCGATTTAGGAGCAATGTACGACCGAGTCATCGGTGGAAAGGAATATACGTTCGCATTGAGTGGTTACACTTATTATGATCCAGAGGTTTGGGATGGACTGGATGGCTTTGTGATGTGGGACCGGGAAACGGAGAGCCTCTGGTGGCCACTTACTGGCAAAGCTGTTTCAGGTAAAATGCAAGGAACAGACATGGTGGTATTGGATGAAAAAATGTGGAAGCAAACGACCTGGGCAGATATTCAAAAAAACCACCCTGATGCCCAAGTATTAAAGTCAGGGCAGGATTTCGAACGCCCTACCACTTGGCACCGTAAATACGACGATGTTTCACCGGGCCAGAATAAGGGAGAATCAATTGCGCCGAAATGGGGAGAAAAGGATAAGATGGGGAAAGGGAACTAAAAATGGAGAATGGAGAATGGATTTTTTTTCTCCATTCTCCATTAACTTTAGTTCAGCATACGGAATTCTAAGTAGTCACCTCCTGCTTCATTTGAAACACGAACAGATATTTTATAATATCCGGGAGTGAGCCATTCGCCGTGTGGGGCGCTCGGTGTATCACAAACACCTTGACAGGCTGATGCAGTAAAATAGCGTTTGCCGTCAATAGTACCGACGGTTTCTACAAGTGCATAGCCAAATTGTTGCCCTAATTTTTCATAGCGGAAATACTCCTCAGAAGTGCTGCCATTTTTTAGGTAGCCAATGTCCGCCCGACTCACGGTCAGGCCTTCTATGCTCTCGCCAGATTTATTTACAAACTTTATCATCACGGCTTCGGGTGTGGGCAAATTCTCTGTTTCTTTGTTGCAGGCCGTGCCAGCGAATACCAAAGTGACAAGCAAAAGAAAAAGTAATCTATTCATAAAGTAAAATTTTGCAGATAGAAAAATTTGATAAATTCTTAATCTGTATGAAGAATACTGCAAGTTAGGAGATGAACGCTGCTTTTAACGTCCTACATTAGACATTCCGAATAGGAAGAATTATTAAAAATACTTGATCGTCTTTGACCTGACATACTTCATCGCTAACCAACGGTCAAAGAATCAGCATAAAACGGGAAGTTATTCTTTGACCGTTATTAAGCAGCGGGAGTGGACTGTTCTTTCTTCATTCGCCGATATTTCCCAGGCGAAAACTGGAATTGGTTTTTAAATGCCCGATTGAAAGCTGATTCAGACTGGTAGCCTACCGTTTCGGCAATTTCTCTTAAAGACAGATCATTGGAGGACAAAAGCTTTCGGGCTTTGAGCATTCGCCAGAAAGTCAGGTAGCTCATCGGTGTTTTACCTACCGTTTCCCGAAATCGGTTGGCCAGGAGGGTTCGGGAAATTCCAGCAGATCTGGCAATGGTTTCTAATGTCCAATTACTTTCAGGTTGATGGTGCATCAGTTCCAGGGCTTTGCTAATTGCGGGGTCGTTCAATGCTTTTAAGCGGGAACCGTTGTCTTGTTCCCGAACCAAGTGGATGCGCAGGACTGAAATGAATAGCACATCAGCCAGTCTGTGCAAGATGCGGTCGGAGCCGGGCAATCCAGCAACGCTTTCTTCCATCAACATCATCGCCACTGTTTCAAGCATGGAAGAGCCTCCTCTATCTTGTTTTCTGATATGAATTAACCGAGGGAGGTTTTCCAAGAGCGGGTGTCCCAAATCCCTGTCCAGTTCGAAGTGCCCACAAATCAATGTAGCGCTTACTTCAGAGCCTTCGAAAGGCGCTTTGCCATTGACGATGCAAGACAGGACATCCGGTCCAGGTTTGCATGAATAGTTTAAATTATCTTTCAGTATATGTTGGTCGCCAAGTGGCAGCAGCACGATGTCTCCACCGAACAAGGGCAATGGATTTTCCATGTTTTCCATATCAAAATAACATTTGCCCCTGACCACAATATGGAATATTGCAACAGGGCTTTTTGGCATTTCCATTCCCCATGGTGTTGTGAAATCGTGCTGGAAATAGACCGCGCTTTTAAGTTCTATGGCTTGAAGAATATCACTTAATACATCCATGTCAACATTGTTATTAAGCAATAAAGTTAAACTATATATACGTATCGTTCAAAATATTGTACGATAGGGCAATTAATTTGTACATTTTGCAAACATTGTTCTTGCTACTTGGCTGCACCTTTGTCCTGCCATATGACCATTGGCTTTTTTATCAATAATTTCTTCACAAAAAATTTTACCATGCAAAAGCAAATCTTTTTCACCTTTATGACCTTGCTGTTGGCGGGCGTAAGTCTTCTTGCACAAAACCATAAAACTTATAAAACCGATAGTGGGGTTGCCATAAAAGGTTACGACCCAGTGGCTTATTTCACCCAAAACCAAGCAGTACAGGGCAGCAAACAATTTACGGTGGATCACAACGGCGCTACTTATTATTTCACCAATGCGAAGCATCAGTCCAATTTCAAGGCCGACCCTGGGAAGTATGCTCCAGTCTGTGGCGGGTATTGTGCTTTCGCTGTAGCAAAAATGGGTGCGCTTGTGCCGTCCGATCCAAAAACATTCAAAATCCGTGATGGCAAGTTGTATCTTTTTTACAACGACCTTTATGAAGGTGAACCATTCAATACCATCATCCCTTGGAATGCCGAGGAGGCAAGCATGGTCTCCATGATGAAAAAAAATTGGGAAAGCGCCAAGTAAAAATTAAAACAGCTAAGTGAGATCCGCACCTATTGCCAAGGGCTTGAAACTTTGGGAGTAGGGCGGATTTCCTTTTTTCCTGTCCCCTAAAAGATTACCTATCTTCTCTCTTTCATTTTCCCAACCAATCAAGCTAAATTGCGTATTCCTTCTGACCGTGATCGTAACTTGAATACTTTAATGAAATTGAGCCACACCACCCGGCCAATCATTTTGATATTGGTAGCAAGCAACTTTGCATTTCCTCAATCTCTGCAGGAGGATACTTTGGGTCAGAAGAAATTTCTCCGTAAAAGCAGTTTTATTCCAATCCCCATCATTTATTTCACACCCGAGACTCGTTGGGCTGGGGGCATTGCGGCGTTGTCCGCTTTTCGATTTAGAGGATAAACCGATAATGTACGTCCCTCACAAGTTGAACAGGGGTTGGCTTACACAAAAGAGAAACAAGTATTGATTTACCTGCCCTCCAGTTTTTTGTGAAAAATGAGACTCGGCAAGTAAAAGGGGAATTGGGGTACTATCGCTACGTATATCAATTTTAGCAGGGTGGCAATCGATGCCGCTGCTTATTTTTCGAAAAACAAAAGAGCTGTTCTGGCATTGAATGCTTGGCTGGTTTTATGCAAGGCGAGCCACCATTTCAACAATTGGCATTTATTGGAGGGCCAAAAAAGATGCGGGGCTATTTTGAAAGAAGACATCGTAACAGGAATTTGTGGATGGTGCAGGCAGAATATCGGGCGGTATTTTGGAATCGTTTCGGAGCTACAGTTTTTAGCGGGATTGGTGCAGTCTCACTTGATGTGGAAGGGCTTTTCGACGAATCGGTTCATTTTACTGTCGGTGCAGGGGTTCGTTTCATGCTCAGTAAACAAGATCATATCAATCTCCGATTGGATGTTGCTGCAAATGAAGAAGGGGCGTTTTTTCCATATCTGACAGTTTTGGAGGCATTTTGAATCTAAAGGTTGAGTTCAAAAAAACAGGCTTGGCAAATCATTATGATTCGCCAAGCCTGTTTTTCTATTAATGAGTATGCGTTGAGGCTTATTTTACATGGAGGGTAAGTCTGCTAATTTCATTAATGCTTCTATATCCCTGACGATCAGGTAGCTGCGGTTGAAATGGATGATCCCCTTTTTGCGTAATTCATTGAGCACGGTAGTCGCAGTTTGTCTGGAAGTGCCGGCAATGTTACCTATTTCCTGATGGGTCATCGCTGGCTTAATGACGTATTCGTAACCGACTCTTCGACCCGCCTTTTTTGTATGGTTGGCCAAGAAATGGATCACCCGCTGATCGGAGTGTAATAAAGTAAGACGCCTGAGGCGCTCTTGGCTGCGTTCAAGCGAAGCTGAAATGCTGTTTAATATTTCTGCGTAAAGTGCGGTATTACCTTGGAGGTATCTTCGGAACGATTGTATTTGTATTTTTTTGATGGCGGTCAGTTGGTTCATTGCTTTGGCGGCAACGTTTTGCCGATCAACACCAATCAGCGCTTCACAATTGAACAGTTCTCCTTTAATAATATAATCCTCTAACATTTCTTTGCCGTCGTGGAATGAATGCAGTTTGACGATGCCTTTGGTCACTAAGTATATGTTGAGATGCGCATTTCTTTCGTTGAAAATGGTTTCCCCCTTTTTTAAGACCGTTTCCGGTACGCTTTCAAACAGTGATGGGAGGCTTGGGAGTTTTACAACATTTGGTACAAAGGTCGGGATGGTTTCTCTGTTAAAATTGATAGCTACCATATAAAGGATTTTTTTGTTTGCTTGAATAGTAGAAAGAAATGTCAAATCCTGACAGTTCAAGCAGATTATTTTTGCTGACCGTTTAGTTGAAGGAGTATTTTTTCCTCCAGCTCCTTAGAAGATTTTTTTCCGTTAGGGGTGTTAATGGTCTTTTCTTTGGCTTTGAACAGGCGTTCTATCAGGTGGCTCTGCTTTGTGTATTGCCGACATGCATTGCACATCGAAGTATGGAAAAAAAGCTGCATTTTTTTTACAAATGAAAGTTCTTCCCGAAGATTTTTTTCCGTCAGTTCAGTCGCTGTTTGGCAAGATAGCATTAGCTTGTTCATCATATATTCTACTTATTATTTTTTGAAATAATCCTGTTTCTTTAGAATCTGCGGATGGTTTTTGGTGGCTAAGGGATAGTGCAAGAATAATAGTAAATGACTTTTCCTTAAGTTGGTTGCACTCAATTGAGATTCCTGACAAATATCTCCCTTTTTTTTGAATGTAGGTCTGGATTCTTTTACAAGTTCTGGCTCACCATTTTACTCAAAACCAAACTAACATATAATACTGTTCCTATAATAAAAAGGAATCCTGCATAGAGAAAATAAACAAGTATTTCTGAAAACGCTGATGTTGTTTTGGGTTGCTCATAGTTTGGAGTTTTTGAATAGGTCTCTGTGGTTTTTCGGGAAGTGGCTACAATGTCTTTGCCTTGCATTTCAATATAATCCAAGATGTTGGTTATTTGTAAATCTGACAAATAGAGATGGTCGTTCATAACGGATTGATTGTATTCTTCGAATAAGCGGACGGCTTCGGGGTCACCTGCCTTTACAAGACTTTGGGAGGAGCGGATCCATTTGTCCAGCCAAATTCGACCATGTCGATTTTGCACACCTTTTAAGTCTGGGCCAACCAACTTTCCTTTTCCAACTGTGTGACAAGCCCCACAAATATTTTTGAACAAAAATTTGCCATCTATCATGCCCTCAAAGGGTTTGGATTTAATTGCCGGAACTGATGCTACAGTTTCAGTGCTTTTTTCTGATTTTTTTGCTTTGGCAGGTTTAGCTCCGGATTTTGGAGAAGTGTTTTTTGTAGAAACAGATTCCTTTGAAGATTTTCTGGACTCTACATCTTTTTCAGCAACTACCCCTTTGGGCGGATATAGTTTTGGCAATTCCCGCACGAAATTGACCACGGCCCATCGCTGCTCTTCCGACAGGGATTCTTTGAAGGTAAGCATGGGTGGGTTACCTTCCGAAATTTTCCAAAAAAGTGCTCCATCCGATTGCCGTTGCACACTGCGGGAAGTCAAATCGGCAGGCTTTTTTGTCAGTGAGGCAGCATTAATGCCATCACCTTTTCCTTGATTGCCATGGCATACAAAGCAAATGGAGGAAAACAATTGTTGCCCCAGAGCAACGGAAGCTGCATCCCCAGTGAATGGATTTTTCAAAGCATCTGCGGATTTTGGAGCCACCCAGTCACTTGATTGAGAATAGGAACTTGAGCTTTGGGTAAGGAAAGCCAAAGTCAGCACAAAGCTGGCAACTGTTATAAACTTCATCTGGATGTTGTTTAATATTTTGGAAAGATGTTGAGGTTCCGTTTCCTTTTTACAGGAATGGTAAAAGATTTTGGGTGGGCTGCTTCGAATCTGTATTGAAAACTTTGATGGACTCTAAATCAACAATACATCAACGAAGCAGTCATTAGAAAACCCACCCAAATCCATCTGTTTTTATGGAAGGACAAATGGTTATAATTTGGCATCTCGATCTAATTGCCATTATTGCAATATGCTCAAAATTTTATGGCCTTAAAGTAGTTACTCCGTTACTCTTTCAATTCTTTATAAGTAAAGGTGATGTCGGCAGTTTCATTTGGTAGCACCTCTATTTGTTGTTCCATCTCTCCAAGCTTTTCATGCCAAACCTTGAGGGTATATTTTCCTGGAGGAACTTCTGTCAGTTCAAAATTGCCATTATCACCAGATACAGCATTGTAGGCGTGTTCGACAACATGGACATAGGCCTTCATCCAGCCGTGTACATCACAAACTACATCTACTACTTCTGGTTCGGTAAAAGTTGTTTTGTCGGACGGGTGAGGCATGTTGGGAATGTAAATTTGCACTTTGTTTACTACATCATTCATGAAAGAAGCGGTGCGCACATTGTGCAGGGTGTGATCCATGTTGTTGATGGTCAATTCCTGTCCGACACCTACCAGAACGACGTGTGGCGTATAAACGCAAGTCGTTTGGTCGAGCTTCCGGTCACTAGGTAGTTTGTCGAGACTTTTACCGTTTTCAATCTCCGAACTGATGGAAACGACAGCCCAGTTGAGGCCACCATCTTTGTCCGTGAGCAATGATTCGTCTATCAAATCTTCCATTCCACAGGTATTTTCATCCTTGATGACATTCAAAACCTTCCTTACCTCGCCGCCGCCATAAACAACTTTCCCCCGGATGGTTCCAGTTGTTTCTTCTTGAATATCTTCATTGGAAACTTCCGAATCAGTGGTTACGCTTGCCTCCTCTATTATACTACTTGGCTCGGTTTGGGTGATTACAGTGTTGGTTTTTTCTTTAACTGGAAGTGTTGTAGCTGTAGTTTGTTGGGCCTTGCAGGAAAAGGAGGAAAACATGAGAAGGATGACAAAAGAACTTATTAATTTCATAAGAAGTTGATTTTATGATTTGGGTGGGAAAAAGTGGTATTCCGGAAAATCACTTTTCCGAAATACCAATTGAAATCTATAATTATTATCTTGTGGAAATTGTCACACTACCAGCTGTCACCGGTGCAGCTCCTTTCTTAGTCCCTTTCACGAATTTTGGCTTAGGTACCCCGTCTTGGTCGGAGTCCATCATTTTCTTTTGCATGGCCATTGCTTTTTTTGGATCTTTTTGCTTCATTGTTTCCATTTTGGCCATCATGTCCATTGCCTGTTTTTTGGTCGGAATCATTTCACCCGTCATATTGATTTCGGCGATTTGCAACCCGGCCTTATTGGCAACATTGAAGAAAAATTCATCCAACTGTGCAGTTATTTCTGTTCTTTCGGATGGGCCTCTGGCAATTGCCAATTCACGTAAAGCGCCTATGGTAGAGCCGTAGTTCATGCCGTCGAATTTGGAAGAAGTGGCGCCGACATACGACCGGAACACCCCAGATCCTTCGTGCCATAGTTCGTTTTGCATGAATCCGTAAGCCTTCTCAGCAGCGGCAAGGAACTTTTCTTCTTTGGTGATCTGATAAGCAGCCAACCAACCCCGCATGGCAAATGTTTGCGACACCAGTGATTTTTTCCCATTGTCAGCCTTACCGCTCACGTCGTAGCTATTGGCTATGCTGCCATCGGAACCTTGCTGTTTCAGCAAGAAATTAGCTTGTGCAACGAGCATTTTTTTTGCACCATTTTTAACCATATCAACATCGTGCAAACGATGGTAAACATTGGACAAAGCAATAATGGCCATGCCTGCATTGACGGTAGTGATGCGTTTGCCTTGCTTACTGTCTGGATGCCATGAATCCACCAGTGTTCCATTGTTCTTGTTGAAATGCAGTCCCATCAGATTTTTGAAATTAACCACGGTCATCCCCTTGCTTAATTTATGAGGGTCTTCTTTTGGGAAAACAGTCTTCGAAGAATTTTTTAAAGATTTGTTTATTTCACTTTCTGATTTGTCCTTTGCAATCCACTTTGGATCGCCGAACAAAGCGTCAAACCCATCCTCGATTGTTGGATCGGTGAGGTAGTAAAATTCGCTCAATCCCCAAACGAGGGAAGCCACATCAAACAAATCGCTGGTCTTGTCAGTTACTTTGAATTTTTTGGGCCAAGCGGGTGCTTTGCCCGGCATCATCATGTTCATCATCATTTTCGTCATCGGCCCTTTAAAGGAAACTTCGTATTTATGTGGAAAGTAAACAGCCCCTTTCATGGGATCGTAAGTCATGGGGTTCACGCCTCCCAATTTTCCAGTTTTGGCATTGTAAGCAAGCGTGGATTTCAGCGCATAGGCCTTGTTCAATGCAAGTGCGATCAACATAGATCCCCTGAATCCATGTGCTCCATCATGTGCACCCGTTCCGATGTATGTGACTCCTTTGGACACTCTGTTTTCATGGAAAAAGTCCCTTGCCCAGAGGATTTGTTTCATCAGCGTTTGGCCCCATGCGCCAGGATTCATGCTTTTATCAAAGGTAGCTTTGTCCCAGCGCAACGTGCCAAAATCTTCTAGATCT
Source organism: Saprospiraceae bacterium (assembly GCA_029263015.1). GTDB lineage: Bacteria > Bacteroidota > Bacteroidia > Chitinophagales > Saprospiraceae > UBA6168. The sequence continues at coordinate 110,584 of JAJCYI010000163.1, read as the reverse complement.
GGATCATTTACGAAAGTTGGCTGACCGGAAGAAAATTCAAGATAGACGGGGTATGCACCAGGTGGAGGGCCATAACCCTTGAATACTGGGTTGTCCAAATTGGCTGCACCTGATTTGGCTTTGAACTGGGCGACTTTGTGCAGCATGAATTTTCGCTGCTTCATCGGTGTCATCATACCTTTAGTCCATGGCATGCCTTCATCTTCTTCGGCATGTTTGCGGAACAATGGGCTGGACACAACATGGACGCCCATGCCAGAGCGAAAGGCCAGGTTGCCGAGGTTGTAAAGGGAATACCAATACATATCGCTCTGGTGCTTTAAGCCCAACTCTACCATACCTTCAGGTACTTCACAGGCAAAGGTGAGCCATTCTTCATTGGCGGCATACATGGCCGTTTTTGTATCGAAACGCAGGTCTCGGTTTTGTGAAAATACTACCTGTGTAAGCAGGAGTAAAGCGAAAAAAGAATAGATGGGTTTTTTCATGATGAACATTTTATGATTATGAATAAATTGGCTTCATGCACTGAATTACAGCACATTAAATGATGTTTCATGTCGGATTTTCCAACAGGAATCATTAATGGTAAAGGAACAGGGAAAGGGTGAGGAAGGATCTTTAAGTGGACATGACAGATGTCATGTTTGGATGTGTAATTTATCAGGTTGGTTGGTCATGCACTCGAACAGAAGTATATGCTTTATTTGATTATTGTTCCTTAATGTAAAAAGAACAGGATTTTATATGCTGAAAATCAGTAATTTGTAAATTAAATTTTTTCACTTATGATTTTTAATTTATGAATACATGGTTTAAAATTTTTGATTTCAGGGACTACAATCTTAAATCAAGAAGCAACTTAATTTATGGTTTGAACAACTAATCAAAAATGTAAGCAGTACGGAGCAGACCTTCTTTATTAAGGAATTTTATTTTTCGACCTTGTACCTCAATTAGTTTGTCTTTTTTGAATTCAGATAGCAAGCGAATGACAGATTCCGTGGCTGTGCCTGTGATGTTCGCAATATCTTCGCGTGAAAGTTCTACGTTGATCGTAGCGCCATCTGTTTCGAAACCATAAGTCTCTTTTAAAGCCAAAAGGGTAAGTGCCACCCTTTCCCGAACAGATTTTTGGGTGGTGTAGACCAGCATCCGTTCAATAAGGTTCAAGTCCTGAGTAAGGCGTCGCATGAGCTTAATACTGACTTCGGGGTTAGAGGTGATGATGTCAAAAAAAGTTTCTTTTGGAATAAAACAAAAGCAAGCCCCTCCTATCACTTCCGCAGTAGCGGAATATACTTCACCACTGATGAGTGCGCGGTAGCCAATTACGTCGCCTTTTTTTGCCAGCCGCACGATTTGCTTTTTCCCGCTATCTCCTTGCTTGAATATCTTTACTTTGCCCCTATTCAAATAATAAAGTCCCATGGGCGGTGTGCCTTCTTGGAAAATGACCCGTCCCTGTGGGATCATGTTGCACCGGCAACCGGCCTGCAAAGTTATATTTTCACAGGGTTTGCCATCCCAGCTACTAAAAACCTCTTTCAGTCGGTTGTAGCAATTTTTACAGGTGGGGATGATGTGCGGTTCAGCAATTTTGTCCATCTTTTTTTTGATAAGAAAAGTGAAATCAATAACTTAGACCATGTGAAACGAAGATCTGAATAAACTAATAAGTCACGCTTATAGAGTTGGTCTAAGTTATTTATTTTCTTTTACTAAGATTTGCAAGAAGAGGAAAGGGTGAGTTAGAATTGGTAGGGTTTTTATTTCCCGTTTCCTCAACTTATTTATTACACATTCTTAAAGCCCTCTCAATTAGTCACAGCCTACTTTTGAGGATAGGCTCATAGTTACTAAAAGATTCCCACTTTTGTTCATAAATTATGGAAAGTGTCCCCAAATTATGGAAAGTGTCCCCACTATAACAACTCCTTAAATTTCGACCATTATTTGATCAAGTCCCTGTAAACTGGCCTTTAAATAAGGAATCGAGTATTATTCATGGAAATAAGTGTAATCATACCCACCAAAAACGAAGCCCATCATATCTGTAAAACGCTACGCTATATTCAGCAACATGGGGGACCGCAAATAGTTGAAATTATTGTAGTTGATGGAGGCAGCGATGACGAAACTGTCAGCCTGTGCAAGGAAATGGGTGTTACTGTTGTCACTTCTCCTGAAACGGGACGGGGTCTCCAAATCCATTTTGGTGCAAGACAAAGTAAAGGTAATGTGCTGTACTTCGTTCACGCCGATACACTGCCTCCAATCACTTTCTCAGCTGATATCGAGCGTGCACTTTCAAGTGGTTGGCTAATGGGCAATTTCCAATATTGCTTCGATTCTTCCCGCTTCCTTTTGCGTATCAACGCTTTTTTCACGCGTTTCAGATGGTTCTTTACACAAGGTGGTGATCGGACATTTTTTATTCGCCGGGAGACCTATTTTACCCTTGGTGGTTACGATCCAGAACATATTATGATGGAAGAGTATGATTTTTTGCGGCGAGCAAAAAAGGCTGGGTACAACTTTGCCATGTTGCCCTGTAAGTGCATTGTGTCTGCCAGAAAGTACGAACGGAACAGTTGGCTCCGTGTGCAGGTTGCCAATGCAATAGCTTTCAACCTTTGGTCATGGAGTTTGGTGACCCCGAAAGAATTGAAGGTGATTTATAGGCAGATTCTGCGGTGACTCGGAAAGTAAAAATTATCGAAATTGGAAATTGGGATTTCCAATTTTCTCATTTTACCTCATTCAAGGTCCAGTCATAATCTAAATGTGAAATCTTCTCGTCGGGTTTCAATTTCACTTCCGAATAACGGTTGACAAAATCCCGTACTGATCCAGCGTCATCTTTAAAGTCGCCACTGAACCAACTGAAGATAGGGGAGAGTTCAGCCTTGTCGGCTTCTACTCTGTTGCGGAGTGGGTCGTTGACAAAGGTGCGCATGGCATCGTCAAGTTGGTTTTCCAGTTTGATGGCAGTAAATGCTTCGTTTCTCAGCTGAGGGCAGGAGTAAGACGCACAGTTAACAGCAGCATGGATGCGGGCATCCTTGTAATGTTTGCGGAGGATGCCGTGCTCTATATTGTTGAGGTCGTAGATTTCACCTTGGATATTGATGAATTTAATGTCCCAGACCGTATTCACGAAAGGGATGCCTTTTTTGATGTCCTTGATACTTGCGACTGGGTAGTGGTCAACAATTAATTTTACCGTAAAAGCATTGTATGCATTTATCCAAAAAGACATTTGCTCCTCCTTCGACCAGGATTTTTGAGGGTGTGCAGATGACAAGAGGTCAATATAATTGTTCAATTGGGCACTGTCTTTCACCAAACCTTTATAATCCACAAACCCATCGGAACCAACGTGTTTTTTTAACAGGACATCCCAGGTATCATGGCTGACTGGTGGCATCACTGGCTTCACATTTGGCAATTCTACGCCACATCCAAATATTACAGTGGCCACAACTACCAAAATGGCAGATAGAAAAAAATTCTTAATCATTGAAAAAAATTTTGAAGTTGAACCAATTAGGGGCAGGTTATTTGTTTTCTTTCCCATAAAGAACCTATCACTTTACCTTTAATCAGGATGCTTGAAACCAATGTTTTTCTAAGCAATCCCTGAGTTGCAGTTTGGCACGGTGAATAAGTTGCCAGTAGTTGGTAGAAGTCAATCCTAATTCCTGACAAATCTGTAGGCCTTTTTTTTCATCTAAAAATCTTAATCGGATACATGCATTCATTGTGGTGGGTAAGTGCTCGATGCAATCGTCGAATACTTTGTTGAAAGCGGGGAGGTCAGTGAGGTGCTCAGGGTCGCTTTGCCATGGCTGTGGGGCTGCGTTTTCTTCCCATCGCCCGTTGGTGCCAAAAAAAGCTAAAGGTTCTTCGGTCGACAGGGTCGTTGTGATGGTCAGGCGGAGTGATTTGCGGTAGTGCTCGGCGATTTTATTTTTTAAAATGCCAAAAAGCCATGTCTTGGGCTGGCTTTCCCTTTTGAATGAACCGCTGCTTTCGGCTGCCGCCAAAAAGGTTTCCTGTACCAGGTCTTCGGAAAGCTGCCTGTTAGAAGTTTTCTGAAATGCCCAGGAATAGAGTTCACGGGTGTATAAGCTTACCCATTTCGTCAATTCTGTATTACTGATGATATTCTCCATTATCAAACGTCGCCATGAAATTTGTATAAGAGGTGTTCTTACACTGAAAATCAAAATCTAAACAAAAGTAAAGATAGGATATTAGAAGAAATCAAGATGTTGGTGTTTTTGAACTGACCAAGATGTTTGAATTAGGAGACAAGTTGATAACCCCATCATGGCTTCGCCTTTACTTTCCGTACATGCTCCTCCAGCCAACTATCCATTTCCCAAGCCATGTGCATCACTGATTCCCGTGCCCGGTAGCCGTGGCTTTCTGCGGGCAACATTACCAAACGGACGGTAGCGCCGTGGCCTTTTAATGCTGCGTACATGCGTTCGCTTTGCATGGGAAAAGTGCCAGAATTATTGTCTGCTTCACCATGGATCAGCAGGATGGGTTCTTTTATCTTATCTGCAAAATTGAATGGCGACATGCTGTAGTATATTTCTGGAGCTTCCCAATAAGTACGTTCTTCAGCCTGGAAACCAAATGGTGTCAGCGTTCGGTTGTAAGCGCCACTTCTGGCGATGCCTGCGGCAAACAGATCTGTATGCGCTAGGAGATTGGCGGTCATGAAAGCACCGTAGGAGTGCCCTCCGACCCCAATTTTGTCTTTTTCGGTTACTCCTAATGCCACTGCTTTACTAACCGCCGCTTCGGCATTCAATCGGAGTTGTTTGACAAAAGTTTCGTTTGGTTCTTCATCACCCTCTCCGATAATTGGCATGGACACATTATTGAAAACAGCATAACCGCGTGCCACCCAGAGGGTTGGCGAAGCCCAACTGGTGCGAATAAATGCATAAGGCGAAGCAGTCACTTGGGAAGCAGCACTTGCACTTTTGAATTCTCTTGGATAGGCCCACATAAGCATCGGCAGAGGACCGTCTTTAGCCTTGTCGTAGCCAGACGGCAAATAAAGGGTGCCTGTCATATCCACACCATCTTCCCTTTTAAATTTTATTAGTTCTTTCGTCACTCCTTTTAGTGATTCATAAGGGTTGGGGAAATTGGTGACTTGAGTGAGTTGTCCTGTATTCAGGTTTCTTTTGAAATAATTTGGCTGCTCATATTTAGACTCCCGGCGGGTCATTACAATGCCTTTTTCCGCATCAATAATGAACAGGGACGATTCGTAATAAGGAGCTTCTGAACGCCAGAGCCTTGTTGTTTTACTATTGCTTAAATTGAACTTATCCACAAATGGTCGATTGCCTTCTGGCGATGCACCTTGTCCGGTCAGGTAAAGTGATTGGCCATTATCGGCAGTGAGCAGTGCATAACGGCCATATTTATTGGGGGTTGTTTCAAAACTGCCAGGATCGCCATAACGGTCTTCATAAGAGCGGTCGAAGAGTACTTCCGGTAGTTCCGAAATGTGGTCAGGCTGCCAGCGCCGAGTTACTTGGCGGCGGTCAGCACGCCACCATTCGTAAGCAACGGCTAAATCACCATTGCCCCAAGTAACACCTCCATAGCGCAAATTGAAAGACAAACATTCTTTTGGATCACCATTAAAAGGGGCATTGAGATAGAACATTTTATCCCTGATCTCCACTTCTTTTTTTGGATCGCCACCGTCCTGCGCTTCTACCCAATATAATGAAGCTGGATGATCGGCTCGCCAGGTAAAACTGCGAGGGCCAGTGGCTACCGAATTGAACCCTTTTGGCAAATTTTCGGCAGCAGGTAGATCAGCTAATTGACGGATTAGATTTCCACGGAGGTCATAAATACTGACTTCAGAAGCAAAACGATAATAAGGTACAATATAAGAAAAGGGTCGCTTGATTTGCGACAGCATGACATAATTGCCATCTGGCGATGGGCTTACACTTCTGTAAATACCTTGGTCCACAAACGGTTTGCTGTCTCCAGTATTAATATCCAGCATCATCAGTTGACTGGTGGTATAGTATTCAAAAAGCTTTTCATCAAAAGGGTTGCGAAGCATGTCCTGATAGGTGCGGACGGGGGCAGCTTTGCCCTCGTTCGACTGTACCATTGGGCCAGATGGGACCGATGGTTTTTCAGGCTGGAGGCCTCGTTGGGCGACAGTTTGCCGGTAAATTAAATGCTGCCCGTTAGAAAACCAGCTATAGGTACCACCTCGAAGAGCATTATTAATAATGGCATTGGTCATGCGTTTGGCAATGGCTGTTTCAGCATTTGCTACCCAAAGCTCTATGCCAGCGCTGACCGTATTGAGAAAGGCAAAATGCTTGTTGTCGGGCGACCAAACCACTGTACTTAATCGGGCATTTTTGGGCATGCCCTCAATATCCATTTCCCTTTTGCCGTCCAGTGACTTTATTCGAATATTGGTATAAAATGAGGAGCGGCTCTGCCCGTTGGTCACAGGATTGATACGGAGACCTGCTATCCGCAATTCTTCTTGGCTCACCTCTTCAATCGACGGGAGACTGGGTCGCTCCAATAGCAGCAGCCATTGGTCGTCGGGGCTTATGGACAAGCTCGGAGTGAGTGGTGCATCAATGAGATCGGCGATTGCCTTTGGAGGTGTTTGGTAGCCAGCGTTATCTTGGGTGAAGGCAATTGACGTAAAGAGCATTGTCATAATGGAAAGGGTAAACCTGTGCATGTTTGTCATTGATAGAAGTTGAAAGGTGGACATATAGTTGATTGTATAGAGGTAAAAGTAGGGAATAGAGCTGATAAAGTTTTCTTGTTGGGTGTTGAACATGAGTCTAAAATCTAATTGTCTACAGTCTAACGTCCAATTAGTATGACTGAGCCTGCCTTTTACTCACTCCGCAATGACTTCACAGGATCCGATATCGCTGCCCGAACAGACTGCCAACCAACCGTTACCCAAGTCAGCAACAAAACCACCAACCCTCCAAGTCCCAAGGTCAGGGGCGAAATGTTGATCCGGTAGGCAAAATCATCCAGCCAATTATTCATGGCAAACCATGCTAATGGCAGGGCGATCAGGGTGGCAATAACGACCATCACCGTGAAATTTTTGTTCAGCATGAATACAATATCGCCTGAAGAAGCGCCGAGCACTTTTCTCACACCAATCTCTTTCAGGCGCTGTGCAATGGTCAGCGTGGCAATGCCGAACAGTCCAAGACAGGCGATGAAAATGGCCAGTCCGGTGGCGAAGCCAATGATCTGGCTCAGGCGACTTTCTGCTTGGTATTGCCGGTCGATGTTGTCGTCAAGGAAAGTATAGCTGAACGATTGCTCAGGCGCTATTTTTTGCCAAGCCAATCTTATTGTAGAAAGAGAGGCGGGGATGTTCTCTCCAGAAATTTTGACTGAGATTTTGGGGTTTGGGGAATCTTCAGAGGTGACATCAGAAGCGATCCGCAACAACCCAATTGGGTCGGTGGCCATGACCAGTGGTTGCACCTCCAAGTGGAGGCTTTCAAAATTAAAATCAGGGGCCAGCCCAATGACCTGGTATTCTTGAAATGGTTCCTGTAAGTACTGTCCAACTGGATTTTTCAGGCCAAACTCTTTAGCGTAAGCTTCGTTGATGATGACAGCCTTTTGATCGGTGCTACTTTCTTTTGAAAAATACCGCCCTTCCAACAAGCCAATGTCCATCAATGGCAGAAAGCTGCCATCCATTCCGTTGAGGAAAAAATCCCTAAATTTTTCAGTGGATTTTTCGGTGTAACCGATTGACAGCCAGCCAGAAGCACCGAAGGTGTGCATGGATCGGGCAACCTCTACAATACCTAGTTTGCCAGCGAGTTCATTTCGCAACAGGTCGGTCACCTTTTGGCCTTCTTCCGTTGATATTACCAGGCCAACACCCGAATTGTTATAAGGCACGATTACCACCTGTTCTTGCTCATAGCCGAGGTTCTTATTTTGTAAAAAACGCATTTGCTGCATCATGACCATGGTGCAAATAATGAGTAAAATGGACAGTACAAACTGAAACCCTACCAGTCCCCGCAGCACCACATGTTTGTCATTTCCCATTTTTGAAATAGCACCCCTCAGGCTTTGGATAGGGGAAAACCCTGAAAGTACCAATGCGGGGTAAAGTCCAGAAAACAATCCCGTCAACAAGGCCAGACCGACCAGGTAAAGCAACATTTGTGGAGCAAATGAAATGGCTAACTGTTTGTCTGCCAATGAGTTGAAAAAAGGCATAGCTGCTTCTGCGATAATGACTCCCATCACCACCGCGAAAGCTGCAGTCAAAATGGCCTCGCTCCAAAACTGCACCATCAATTGTCCACGGGTGGCCCCTGTTGTTTTGCGAACGCCGACTTCCTTTGCCCTCGACACGGAGCGGCCAACGGCCAATGTTGTAAAATTGATGCAGGCAAGTGCTAATATCAGCAGTGCCACCCCGCCAAGAATGTAGGGGTAACGGCTGTCGCTCACTTGCACAAAACCGACGGGATATTCATTGTTCAGATGGATGTCGGTCAAAGGTTGGAAACCGACGATATACTCACCAGGTTCGTAACTCTTGGCAACCTTCTCATCCACAAACGGTGCGATTTTGGCTTCCATTTCACCTGGGCTATTGGCTTCATTCAGTAGGAGGTAAGTTTCGACATTTACGTTAGTCCAACTTGAACGCCCACGCTCTGACATAAAGGTTTTGGTATTTTCAAATGGGATCAGCAGGTCGTATTGGATACCCGAATTGCCGGGCGCTTTTTCGATGATGCCTGAAATGGTAAAATCCGTCCATTCTCCACCCATCTGCATGGTCAGCGTCTGACCGATAGGGTAGGGATCACCAAAATATTTCTGACCCATTTCCTCTGTCACCACAACCTGGTGAACTCCTTCCAATACATCTTCTACCTTTCCTCGAATCAGCGGGAAATCGAACATTTTTAGGAATTGCGGTTCGACAACATGTATCTGTTCCGATTCGGAAAAGTCACCTTTTTTTACCTGTGCGTTCATCGTAGTATAACGGGCCACTTGTTGTATTTCTGGAAAATTGTCTCTCAGCTCCTGCCCTAAAATATAAGGGGTCACAGTGTTGAAAAACACCTCTCCCTGATAGTGTTCTTTCACCCATGCCCGGTAAATGTGGTCGCTGTCTTTGTGGAATTTATCAAATGTCCATTCGTCGTGGACAAATAGGACGAGCAAGATGGCTGTTGCTGTACCAATGGACAGTCCGGCCAGATTGATAAAAGAATAAACTTTTCCTCTGAGGAGATTACGGAAGGCGGTCTTGATATAATTTTGAAACATGGTGGGTGATTTATGTAGTTATATAGTAAGAATCCCCAGATTGTACAATCTTAAATGCGAATCTGGGGATTCGCATTACAATGACTTGATTTATTTAAACGAAAACAGGTTTGCCTAAAATTCTCTTCAACCAACATGCCATTTGAACAAGAGTATGATTATCAGTATTTTACAATATTTTTTATTTAAAATATCTGTTCGCGCATGGCCTCCTGTGTTCGATGGTGAACATGTTTAGGTTATCACTTCTTCCTTTCTTCAAAATAAAAAGCCGGACTGCCAAAAAGCAGTCCGGCTCCTCAAGGCTAAATAAAATTCATCCTTTAATCGACCACCACCACCCGTTTTGTCATTGGTTTGAAGGGCGGAAGGCGCCTTTGATGTAATACCGAAATATGGTGGGTGATCATTGAAGTATGAATTCCCAAAATTGCATCACTTTTTTTTCCCCTGTTTCTAAAAAACAAAAGACAACGTGGTCTATTTGGTAATTTGGACATTTGTCTGTATAATTGAGCATTCTTCGCTTTATACATTTTTGATTTTTGCTCACCAATAATATTATTTTCTGAAGACCGAGAGTTATTCTTAACGCTTACCTCTATCTTGTGAATATCAGGAGTTTAGAAAACGGAAAGCTATTTTCGAACTGCTGTGATTCAAAGCATAGCTATAGGCAATTTAGCGTGTAGCAACCGGAGTTTGAAAAATTGAATATTATGAAATGGAAATGCTTCTTTTTTTTTGCTTGTCTTCTCATCTTTTTCGTAGCTAAAAGCTTGGGGCAAGGATTTACCGACGTATCCTCTTTATTGGGATCATTTGAACATGACGGCCTACCACAATCTGAAGATATGGAGTTCGGAACTGGAGCTGCCTGGTTCGATTACAATCAAGATGGGCTCTTGGACCTTTATATTACAAACAGAAAAACTGCCAATAAATTATTTCGCAATAATGGCCTTAGCAACGGAAACTACTCTTTCACGGATGTCGCTGTTTCAATGGGAGTATCAGATCCAAACGGGGATGGAGCTGGAGTCGTGATCGGTGATATCAATAATGATGGTTATCCTGACATTTTTCTGGCGAACGGCAATGAAGATAAATTGTATAGAAATAATAACAGTTCCTCCTTCACTGATATAACTACTACATCTGGCTTGGACGCAACGGCCGATTCCAGAGGGACGTCTGGCTCTTTTGGCGATTATGATAAAGATGGCTTTATTGACCTCTATATCGCACATCATGAACCCATTCCAGGGGCATCTCCTGATGCCACGATGAGTGATTTTATTTTTTACAATAATGGAAATGAAACCTTCACCAATGTCTCTTCACTAATTGACTCATTGCACCTCGCTGATGCGGCTTTTATTGGAGGGTGGACCGATTTTGATCATGATAATGACTTGGACATTATTGTCATTACAGATTGTTTTTTTGGCAATGGCCCTAATTGGGGTACCCGGGTCTTTAGAAATGACGGTGGGAATAACCCCATCAATGATTGGACTTTTACAGAGGTCAGACAAACCGTGTTGACTGATTGCAGCAATGGAATGGGTCTTGGAATTGGGGATTATGATCGAGACGGATGGATGGATTTGATTTATACCGATATTGGCCCGGTACAACTTTTCCGTAATAATCAGGGCATTTTTAAAGATGTAACCGCAAGCACAAAAGTTGACCAACAGATAGGGTGGCATTATTCATGGGGAACAAGTTTCTTAGATTATAATAATGATGGATGGCAGGATATTATTATTGCTTTAGGCGATTTTGGCAGTATCCCAAATGAGATTGACCGACCAAATAATCTTTTTGAAAACTTGGGTAATGGAACATTTAAAGATGAAGCCGTTACCTTGGGAGTTGCTGAACCTTCACTGACTCGGACTATTGTTCATGGAGATTATGACAATGACGGCGACCTCGATTTACTAATGGTTAATTACGATACAATTGTCACTTTATATAGAAATGATATTGTTAATAGCAATAATTACATCAGGATCTTTTTAGAAGGGAATATTAGTTGCAAAGATGCACTTGGGGCAAAGGTCAAAATAACGACCCCGGATGGTGTTATTCAATATTTTGAAATGAAAAGCGGGACAAACCTCGGAGGTGGTGATGAAATATGTGCCCATTTTGGGTTGGGCAGTAATACCATTGTTTCAGAAGTAGAAGTTACTTGGTTGACAGGAGCCGTTACTATTTTGAATGACTTGAGTGCAAATATCCAAACGGAAATAGTTGAACCCCTCATCTTACCTGTTGAACTGACAAATTTTTCAGCAACAAGCAATGACAAAACAATACGCCTGGATTGGAACACGTCCTCTGAAACGAATAATGATTTTTTCGAAATACAAAGAAGTTCCAACGGTTTGAATTTTGAAAAAATTGGAATAATAGATGGAGCTGGCAATTCATTGGATGCCAATAATTATATATTTCTTGATAAAGGCCCAATTGAAGGAATTAATTATTACCGCCTAAAACAACAAGATTTTGAGGGTTCCTATATATACACTCAAATCATTTCCTCAACTTTTAATTCGAGAAGAAATCAAATAAAGATATATCCAAACCCAATTACAGGTAACACCATATTCGTCCAATTTTCGGAGGGCTATGATTCACCTGGCTTGTTTGAATTATTTGATATGACCGGAAGAATGGTGCACCAAAAAGACTTTAATTACCTTCACGAAAATAATTTAACACTGGAGATCTCTATTGATAATTTACTCGACGGAGTTTATATTCTGAGAATAACAGATTCGATAGGGGCACATACTAAAAAAGTATTGGTTAACCGGTGATGTTTTTCCAAGATTCTGTTTGTTTTCGAATAACCCTACTATCAAAGACTTATGACCTGAAACACTACTGCACAACCACTCATAAGGGTTCCATTTTATTAGTTTAATCTGCCTAAGATAAATACAAGGCTACCACTGCACTCCAAAGTCCATTTCTTTCAAACCAGCATAGGGAGTAGTTTCTATTTGCCTTATTACTTGTCCCAGGTTATTGTGAAAGTTGCTGCCCTGCAGATTGTATTGTTGTAAAAAAGGCAGACTGCTTTTTGGCAGTCCGGCCTGGGAGTAAAATGAAAATGTTCTTTAATTCATAACTACTATCCGTTTGGTCATTGGCTCCCATCCTTCCAGTTCGACTTGGATGATGTAAATGCCTGTCTCCCAGACAGATACGCCCATTTCAAGGCGGTCAGTTCCTTTTGCCAATACTGTTTCGTAAACAAACTTCCCGGTAACGTCGGAAACCCTGACCGTTCCCGAGGAGATTGTTTTATCAAATTGTAACGTAGCACTTGAAGTTGCCGGGTTGGGGAATACCTTCATTTTAAGTTGACCGCTCATCAAGTCTTTTTCATGTTCCAATTTTTCACCTTCAAGCACTGTGCTTTGATTGGGGTTCACCACCAAATTCTGGGATCCGCAATTGGAATTGATATCAGCAACAGAGTTGCAGCCCGCGGCATTGAAGAAGATGCTGATCGCCCCTACGACACCACCGTTGTTGATGAGGTCGTAGATGGCACATCCGTCCGAGAGGGCAAAATTGTAGAATGCCACCAGGCTTCCATCAACAGCACTCAATGAATCCAGTCCGTCCAAAGTCGTCAGGGAAGAATTGAAATAAATGGTCAGTGTCCCGCCGATAGTATGGAGGCTGTCAAGCCCGCCTAGGCTGTCGAGGGAGGTGTACTGGACGGTGACATTTCCCGTCACTTCCAGTAAGTAGATAAGTGCATCGAGGCTGTCCACCCCAGCATTTTGGATGGTCAAGTTACCATCTATGACGGAGTAGCAGGAAGACCAGTCGTCCACCTCTGCCTGTGAGTTCATTACGACATTGCCGGTCCAGGTGAGGCCACCAGAAACACCCTCGTCAATCTCCCCGTCGCAGTCGTCGTCAATGCCGTTGCATATCTCGGTAGCGCCTGGGTTGATGGCAGCATCGCTGTCGTTGCAGTCATTCTCACAGACCATGTAGCCGTCGCCGTCGCTGTCGAGTTCATCTGTCGGGATGATGCCGTCGCAGTCGTTGTCAAGGCCGTCACAGATTTCTGTTGCGCCCGGGTTGACAGCGGCATCATTGTCGTTGCAGTCGGTGCCTGCCAACGGGTTCAAGATGTAGCCGGTTGGCTGGGTGCAGCTTGTTATCGTGATGCCGTCCGAGTAGCCGTCGCCATCGCTGTCCTTGTGCCATTCTTGGGCCGTCCCTCCTGCTGCCACGGTAGTGGAACCAGTAACCATACAGATATTCGGGATGCCGAACACTTTGATGTTGATGCTGTAGGTGCCTGGCGTGAGATTGTTGAAAACCCCAGAGGCAGAGAAATTTGTACCCCCATCGATAGAGTACTTGACCTGTCCTCCACCTGCGGTTGCAGATATATCAATTGATCCATCACCAGCCCCTGAACAGGTTTCGGGTGTGGGCACTATGATGACGTTGGTGATAAATTCGTTAACAGTGACCGTAGCGGTACAGGTGGCGGTGTTGCCATTACTGTCGTTGGCCGTCAGCGTGACCGTGTTGACACCTTCCTGCTGGCAAGAGAAAAGGTTGGGAGAGATACTGACCAGATTGACGTTACCGCAGTTGTCACTTGAGTTTGCAGCATCATACACTTGGGCTGGGGTGATAGTAGTGTTGCCGTTGCTATCAAGTGAAATGGTGATGTCCTGACAGGCCAATGTTGGATCTAAATTGTCCACTACATTGAAGGAACAGGAAGTGCTGTTGGTGTTTCCGTGGCCGTCATCGGTAGTTAGGGTGACGGTATTTGCACCGATGTCGGTACACGTGAAGCTGGTCTGTGGACTTGTTTCCGTGGCGGAACAATTGTCCGTGGAGCTTCCGTCACCGATATTGGCGCCTAGTATTCCACTTCCACTTGCATTGAGTTCCACATCAGGAATGGATGCTGGGCAAACAGCCGTCGGTGCGATGTCGTCATACACCTTAATAGTGGTGGTGCAATCATCTGTGTTGCCATGGCCATCATTAATGGTAAGTGTGACAGGCTGTGTACCGTAAGTGCTGCAATCAAAAGCGTTTGGCACCACAGAAACGAAATTCATTTGGCCGCAGTTGTCAGAAAAACTCTTGAATACATTTGTTGGTGCAAGGTTTCCCTGCCCATTGGAATCGAGGTACAGGTCGAATTTTTTACAATGAACTTTTGGTGGAGAGTCATCTATTATGGTCACAATAGCAGTACAGGTGCCGATGTTGCCATGACCATCGTTCACGGTCAACGTCACTTCATTGTTGCCTAGGTCACCGCAAGTGAACAAATTGGGGGTCACGTTGACAAAGTTAACATCACCACAGTTGTCGCTGCCGGATTCAAAAACCTTTGGAGGTTGGATGCCAACGGTTCCATTGTTTTTAATGCTTTTAGTGATGTCCTTGCACAACACCACCGGACTAATATTATCTTCCACCGTCACGTTTGTGGTGCAGGTGCTGCTTTTACCTGTAACGTCTTCAACCGTGAGGATAACTGAGCTGGTGCCCAAATCTTGACAATCAAAACTTAGTTGTGAAATAGAAATGATGCCTGGCCCACAGGATGTGAAACTACCCCCGTCCACATCTGCCGGAGCGAGAGGCGCTTCGCCGTTATTGTCCAAAAAGATTGTTGTTGACTGGCAAATAGCGGTTGGTGGCTCATTGTCCACATTGATCTCAGATAGCGTGATCTGACCGCAGGCCGGAGGGGGTTGTGTTGGTAGTTCCCCTCCTGGAATGGAAGGGGCTGTGCCACTTTCAAATACTACTACTGGGCAACTTTTAAGGTCAGGACAGCCCAACGTGGTCAACGCCTCATAATGGTAAGTGCCTGGCTCTAAAGCGCCATGAAAAGTTCCACCGCCCACTTCCGCACCATCCATGAACCAGACAACCTCTGGGGCATCGGGGTCGGCCTGTAAGCACAGGCCAGTTCCAGCTGAGAGTTCTATTATTTGTGTAACACATTGTTTCACAAGAAAAACAACTTCAACTGAATCGGCCTTTTCATTGTATGTGCAGTCTTTTGCAATAAAAAGGGTTTGCTGTTCGCCCGTCCAAGCATCATCTAATACTGTGGTCGTCCAATTGGCATCAGGAGAAACATTGACCAAAATGGGTGCAAAATCCACTTTGAACGGTGCAATAAAATTTCCTAACGAAGCTGCTGGAATGAAGTTAGGTCCTTTTTTTTTCTCGTGCAGGAACAGATGGTTCCCGTCATAAAACTTAAACGTAATGGTGCCTTTGGCCAGATTGGCAAGCGTCAAGAAATACAATTCTTTCCCAGAGACCACCTGGGGGCTGGCCATGCCCACTAATTGGCCGTTCACAAAAGCTGCCAGTTTATTTGAAATGCCTGAAATCAGTTTGCCGCCAAATTCAGCTTGTACCACTAAGTTCATAGAACCTGAATTGGTGAGGGGCTGCGACCAGGTAGGCATCGCATCGCTGCCTTCCGGCAATATCAGCTCTACTGAGTAATCCAGACATGGCCCGTCAAAGCCAACCTTGTCATTTAAATTACCGCTGGGCAGTGGAACATACCCTTGCACAAACTGGACTGGGAATTCTTCAAAAACAGGGGTGCCATAATTTTCTTCTACTGTGAGACGTACCCATTGCGCGGCAGAAAAAGAATTGGGAGTGCCGGTCTCGGTGGCAATTATCAGCAGGCTATCTGTGCCCGTCCAAGTTGGATTGACCGGAGTTGCTTGTAGCATATTGCTCCCATCAATAGTACCGATGAGGTTTGCGCCAGCGTTTACCGACCACTCCACTGGATCTGAATCCTGTGTTTGTAGATAACCTTCCAAAGCGATTTCGTCAAAAGCAATTCCCATAAGGGTAGTATCATTGGGAACATTTAAAATAGCTATCGGAAAATCATTGGACAAAGAAATGTTGATCTTAAATCCATCGGGGTATGTGCCCAGCTGCGAATTTTTCAAAAATTGAATATTCTCAAGCGCTTGGAAAGTGGAATATGCTCCTGAGAGAAAGACTTGGAATCCGACTGTTTCACCCTGAACGGCATTTGAATGAACAGTGAGGAAATAATAAGCTTTGCCATTCAATACTGTGGGGCTGGCTATTCCTCTGACTTCGCTACCAACGAATGCCGCTAACACGTTGCCGTTGCTGTTCTCTTCACTTCCGTCCAACTGAACCTGAGCTATAATACTCATGCTGTTCGAAAAGTCGGCGGGATTCACTGCCCATGCTGGGAGCTGTGCCAAAGCAGGGTTCAGGAATAACATTGCGGAGCAACTAAGTAACGACGAAAGAATAAATTGGTAAAATATTGATTTACACATGGTGACAGGAATTTATTTTGAAAAATTGGCCAGAAAAGGCCAGAAAGAAGTTGATGAGGTTTTATCAACCCCGATCAACTTCTATTAACCCTTATCAATTCTTACCTATTTATCTTACCACCACTTTGTGGGACATTATGACTCCACCAGTTTCCACTTTTATAATATACACTCCTGTAGGTAGATCAGGCACCTCCCAAGTCAGTTGGTTCCAGCCCGACAGGGCATTCTGCGTGGTTTGTTTAACCACCCTTCCCATCGTATCGGTCATAGTAACATTGACCTCACCACTGGCCAAAGCCTTGAAGCGAATAGTGGTCTGCTGCCTAAACGGATTGGGTTGTACGATCAGGCCAACCTCAGAGTCTATTGCGCTGGAGGTGCTAAGTGCACCATCCATATTGAATGGTATCGGCGCCTCTACGGTACCTTCCTGTCCATCAATAGCGAAATACATTTCTTCTTGCAGGTCTGTAGTTTCATCATTAAACTCATTATAAAGTTTATATGTCAACAGTTCACCCGACTGGTTGGAATAGGCAGTGAGGAAGAACATCCATTCGCCCAATTGTTCAACATAGATAGCGGGAGCTACACCACGCACCTCATCACCAACAAAAGCTCCGAGTGTCATGCCGTCTTCAGTGATGTTTGTACCGTTCTTGGACAACATCCCTACAAGAATCATCGTGTGCTCAAAACTCGCAGGATCTACGATCCAGGGCGATAGGGCAGCACCACCTCCATTTCTGCTCTCCAATGAGTGGCCGGGGCCAAAATTGTTCGGATAGGTCAGCGTGCCACCATTGGCAAGCTTGAGCAGGTAGCCCTGCGGTGCTTGCATGTACTGGAGATTTCCAAGCCAACCGAAGCCAGCCACATACTGTGCAAAGGCCGTCTGGCTCTTTATCACATCACCGTTGAGTGGCGTGAGCGAACTTAGCGCCTCATCAACTGTCAATGGATTTTGTGGCAAATAACCTATCCAGTTCCATCCTGCTGTTACGGGAATATTAGTAGCTGTTACATCTATTGGATTGCCGAGCATGGTAATAGTGTCAGCTACATCTGACCGATATTGGAACATGGAGGTGTTGTTAACATCTGACAGTGAACCAAGCCAACCATTTATAGGTGCGTCGTAGTAATTGGCAAAATCTGTCTGGTTTTTTACCAAAGCGTTGTCAGGATTGTTGAGGCTAACAAGCGCAGAATCAAGACTAGGGTCGGGGAACTGTAGGTTAAATGATATCCAGTTCCATCCACCATGCAGTGGTATCGTGCTCAGCAACAGATTGTCTGTGTGCAGGATGATAGGCGCATTGGGCGTCCCGTAGAGTTCATCAGAAACAAAATCATAATTCTCAATGACCTGCCCATAGAGCAAGCATTCAGATGCATCCCAAATTTGGAACGTGACGGTGCTATCAAGGAAATTGTCGCTGTAAACAGTCAGGAATGCCTCATATTTATCGAAAGCTGACACATATTGAAGGTATGCTTTGCCACGTAATTCGCCCTCAATAAAAGCCCCAACAATATCCTTTTGATCCGTGGAAACATCCCCCTCTATATCCAACTGAACAGAGAAGTTCATGCTGTATGTATAAGCTGCCGGGTTGACCTCCCATAGCGGTGGGCGGCAGAGATTTCGGAAGTCAACTGGCAGTGGCTCGTCACCCTGTGCACCCATCATAAAAATAGTGTCGGTGAAAGCTCCAACAACCATGCTGCTGTCAAATTCAAAAGTGATGGTCTGTTGCTCACCAGGGCCAAGTAGCCCATTTTTTGGATAGGCTTCCATCCATGCTGGCACGTCTGTTATCTCATAATATTCCGAATTGCCACCAGTGTTAACCATGTTTTTATAGATGGTCTTGAACTGATCTTCATACTTGAAGTCTTCAATTTCGCTGGCCTGCCAGCGCAATGGATTGCGATCGACAAAAAACTCCCATTGGGCGTGACTAAAGGCGTTGCCTGCCAAATCTTCGATGTCATCAATCTCTACCCGCAATACCTTGTTTTCGATAAACTGATTAGCCACATTGGGTACGATGACGATTTTGTCGTCACTGCATGTGACCGTGGCATCTATAAGGTCTCCCGTTTGGGTGTCGTACAATCCAACATTATTATTGCTGAATAAATCTGCGGGGATGAGCAGGTCGCACCGGATCGGTTCAGTGAAAGTTATACTTATTTCGTCACCAGCTGAAAGTACTCCATCAGCAGGTTCAGGCGTACCAAAAATTTCAGGTGGCGTGCGTTCGATTTTGCCTTTGATCACATGTGAAATGCCGGGATTAAGTGCCCCACTGAAACACTGCGTTAAGGCCCGGATTTCATAAAGCCCATCTTGCAGAGTAGAAGTAACCCAAGGGACAATGGTAGAAACTGCTCCCAGATCAGCTTTCAGTATTTCGTTTCCAATATTTATCCACGACCCATCACCTTGTGTACGGCGATATTGAACGCGTACCAATTCCAGATCAGGATCCGCTTTGTCATAAGAATCAATTGTAATGTTCAGTGTGCCACCCATGGCTGGGGTCAGTACCCAATCTTGCAGTGGGAATGCCACCTCTACTTCGCTGCAAGGCTCAATAAAATGCACATCATACGAAAGTGTTTTGTAAAATTCTTCAACCGCATTGATTCCCAAAGCCCCTGCCCTTGCAAATTCACATGCAGAGTATAAGGCGATTTCTAAATTATTATAATCAAATGCAACCGGCCCTCGCTGTACCGTCATTGTGACATCCAAACCTTGATTTGGCTCAAGGGTTATGGATAAAGATGCAGATCCATTGAAACGGATAATAGCGCCATTCGGATTGGTTTCTTGCCTTGAAACAAGATCGTAAGTTCTTATTTCATCAGATTGACTGCTATTTCCTAAAGTCAAGGTAAACACAGCTGCATCGTTCATTGGAACATTGATTGCTACATTTTGATTGGTCACTATTTCCACGCCTTCACGGGGCTGTGAGTTTGGCTCATGTGGGCAGGAAGTCTGGCCACTGACCAGCTCGAAGACGGGTGTCCCATAGGCTTTGTCCTTTTTGATATTGACCGTAAAATTATCGCCAATGTCATCGTCTGCTAAAGTATAGCCAACGGTCCGAAAGCCTCCATTTGTGTTGGCGGTCTCTCCGGCTGCCTCTGTTGACCAGTTCATAGCCAAGCCAGCGACCAAGCCGACACCATTGGCAGTCAGTCCAAATTCAGTGATAAATCCATTGCTGAAAGTTTCCGTCCATGAGTTGGTAATGGTTCGGGTAGTTTCGGTGGTTTCCGATTCTTCATATACTACACCCGATTCAAAAGAGATATTTTTGGAAAAAACGGCATCGGATTTCAACTGGGTGTTACGGGCTATGATTGCTTGCCAGCGAGCAGCACTAATCGTGTTGCCAGTGAATTGCAAGTCAGGGATAACAGTATTAATAATGTAGTTTTCTGTGTAAATGAACGTAGTGGCGAACCCAATGGGATTAAAATACAGCCCTTTGTCAAGCATATAAGTACAGGTGGCGTCATCGAACTTAAGCTCGTCGGTAATGCCGTAAAGGATGTTCATTGCTCCGCCCATGTACACATCGCCGCCCATAGCACTACCAACAATCAGGTCATTATCACCAGTAGAAATGAGTTTTGTTGTGGTAAGGCAGGTTTCCATTTCATTGGAGGTATAAGCAGTGGTGCTACCTGTATGCACATATCCCAAGTCAGCAGTTACATCCAATTCCGTCCCAACTGAAAAAAACGGTGTACCGGCAGAGGCTTTAAAGTCTGGCCCCAAAGAAACCGTCACATGTTCCTCATGATCCATGACGTCGGTTGCTGAAATTGCCCATTTTTGGCAGGTCGTTTCACCCGACTCCATAAAAGCAGTACTCGCGTCGCCTGGGGGATCTCGCAAAATCAATGTTGGTAAGCTAGGCAAAATGGAAGTATAAGTTGTTTCTCTAGGCCGTCTTCCCAGCACAACGGCGCTCAGGGTTTGGGTTGAGAAATCATTGTGTGCCTCCGCAGTTACTTGCAGGGATTTCAAATAAGGTGCAACAATGTTTGGCTCTTCCACCCGGTAATGATGAACCAAACTGCCTGCCGTCATCAATGTATCGAACTGCCCAAGATGGGCAATGTCATTGTCAATCGTCAACATTGCTGTATCCAGATA
Organism: Saprospiraceae bacterium; assembly: GCA_029263015.1. Taxonomy (GTDB): domain Bacteria; phylum Bacteroidota; class Bacteroidia; order Chitinophagales; family Saprospiraceae; genus UBA6168. The sequence goes on along the minus strand of JAJCYI010000163.1, from coordinate 89,653 downwards.
ACATTTTCCACCTACGTAGTTTTCATAAACCTTTATGGTCGTTTGCTTCTGTTGCAACATGGTCAGCATCGGATTGCCGCAAAAGTTGGTATCAAGCGGTGTCAGTTCCAATACTGGGAGGGATAAGTAGATAAAATCCACCGTATCATTTCCCATCTTCAGGTCTATTGTCACACCACCGAGGGGATCAAAATAGTCAAAAATCTCCGTCTGAGATGGGGCGATGATGGCAACCGTTACAGAGTCCGGGGGCACATTGTTGAAAGTAAAATTGCTTTCGCCCTCAGTGAGTTCTAAGATTTGCTCATAACAACCGTTCAAGGTAGCAACTTTGATTGTAACCTTATCACCTGATGAAATTACTGTCCTGCGACAATGCCCGCCTGCCAATTGGCCACTGATTTGACGTTTGGTCTGGTCACGGAAAAGAATGCCTGCCACCGGAGAGGAAAGGTTTTCCAATTCCCAAAAAGCAGGGAAAAATGTATGGTTTTCAAATTTTGGTGTCAACGTAACATCTGCACCTGGTTCAAAGTCAGCGGTGAAATAGCCGTCCGCGTCAGAAAAAATTTGTGGTGCGTGCGAAACGCCATTCACCAAAATTTCGACTTTGTTGACAAAACAGTTCGTCCCTTCGAAACGGACATATCCGTTAACAGGAATAGTGCTCAGGTCTGTGAAGTCAATCTGGTCAACACTTGTGCTACTGGGGTTGAGCGTCGCCAGTCTGGAAGAAGGCGTGAACTCGTGCGCCAGTGCCATTTCAATGGCAGCTACTGTGCTCCAGCCAGCACCGTGGATTTCGCCCAGGCCGCTCAGGCCCGTGCCCATGTCGTGCAGTTTGGTGCCGGATCCCTCATTCAGATTGAAATAATTGGCGAGGTTCGGGTGTGCCACATCGGTGCCAGTATTGGCAAAATCCTGGATATCAGATAGCGGTAAAAACACATCGAAAAAGGCTACCTCATCAATCAGGCCAGTGAAGTAGTTCGAGTGCCCAGCAGCGCCGTTGGCTTTTGCTCCTAGCTTCCAGGGCAGCCCCGACCAGTCAGCAATCGCGCTGAATGTGTGCGAGCCTACCGCTGTGTCGCCTATGAAAAAATCCGCATTGAGCGAACCACCTGTTTTTTCAAAATTGATGGTTATATGATGGAAGCCCATGCCAGGGGTGCCGAAAGTATAGGCTTCGCTGCCAATGGCCAATTCAAGGTTGCCGCCGTTGAGCGACAATAGGAATTGGTTGTTTCCGCCCGCATCGGCTTTGCTCAGGAGTGCCTGATTGCCACCAAAGTCAAAGGCTTTCATGGTCAGCGTCACCGAGGCGCTATCGAGCAGGGCGAAGCTGGTCAGGTCAGCATAGCTACTATTTGCCCCATTGAATTCGAGGCTTTGATTGAAATAAAAACTCTTGCTTGGAATCGCTGTAAAGGTCTGTCCAGCACCATAATTGATACCTGCGATTTCATAAAACCCTGTTTGATCCGTCACGCCTGCATTCACCACATTGGGTTTATCCGAAGTCCAGGTGGCACCACAGAAATAGACTTTCTGCTTTGTGGCGGCTTGGTCAAAACCTTTGCTGCCAACACCTTCGTCGAACTTCCAGTAGTCCACCAACCCATCCATATTAGAAGGGACGGATCGGTTTTGGAACATTTGGATTTCTGTTTGCGATAGCTGGCGGTCAAAAAAACGAACCTCGTCCAGCTTGCCATTGAAAAATTTAGTGCCATCGCCGTTTCTGCCAAAAAATAGTTGAATGCTGTCTGCTTGAATGCCACCTACTGCCGTGGTAATCAATTCGCCATCTGCATAAAGCAGTAACGAGGAACCATTGTAGCTGGCAGCAATGTAATGCCAGTCACTTGCTGATGCCGCTGGGAAAGTATGATCTATCTCCGTCACATCTCCGGGGCTTCTGCCGATGCCAAAGCGGACACCTTTTCCGCTGGCGGCTGGGAGCGTGTGCAACCACCAGTTTTTGCCGATGCTGCTGCCGAGGTCAAAAATGCCTCCGCCAGCTGGCGGATTGCCATCGCCGAGTTTTACCCAACAAGACAGCGTGAATTGGTTGCGCGGGAATGCTGGGTTGTATTCTGCAAATGCCATATCATCTGTACCGTCGAACTCAAGTGCTGCTCCGAGCGTCGGCGTCAAGGTGACGATTGCCCCGGGCACGGGGTTGTTGCTAAAAGATCTAACCTGTCCTGTAACGACACCATTTGGGTTGAGGAAACCGAGCGATGAGCCTTTTGAGCCTTCCCCAAAAGAGCTAACGCCACTTACTTCGTAAGTGTAAAATTTACCGGCAATTACATTGAAATCAAGAAAGGAGAAAGTCTGTCCATCAACGGAAGCAAGCAGGCTTCCGTTGCGGTAAATCTTATAACCAGTAGAGGTGGGACTGAGCGGATCGGGTGCCCAGTCAATCTGCACACGGTCTTCGAGGTCGCCCTCGCTTGCCACGACATACGGAGCTTTGGGCGGCAACAAGAAGCTGGCCCAAAAGCCAAATGCACCTTTGTGCGTCTGCCCGAAGTAGCTGCCTATGACTGGCTGCCCAACGGTAACGTTTGCCCTGTGCTGGGTATTAAAGGAATTACTGACACTGCCGTAGTTGAAAAAGGCTTTGCCTGTTAGATAGTTGTCGTCGCTGGCAGTGGCGCAGTTTGGGCTGGATTGCGACTTTGCTGACGTGATTGCAAGGAGCAAGAGCACCACCAACAATAAAAGGTGGTTATATATTTTTTTCATGTTGAATTGCATTTTGAAAGATGTAAGGAAAATGGATGGGGTACTTCAGATCATGGTGATTTTTAAAATCACCATGATCTATACGACCTTACTTCTGTGCGCTCGCTGTCACCATACTTTCCAATTTCACCAGGCGGTCGTTCATATCATCTCGCAAAGCGGCATTTTCCGCACGGGCGGCAGACAATTCTTTTTGCAGTTGCTCGACTTGTGCAGCGAGTTCTTGCGTGGCGGAGACATTGAGGGTAAAAATGCGGTCGTAATCCACGGTGTGGAAGTCATCGACTTTTTTGCCAAAAACAAAGACTTTTTCAGGAGATGTTTCTGTCCACTCAACAGTAAATTCTTGATCAGAAATCACATCTGCCACCATCATTGTTTTTTCACCATCAGGGAAAATGAGTTTCACCTCATCGCCTGCGGCGAAATCGTGTTTTTTATTTAATGAAATGCTCAACACGTCGCCTTCTTTCTTGGAATTGGTGGCTACTTCGTAAACATTGGGAATAAAATCACTGGTAAGAGAAATTGCTTCTGGGTACACTTGCTCCACTTCCTGGGCGATGAACCCTTTCATATATTCGTCGCCATAATTCACCCGGTCAATTTTCCGATAATCGGTCACCTGAAGTTGAAGCAATGAGGAAAGGTCATTGACCTTGTTGGAGAGTCGGAAGTTCTTTTTGATACGGCGGTCGGATACGGCCATGAATGCATTTCCGGAGATGATACTATTGGCAGCATAAATGGAAGCAACTTGATTGCTCGCACCAACAGGACCAAAATGGTTGGCAGGACCATTGGTATAAGCAGCAAAGTTAAAGAAACTTCCAGCCGGAATACCTGTCAAGGCCGACCCAGTAATATTCAAACGCCCGGACACGTCCCAGTTGCCGTTTAAATTTGAAGTGCCGCCAGTCAATTTGATTTTCTCTGTGCTTCCTCCATAAAGCAAGGTGTTTCCTGTGCTTCCCCATTGTATATACATATCCTTGTCACCTGAGAATTGGGTATTACGGATGATACGCATTTCAGCCATAGAATTAGCAGTAGAAAGGTCAAGGCCGGTGTTAGGTCCAGCGTTTATGGTCAATTTGCTATTTGCACCACCAGAGTTGAGGTTGACAGGGCCATTTGTATTCAAGCCTCCCCCCGCGAAAACGATTCCACTGGTACTGATCCATCCATTGGGCACATCCATGTTTCCACCTGCTACCACCAACTTCTGGCTCGGGCTTGCTGTTCCGATGCCCACATTGCCTTCCATAAAATACGCCGGGCCGCCAAATGTGGCAGCATCGTTAGCCATGTTCAAAGTGAGCGGCCAATAACCCCCATTGATAGCCCAAGAGTTGGCATTTACGCCACCACTTAAAAAATGCATCAAATCAGCGTTTTGGTGGATGAACCCTGACCTGTTGTCTGTATCCTGGAAGGCAATCGTTGGAGAACCACTTTTTAAATGTATTAGGTGAGCAGGGCTCAGTTCGCCGATACCCACACCCCCTGTCGAAGGGAAAATATTGCTCTGCCCAATCAGGGAAAGGGCATAGGGCGAAGAAGTGAGCTGTGCACGGGGCGTGAGTTCTGTGCCACCGTCCACGGCGATACCGAGGTAGTAGGTTTGGTTAAAGGCCGCCGTCAAAGGATTCACCGAACCAAGCACGACACTATAAACGCCGCCTGTGATATCTACTGCGCCTTGAGTCTCCGACCAAACCTCTGTACCACCAGTTGCAGCTGTATAGAGCTTGAAGGTGAGGCTATAATCACCATCATCCACAGCAGCGCCAAAAGATTTTTGAATGGTACCTTGTACGCTGAGTGTAGCTTGAGCAATCAGGTCGGCACTCAGTGCAACCAAACATAGGCAAAAAGTGAAGAAAAGCTTTTTCATTTTAATTGAGTTTTTTTGTGAAAAAAATTGATTCAAAACAGCCTCCACTCGTGGATGCACTGATCAAAAAATTTGAGGTTGAAAACCTTTGTAATAGACTTAGTGGAAGGGAAGTTGAAAAGGTCGCGGAGGTGGGAAGATTTTTTTATATTTAACTCAAGGTTGGGATTCGCTGTACATTGAGTTCGCCGAAATTGAATTCATCGCAACTTGAATTATTTATTCAAATTCAGCAAGAAAAGGAAGCTGACTTTTGGGAGAATTATTCTTAAGATGCATTGAATGAGGATTCCTTTTCCAATCATTAAGGGTACATTTGAGGCGTTAGAGCTATTCGGCATGCAAACTGCCTTCTACTTGTGATAGCCCCAAACGCCTTATTTCAAACAGTATTAAATGATTCGTTTCAAAAAAATCCTCGCAGTATTATGCAGACCTTCTGTGTACAGCATGATAGCAGCGACTATTTTTTGCATTCCGCTGTTTGCCCAGCCTATCACCAAAACCGACTCCCTGCTTGCTATAGCATGGTTGGAAAAAGCCGTAGTGCTGGAAGATGATGAACACCAATATGAAGATGCCATAGCACTTTACCGCAAATGCTTGCCCGTGTTCAAAAGTTGCGGTGATCAAGTGGGTTATTTCAAAGCGAAAATCGGCATCGCCTATAGCTATTTCGAAAACGGCCAACACGAAATGGCTCTATCCCAGATCCACGAAACCATTATAGAGATAGAAGCACTACCTTCTGGAAAAATCCCGATCATGAAGTTGGGCGATGCGTGGTTGGCCAAGGGAAATATTCATTATGGAGCTCCGCTTGAAGTCGAACTGGCCATTGCCAATTATGAAAAGGCGCTGACCGTTTTCCATCGATTGTCCGACGATGATGTGGGGAAGGAAAAAAGAATTGCGGCTGTTTTCAACAATTTGGGAAGTATTCATCTGAAAGCCCAAAAATTCCCCAAAGCTTTGGAGTATATTAACCAAGCCTTGGATCTGAAAAAAAAGGTCCTTGGGCCTGCCCACTCGTCCACTCTCAGCACGATGGGGGTACAGGCGGAAATATGGCTGGAAATGGGTTACCTAAATAAATCGGTAGAACTGCAACGAGAGTTAGTGGAAATTTCAAAAGCTGCTGATGACCAAAAAGGATTGGCACGTTCCTACCGGAATATTTCCCAAACATATCAGCGCAAAAAAGATTTCAAAACTGCGGAGGAGTACATCCGGATGGCCATTGATATATTTGAAAAATACGATAGCCAAAACCTACAAAAAAGAGCCTATTGTGAATATCAAATGGGTAATGTGCTAAAAGCTGCGGGCAGGTATGAAGAAGCGATATTTTGGTTTGAAACCGCCAATGAAAAACACAATAAAGCACATGGCATACCCAATGTCCATACAGCGACTACGACGGAGGAGATTGCAATGGTCTATACTTATTTGGAGAATTATGATATGGCTTTGAAAATTTATCAGCAGGTCTGGGATTTGTTCGATAAGATCCTACCTAAGGACCATCATCTATATGCAGAATTGTGGTTTAATTTGGGGGCCTGTTATATTGAAAAGGGTGAGCTTGAGGAGGCGGACAAGATGTATTCCAAGGCATATATGTTGGCAAAAAACGTAATGCCAGAAGGGTCGTATGACCGAGCACAATCTTGTTATTATTTGGCGACTACTACCAAAGATATCAATAGTGCACTGTCGCTTTGTCAAGAGGGTTTACAGGGTGTAAGCACTGGTTTTTCAGCTAAAAATTTGTTTGATAATCCGCCGATCGAAAACATTTTTCAGGAACAAACCGGACTGCGTTTATTCCAACAAAAAATAACCTTGCTTGAACGGGCATTCGATGAAAGTGGCGACAAAAAATACTTGGATAGGGCACTCGAAACCACAGAGGTGGCCAGTAGTTTAGTTGATTTATTGAGACAAAGTTTTTTTACTGAAAGTGCCAAAAACTACCTTGCCGAAAATGCGAGAAATATTTATGAAGCAGGGGTGAGGGTCGCATTCCACTTGCAAGAAATACAACCAAATCCCATTTTTTTGGAACAGGCTTTTGAATTTATGGAAAAGAGCCGCAGCCTTAGTTTATTGGAAGAGCTGCAAAGTGATGCGGCCAATCAATTGGTCAAAATCCCCGACAGCCTGGCCTTTGAAAAAGAGGTTCTTCAAAAAGAGGTTTTATTGTTGGAGACGCAGTTCCAATTGGCACGAAGTGACAAAGACAAATCCCGAAAAATCAACGAACAGTTATTTTCCGCAAAAGAAAAAAAGGCTGCACTGGAAAAACACATCGGACAGCACTATCCCGAAATTGTGCAGTTGATGAAAAATATGGAAATAATCAACATTGCCGATGTACAAGGGCTGATGGCTGTTGGTGAGGTGATGCTGGAGTATTTAGTCACGGAAAGTCATTTGTTTTTATTGAAAGTTACTAAAGAAAAAGCTGAACTGTCGAGAGCGCCCCTGCCGCAAAATTTCCAAAGCCAAATAGTGGATTTTGTGCAGCTCATAAAAGACCCAGTGCTCGCTGCCAATGCTAGTATGGGCTTAGAAGTTTATCATGATTTTACAAAAAAGAGCCGGGACATATATCAAACATTGATAGGGGAGGGGCTGAACGGGAGTGAGCAAAAGGTACTCATCATCCCCGACCTTTGGCTGAGTTATTTGCCTTATGAAATATTGTTGACAGAAGATGGTTTCCCTGCCCAAAAAGTGGATTATTCTTCGCTGCCCTATTTGTTCCGGAAATGCCCCATCCGCTATGCTTTTTCTGCCAACCTGCAGTTCAGCCGATCCAGACACCACAAAAAAAATAATCACAGCGTCTTGGCTTATGCGCCTGAATATCAAGGCTCTACAAATAATGAATTGGCTACCCGCAGTGGTTTTTCATCGCTCACCCAAACGACAAAAGAAGTGGCCGACATCAGCGAATTGCTGGGCGGAACAGCGGTGACGGGCCCTCTTGCCAATGAAGCCAACTTCAAAGCCAATGCAACGGATTATGGCGTTTTGCACCTCGCCATGCACGCCTTTACCGACGAGGACAACCCCATGGTTTCGGGGCTTATTTTTTCTGATTCTGAAGACGGGGAAGACGGGGTTTTGCGTGCTTACGAATTGCAGGGCATGAAGCTGAACGCCCAGTTGGCGGTGTTGAGCGCCTGCAATACCGGAAGTGGGAAATTGGAAAAAGGCGAAGGCATCATGAGCCTCGGCAGGAGCTTCCGTCGAGCCGGTGTGCCCAATATTTTGATGAGCCTCTGGCAAGTGGACGATGAAGCGACCCGGCAAATCATGGCTAATTTTTACACCCATCTGAAAGCTGGCCAGCCCACCGATGCAGCGCTCCGACAGGCTAAACTGGACTATCTCGAAAATGGACGGAAAACTTTCCCATTCTATTGGAGTGCCTTTGTATTCATGGGTGACAATAAAGGTGTGGATTTTGTTCAACCTGTGAGCGATTCCCTCCTGTTTATTTCTTTCGGTGCTTTGGGCTTCATCCTATTGCTTTTCGGGGCATGGTTTTATTGGAAAAAGGATTGGAAAAAATCCATTTCGCCCACATGGCTTTAAAAATTTTCACATCCAAACCTTCTGATAAAAAACTAATCGAAGCGATCTGTCTTGGGGGGAAGGATAGGGAATGGGCCACAGGACAACTCCTCGATCAACATATTTTTTTTGTAAAAAAACTGTCGAAGGAATTCCACCAACCAGAAGAATGGGTGCTGGACGCCTATACTGATGCGCTCATGTTATTGTTGGAACACGTTACCCAAGGGCGGTTTCGGGGCGAGAGTAAGCTTTCTACCTACCTCTATCAAATTTTATTCAACAAATGTCGTGACCTTTTGAAAAAGCCTTCCACTAATATTGTTGAATTAAATGAATGGACGGAAAACTGGGAAGCCTCCAGCCGGACTTTATTAAAATCTTTTATTGAAAAAGAAGAAGTCACAACCCTGCATTTATATTTGGATAAAATAGGCAGTACCTGCAAAAACATATTATTGGACTGGGGATATTGGGGCTATAAAATGGAGGAAATTGCACAGCGGGTAGGATTGGAAAATGCCGACCAGGCCAAAAAGAAGAAATATAAATGTTTGCAAAAATTGAGGGAAATAATTGAGAATTGAAAATTAGGGGTGTTAAAAGAAATTTCGGCACTTAAAATTTCGGTAGCAATCTTTTTTATCCGATGGCTTATCGGCCAGACCTGACAGGTTTTCAAAACCTGTCAGGTCTTATTTCCGGCAAACGCTAACAACAAATTAGTTCACGTTACCGAAATGTACTATCACTAAAATTATTCTTAACACCCTAATTAAAAATTGAGAATTTATAATGGAAAATTATGACCAAATAGAAAAATATAATTTCGGTAGCAATCTTTTTTATCCGATGGCTTATCGGCCAAACCTGACAGGTTTTCAAAACCTGTCAGGTCTTATTTCCGGCAAACGCTAACAACAAATTAGTTCACGTTACCGAAATGTACTATCACTAAAATTATTCTTAACACCCTAATTAAGAATTAAAAAATAGTAATGGAAAATTATGACAAATTAGAACAATATATACTGGGAGAGTTAAGCGCGGATGAACGTATTTTTTTTGAGAAAGAACTCTCCACAAACAAAAGTTTGGCAGAGGAACTCGCCACCCACCGAAAAAATGAAATAGTTATCAAAGCTGCTGCCCGTCATCAATTGCGGAAGGCAGTAGGGAGTGCTTATGAGGGGACGGCCATGCGTCAGCACCGCCGCATTACAATGATGCGCCGTCTTGCCGTGGCAGCAGGATTTGCCCTTTTTGTGACAGCAGGTTTTTGGTGGCTAAATAACGGTCCAGGAAAAAATTCGCCTGACCAATTGTTTGCCCAATATTTTGAAATGCCAACTGCTCCAGCAGTTCGGAATGGAGATCTGGTGATTCCGCAAAACTGGCGGCAAGCATTGGATTTTTATGTAAAACAAGATTTTCAATCTGCCATCCCCATTTTGCAGGAATTTTCCAACGATGAAAATTTTGAGCAAAAGGAAATAGCAAAATTGCTTCTTGGTGCTTCCCTGCTCTCCTCTGGAAATGCACAAGCAGCGATTCCCGTTTTTGAAAAAATCAGTAGGTCAAGCTCATTTTATGCAGATGCCGAGTGGTACCGTGCTTTGGCATTGTTTAAATCAGGAAAGAGAATGGAAGCAAAGGCAGCATTCGAAGCCATTGCTGGTGAAAAAAGGCATTTCAAAAATAAGGAAGCCATCCTTTTTTTGGAATCATGGTAAGTGTATTGACAATGAACCCATTCAGGCCCATTTTGAAAGATGGGAAATGATTGCGCTAAGTAACCATGAAACAATAACTTGAACATTTGGACCCCTTTACCGATGTAAAATCGGCACAGGCTTTTTGCCCTCATTTTTCATTTAAATTCAGTCAAAGTATCAACAATTATCTTTCACTTAAATAATAACTGAGACCAAAATAAACTCGTCGAAATGTCCAACTTATTGTTTCATCGTTACTTAATCAACTGGACTTTTGACCATAGACGTTAGACAATAGATTTTAGATGGCATACAAGTAAAATAATTTTGTAAGTCGCTGATAATCAAATGCTATTTTACTTTGGATTTCTAATGTCTAACGTCTGTTTATCTATTGTCAAAAGTCCAGTAATCAAAGAAAAGCCGGCCAACTTGTTGGCCGGCTTTTTATTTTGGTTCTGATTAATCTCAAGGTATTTCGTTAAACGGCTGAAGTAATTGCCTTTTGGCAACACCAACGGCCTACTCCACTACCAGCCTTTCGACCTGGGCAGGTTGCCCATCAGCTTTCACTATTATCATGTAAATGCCCGGAACAAGGAGATGGCTGTCAAACCGGTAGTTCACCACTCCCTTTTCAATGTCCCGCACGAGGATCTGCCTGCCGTTGATGTCCGAGACGGAAACCCTGCCGTCGGCAAAATCCTCTGGGACGAGCACGGTAAAGACTCCAGACGCTGGGTTAGGGTAAACGGCGATGCCAGTCGTGGCAGTACCGTCGTCAAAGGATATGGCGCCATTGCCACCACCGCCCGTGAACGGCGCCGGGGCACATTCCGACAGTATCTCCGACTGGCTGTTGCAGCCAACGGCATTGAAAAAGATCACCACAGAACCTGTTACCCCACCGCCGTCGAGCAGCCCGTAGATGGCACAGCAGTCGCCGAGGGCAAAGTTGTAGAACATGGTGAAGCTGCCGCCCACCGTGGCAAGGTTGTCCAGTCCGCCGAGGGAGGCCAGCGAGACGTTGTAGTAGATGCTGACGCTGCCCGTCACTTCGGTGATGTTGGCCAGCGGGCCGAGGTTGGTGATGCCGCCGCCCAGGATAGAGAGGCTGCCGTCAATGGTGCCATAACAGGCAGGCCAGTCGTCAATCTGCTGCTGGGTCGAGAAGGTGACGCTGCCAGAATATGTCTCGCCCGAAAGCCCCTCGTCCACACCGCCGTCGCAGTCGTTGTCGAGGCCGTCGCAGATTTCCGTTGCGCCGGGATTGACCGATGCATTATTGTCATCGCAGTCGTCGTCGCAGACCATGTAACCGTCACCGTCACTGTCGGCCTCGTTGGCAGGCACAACGCCGTCGCAGTCGTTGTCGAGGCCGTCGCATAGCTCGGGGGCGTTTGGGTGGACGGTTGCATTGCCGTCGTTGCAGTCGCCAGGCGTTGCGGAGGGAACGTAGCCAGCAGGGGGCACACAGCCGTTGTAGGTCGTGCCGTCGGTGTAGCCGTCGGCATCGGCATCCCTGTACCAGGTTGAGGGGGCTGGGCCTGCGGCCACGGTTGCCACATCTGTTTTTTCGCAGATGGCAGGTATGCCGAACACTTTTACCACGATGTCGTAATTGCCGGGCGTGAGGTTGGCGAAGGCCCCGCTGCCGGAAAAGTTGACACCGCCGTCAATGGAATACTTGACCTGCCCGCCGCCCGCGGTGGCAGTTATGGTGATGGTGCCGTCGCCGGCCCCTGCACAGGTCTCATCGGTATGTGAAATGCCAGTAACGGTCAGGAACTCCGCCACTTCCACGGTGGCCGTGCAGGTGCTGCTGTTGCCGTTGTTGTCTGTAACGGTGAGCGTGACGGTGTTGGCGCCCTCGTCCCCGCAGTCGAGCAGGGGCGGGCTGGCGGTAAGCGCAAGCGGGCCACAGGCGTCGGATGAGCCGTTGTCGAGGTCGTTGGGGTCAACGGTGTACTGTGCATTGACGTCCAGGGTAGCATTGATTGTCTGGGTAGTGCACTGGGCATCGGGGTTTGTATTGTCCACGACGTTGAAGTTGCAAGTGGCGGTGGCGGTGGCGGTGCCGTCGTCGGCGGTGAGGGTGACGGTCTGTGTGCCAACATCCGCACAGGTGAAACTGGCCGTTGGGCTGGTCTCCGTTGCCGAGCAGTTGTCGGTGGAGCTTCCGTCGCCGATGTTGGCGGGGAGGCTGCCATTGCCATTGGCATCGAGCAGCACATCGGGGATGTTGGCCGGGCAATGTGCCACGGGCGCCTGGTTGTCCACCACGTTGAAGGCGCAATTGGTGGTTAATGTATTGGTGCCGTCCGTTACTGTCAGGGTGACCATCTGTGTCCCGGCATTGCAGTTGAATGTCATGGCCGGGCTGGTCTCGGTGGCCGAGCAGTTGTCGGTGGAGCTGCCGTCGCCGATGTTGGCGGGGAGGCTGCCAAAACCATTTGGGCCGAGCACCACATCGGGGATGTTGGTTGGGCAAACGGCCGCTGGTGCCTCCGCATCTTCCACGGTAACATTGGCCGTACAGGAGGCCTGGTTGCCTGATGCATCGAAGACCTCAACGAGCACGGGCACGGTCGTGCCTGCCTGCGAACAGTCCACGGCCGTTGGCGTCATTTTCCAAAAGTTGACGATGGTGCAGTTGTCGGTGTCGCCGCCGTACACATCGTTCTGTGTGAGCGTATGGTTGCCCGCAGCGTCCAACTGGACCGTTGTTGTTTTACAGACCGGGACAGGGGGTTCATTATCTTCCACGGTGACGGTGGCCGTACAGGTAGAAGAGTTGCCGCCCAGGTCGATAACTGTCAACACGGCGGTGTTTGCACCAACGTCCGTACAGGTGTATTCCACGAACTGCTGGCCGTTGATGAGGTAGGATGCGATGCCACATTCATCGGAGCTGTTGTCGTTGATGTCGCCGCCGCCGACCGACCATTTTCCGTCATTGTCGAGCAGGACGGTTGTGTTCTTGCAGTTGGCGTTGGGCTGTTTATTGTCCACCACATTGAACGAACAATTTGTTGAAGAAAGATTGCCGCTGCCATCGGTAGCTGTGAGGGTGACAGTCTGTGCGCCGAGGTCGGCACAAGTAAAACTGGCCGATGGGCTTGTCTCTGTTGGCGTTCCGCAGTTGTCGGAGGAGCTGCCATCGCCAATGTTGGCGGGGAGGGTGCCGTTGCCAATGGAATCCAAAACCACGTCGGCAATCGTTGCGGGGCATACTGCCAACGGGGCAGCATTATCCACGACATTGAAAGAGCAATTGACAGTCGAGCTGTTCGTGCCGTCGGATACAGTCAGCGTCACGGTCTGCACACCAACGTCAGCGCAGGTAAAATTGGCCGATGGGCTGGTTTCGGTGGCCGTGCAGTTGTCTGAGGAACTGCCGTTGCCGATATTGGCGGGCAGCGTTCCATTGCCATTGGCATCCAAAACCACGTCGGCAATCGTTGTGGGGCATACTGCCAACGGGGAAACATTGTCCACGACATTGAAAGAGCAATTGACAGTCGAGCCATTCGTACCGTCCGAAGCAGTCAGCGTCACCGTCTGCACACCAATGTCAGTACAGGTAAAATTGGCCGATGGGCTGGTTTCGGTGGCCGTGCAGTTGTCAGTGGAACTGCCGATGCCGATGTTTGCTGGAAGGGTGCCATTACCGTTGGCATCGAGCACCACATTGGGGATAGTTGGGCATATTGCATTAGGGGCCATGTTGTCCTCCACGGCGACGGATGTGGTGCAATTGTCACTACCGTAGATGTCTGACACGAGGAGGATGACCGTCTGTGATATGCCGACCTGGGCACATGTGTAGGTGATGCTGGGCTGCCCGTTGATGGTAAACAAGAGTGTACCGCAGCCCGAACTACCGTTATCAATATCGGCGGGATAAACAGTCACAATACCGTTGCTACCCAACTCTGCCGTGGGGGCCGATTTGCATTTGGCAATAGGGATAAGGGGAGGTTGCCGTTCGTAGGCTCCCATATCTATCAGGCTGCCACCTGGTATTGCATCATACTTTCTATTGAATCCACCGAGGTCAAGAGGTTCATTATTGGCGCTGTCGTTACCTACATCAATCGCTGGGGAACAGTACTGTAATTGGAGGTCGCCATTTGCCTGATTAAAGAACGATGGGTTTTGGTTGTATATCATGCCTGCTCCACAGCTGGTGCCGCTGCCCAAAGCAGCACAGTTGGCTCCTTGCACCAGGGAGTAGTTGATGTTGAGGGTGGTAGAATTAAAATAATAAAAAACAGGCCCATTTGAGGCGGTGTTCCCCCAAAGGATACAGTTGGCCATGTTGACGTTGAAGGTGCTAATGTAGCTATCATTACTCATTGCCCCGCCGAAGAAGGCCGAATTGCCAGAGAAGCTGCAATTGATGAAGCTGAGGTTGGCGGTGCTGCTGTTACGGGCATTGTTGTTTATCGCCCCGCCCCTGTTGGCCAAATTGTTGGCAAAGGTGCAATTGGTGAAGTTAGGGCTGGACATGCCACTAATGTCTGCATTGTTGAACAACGCCCCGCCGAAGTTGGAAGAATTACCAAAAAAGCTACAGTTGGTGAAGTTAGGGCTGGCGGTGCCACCGCTCACATATCCGTAGTTGTGTATTGCCCCTCCGCCAGATTCGGACGAATTACCAGAAAAGCTGCAGTTGGCGAAGTTGGGGCTGGCAGTGCCGCCTATGAAGCCATAGTTGTACATCGCCCCGCCAAAGCTTCCACTGTTGGTAGTCGATTTGGCAAAATTGCCGGAGAAGCTACAGTTGGTGAAGCTGGGGCTGGCGGTGCCGCTGCCGTAGCCCTGATTGTATATTGCCCCGCCGAAGGCCGTTGCGGAATTGCTGGAAAAGGTGCAATCGACAAAACTTGGGCTGGAAATGCCGTTGAAGCCATAGTTAAACACGGCCCCGGCGCTGTTGTTGGCCGAATTGCTGGAGAAAGTGCAGTTGGTGAAGCTGGGGCTGGCGACACCACCGTTTCTGCCTTCGTTGTTTACCGCCCCGCCGCCGGAGCTGAATGAAGTGGCGGAATTGCCAGAGAAGTTGCAGTTGGTAAAGCTGGGGCTGGATATACCGCCGTTGCCTAAATTGTAAACCGCCCCTCCGAGTCGATTAGCGGAATTGCCGGAGAAGTTGCAATTGGTCACCGTTGGGGAAGAGAACGAATTGTACATCCCACCGCCATTGCTATGTGGATTGAAGTTGTCATTTGCATACCCGCCTGTAACGGTGAACCCGTCTAGCACAGCGGTGGATGTCAGGGGGTTGCCGGCAGAGAAACTGTTGGAAATGACGTGAAGGCTGTTGTCTCCGTTTCCAGTTGCGCCGATCTCGCCACTAAGTACTGTACCATTGGAAGCAGGGTCGGGGTTGCGGTCGTTGAATCCAGGGTTGCCCATATTGGGGAAACCACCATAGATGGCAACACCGTTTCTCATGGTGAAGGAAATGAAGCGGTTGGTGCCGGTGGTCGGCTTGTAAGTGCCTGCCGCCACCCATATTTGATCTCCGGCAACTGCCGCATTGATTATGGCCTGTAAGTCTCCGGAAGCATCGGTCCATGAAGTACCGCCGCCACTACCGCCTTCCTTGACGTAGTGAATAGCTGCCAGCGTTTGGGTGGTCATAAAAAAAACCAGCATACATACTGGAATAATGTTTCGCACTAAGTTGGTTACCATTTTCATAAGTATTGTTTGATAAGAAAGTTTATAAAAAAGCCCCCGCCGCCGGCACATGTGCACAGGCAACGGGGCGGTAACCAATGCCTGTTGTGAAAGAGACATTGGGCACCTGATGGAATCCATTAATTATAAAATCAGTGATGTATGAGACTGTATAGTGTAGGGGAATAGGGTGGGTTTGGGATTTCAGAATGGGTTATTTAGGTCTTCTATTTGAAAACTAATTCAGTTCTGAGGCCAAAGATAGGGAGGTGAAAAGTACTAGAGTATCACATTTTGATGTGATGGGGTTAGATCGGCTTCATGGTCAGTTTCACCAAAAAGCCGTCACCCGTTTTCATTTCCAGGGTTGCCCCGAGTTTTTCGGCTCGCATCTCCATGTTCGACAGGCCCAGTCCTGTGGATTTTTTGCCATTCTCGAAGGCGCTTCCGTTGTCGTGGATGCCCATTTCGAAGCGCCCGTCGAAGTTGCCGAAGCGCACAGTTACTTCCGAAGCATTGCTGTGGCGGGTCACATTGTTGAGGGCTTCTTTGAAAATGAGAAAAATGTGCTGGCGCGCGTCCACTGGCAAATTTTTCTCCATTGGCAGCTCGCCAAGGACGAAGTGGCAGCTGATAACACGGGGTTGGAGCAAGTCCTCGGCGTGTTCCCGCATCCGGTCGAGAAGGTCTTTCACTTGGTCGCGGCGGCTGTCAATACTCCACACCATGTCCCGCATTTTCCCAACTGCCTGCCGGCTCACGTCTTTGAGGTAAACCAATGAGGATTGATCCTTGGAATGGCCCTGCAGTTCCAATATTTCGGCCTGCATGGCCAGGCCAGAGAGCATGGAGCCGACCTCGTCGTGCAGGTCGCTGGCAATTTGCGTCCGCATTTTTTCCATTTCCAGTTTCCGCTGGTACCGGTACTGGGAAATACTGGAAACGATGCCGGCAACCGTCGCCAGCACCAGCAAGTAGAACCACCATGTCTCATAATAAAATGGACGGACAGTAATAGGTATTGCCAGTTCGCCCGTGCTCCAGTTGCCCTTGCTGTCCGATGCTTTTACGCGCAGGGTGTAGTCGCCCGCTGGCAGTTTGTTATACCGCACAAATGGGGAACTGCCCAAGTACGACCAGTCGCCGTCCAACCCTTCCAACTGTGCATAGTAATGGTTTTTGTCAGGTTTGAAATAATTTGGCAGCGCCCAACTGAACTGGAACCAATTGACGTGGGGGGAAATATCAAACCAGTTGACTTCCTGGGGCCCGATCACCTGCACTTGCGTGCTGTCGGATTCGCTGTCGTATTTGGTGAACCCCGTGAGGCATAGCGGAGGGTTTTTCTCGGCTTGCAGGATGTCCTTTGGTTTGAAATAATTGACCCCGTTCATGCCGCCAAACCAAAGCCCGCCCTGTTCGTCTTTCAGGGAGGAGGCGTAGTTAAATTCATTGTTCGAAAGGCCATCTGCCTCGTAAAAACTGTGGAAGACCCCCTCCAGTACACGATAGCACGACAGGCCGTTGTAGGTAGCTGCCCAGATATTGCCGTTCTCGTCCTCCAAAATGCTTACCACGTTGTTGTCGCTCAGGCCTTCTTTTTGGGTAAATATGCGGACGGCCAGAGGTGACACCTTTATGAAAGGTGTCACCTCCCTGGACAGTTCAATGCTGCACAGCCCCCCACCGAAAGTGCCTGCCCAGAGCTTTCCTGATTTATCAAAATGCAATGCCAGGATGTGGTCTTTGCTCAGGGCGGGCTGGGTCTCGGTTGAAAAATGCGCCAGCGTTTCCCCTTTCCGGTCGAAACAAAACAAACCCTCTGAGGCTGTGCCTGCCCAGATCAAACCGTTGGGATCTTCCAATATCACCAATAAGTTAGTGGAAGGAATGCCACTCGTTCCATCAGAAAACAATCTGCTGCGATGGCGGCTTTTGGGGTCGTAAATAGTCAGGTTTTCCAGCATGGTGCCAAGTGCAATTGTCCCGTCCTGCAACAAACAGAAGGGGTTGCGGCTCACCCTGCTCGAAACACCTGCAAAGTTTTCCTCGACATTGCCTTGGTGGTCTTCCATACTGATTTTCAGCAAGTTATCATTGAGCGTCCATACTGCATTTTCTTTTTTGTCAAAAACAAAATTGTTGACATGCTCCATTACTGGCTCGGACGAAAGGGAATCGTGGAAAGGGAAAAACTTGCGGCTTTTGTGCCCTGGGGTTTCAAGTTGGTGCAGCCCCCTTTGGCCATTTTCACAAAAAGCATACACGCTGCCCTCGTTGTCGGCAAAAATGCCCCGCATGGCATTGCCCCATTTAGCGCCTGGCATGGTCAGGTAATTTTGGAACAAGTCCCTGCCAATGGGGAATCGGAGCAGCCCGTTGTCAGTGGCAACCCAGAGCATGTGGGTGCGGTCTTCATACAAGTGTCGGATGTTGCTGAACTGCAAGCTGCTGTTCAGAGAGGCCGTGAAATCTGTCCATTCACCTGCCTGGCTCCAACGGTACAGCCCCTCAAAAGTATTGAACCAAAGATTGCCACGGGTATCTTCCAGCCCGAGGTAAACACGGGAGGGGAGGTTGTCTGCTAGAACATCGAATTGCCGAGTCTCGGGGTGGTACTGCCAGATTGAGTTGGTGCTTTTTGGAAAAACGAACAGACGGTTTTGGCTGTCTGTGTCAATGTTTGTGTAATATATCTTCGTACCGTACCAGATTATACTGTCGGGCTTTACCGCATGGAGCAGTTCACCGTTTGGGTTAAAAAGACGCAGTCCTTCTGCGTTGGTGCTCCACCAGACATTTCCCACTGTGTCACAGGCCACGTCGTTGAAGGACATTCGTAAGTGCTGCGCCGTAGCCACCTGCTTAAAATGGTTGTTGCCGAGGTACCGGAGCAAGACCTGTTCACGGTCATCATCGGTCACTACCCAGATCGTGCTGTCTTTTGCCTGACGGAGCGTGTAAACTTTTCCGCTGAGGCCAGCAATTTCCGAGAGATTGGTTGATTTCTGCGATTGTAAATCCAGCGAGAACAATACGCCATTTGCTACCGCCCATAGGTTGGTGTCATTGACCATCAATATGTTTTCGTTTGAAATATCTTCGCCAGGGAAGGGGAAATCGGCCTGCTGGCCGCTGCCAAAATTTATAAACCGCAGCCCATCATAACGCTCGATACCTTGCGTGGTGCCAAACCACATAAGGCCCCGGCTGTCTTGTGCGATGGCTCTTACATCCCGGAAACCAAGCCCGTCCTCTACGGTGAGGGCGTCGGGCTTTGGCAAGTGCTGGGCAGTGGCTTGGAGCGGCAGGAGCAGCATCAAGGACAGTAAAATACCGCCCACTGCAGCTGCATTTGGGAGCAATGGCGTGCCGGGCCAATTGGGCCTGGCACAGAGCGGTATTTTTTTAGTGGTAGTTAATGCCATTTCAGAATAATTTCCAGCGTCGGAAAGTTATGGATTTTGTTAGTAAGCCCCACATCACATGCTCATGTGATGATTGCCATCAGTAAATTCCTTAATTTTGGAGTATGGAAAACATCACCCTTGCCATCATCGAAGACGATCCCGTCGTGCGGAAAAGCCTTATCACTTTCATCGGCGGCAACTCCCAATTTGAGCTGCAGTTTGCGGCTATTTCTGTAGAAGGTTTTTTGGCAGAACTGAACAACACCCCTTCCCTTGCGCCCCAGATCATCCTGCTCGATATCCAACTGCCGGGCATGAACGGCATCGAAGGCATCCCGCTGATAACCAACCGATTGCCAGATGTGGACGTCATCATGCTCACCACTTTTGAGGATAGCGAGCGCATCTTTGCCGCACTCTGTGCCGGGGCCTGTTCCTACCTTTCCAAACGCACTTCATTGCTCAACATCCAAGAAGCCATTTTCACCGTCAGCCGGGGCGGGTCGTACATGACGCCGAGCATCGCCCGCAAGGTGGTGCAGCATTTTGTGCCCAAACCCAAAAAGGCTTCTGCCGTCCTCACCCAGCGCCAACAAGACATTGTGCAGGGCATTGTGGACGGGCTCAGTTACAAACTCGTCGCCGCCCGGCACGGGATTTCCATAGACACGGTGCGGACACACATCAAAAATATTTACCGGGCACTCAACATCAACAGCAAAGGGGAATTGATCCGGCGGGCGATGGAGGATGGGTTCTAGTTACTGGACTTTTGACATTAGACGTTAGACAATAGATTTTAGACTAATTAACGAAAAATACTTTTGTAAATCATTGATAATCAGGTGTTATTTTCTCAAGTTTCTAATGTCTAATGTCTAATGTCTAATGTCTTTTTGTCTAATGTCAAAAGTCCAGGTAGTTAGGTAGATCAAACTAATAAATTAACGCGATTGGTTTCTCAACAAGCTTTCTACCTTTGGGTTTGAAAAATAAAACAAAACCAATATGCGAAAAATCACCGCCGATCACATTTTTCCTGTCAGCAGCCCATCCATCGAAAAAGGAGTACTCATTATTGATGAAAAAGGCAATATCCAAAAAATAGACAAACGGGAAGACCACGACCCTGTCAGTCTTGAATATCATAAAGGCGCCATCGTGCCTGGCTTCATCAACACCCATTGCCACCTCGAGCTGTCGCATATGAAGGGCGTGGCGCCAACTGGCACTGGCCTCATCCCTTTTATTTCTACTGTCGTGAAACACCGCGATGTGCCGCAGGAACAAATCGATGCTGCCATCGAACAAGCAGACCAGGAAATGTACGATGGGGGCATTGTCGCGGTCGGTGATATTTCTAATAAGGTAGATACTGCTGCCACTAAATCAAAAAGCCCCATCCGTTATTACACCTTCGTGGAAATGTTCAATTTCCTCCACGACGATTGGGCACAAAAGACTTTTGATGATTATTGGCAGGTTTTTGAAAAACAGAGCGGTGAAAACGGCAACCGCAAAAGTGCCGTCCCCCATTCCCCTTACACTGTTTCT
This sequence comes from Saprospiraceae bacterium, assembly GCA_029263015.1. Classification (GTDB taxonomy): domain Bacteria; phylum Bacteroidota; class Bacteroidia; order Chitinophagales; family Saprospiraceae; genus UBA6168. The sequence goes on along the minus strand of JAJCYI010000163.1, from coordinate 69,050 downwards.
TCAAAACTATTTGAGTTAATAAACAAAGCAAACTCAAAACTCAAAACTCAAAACTCAAAACTAACCGTCAGCCTCCACAACCAGGAAACCCCCCACGAAGACCAGTTCTTTTTGACCAAAGAAGGTGCATTCCTTGATTTCTACAAAGGCTTCGGCATCGATATTGACCATTTCAAAGCTACTGGAAAACGAGCGATCTATTACGCTATGAAGCACATGGATCCATCGCAGCGCACCCTGTTTGTCCACAACACCATGACCACCGAAGAAGACATAAAAGCCGCCCATGCCTGGGGTGCCATCAATCAACAATCAACAATCAACAATGTATTTTGGGCCACCTGCGCCAATGCCAATTTGTACATCGAAAACCGCATGCCCGATTATCGACGTTTTATAGACAATGGTGCAAAAATGACCATCGGCACCGACAGCCTCACTTCTAATTGGCAGCTTTCCGTGCTGGAAGAAATGAAAACCATCGCCCGTTTTCAGTCTTATATTGATTTTGAAACTTTGCTGAAATGGGCGACACTGAATGGAGCAGAAGCGCTTGGTTTTGAGGATGACCTCGGCAGCATTGAGGTGGGGAAAACACCTGGGTTGAACCTTTTGAGCATTGATCCAGATTTGACATTGAATAGTGACACCACGGTAAAACGGCTTTTATAATTAGGGTTTAGTATAAGGAATTAACCAAAGAAGCCACTATTTTTTACTTTAACCTTTTTACTTTACCATTCATGCAAACAGACCAATATAAACTCACAAAATGGCTCAACAAACTCCAGCGTGAAAGTTGGCAGTTGGAGCTGGTCATCTCAGGTTTTTCGATTTTCCTTATGCTGGGTGCGTGGCAGGGATTGACAGGTTTTGGAAGAGACATAGCGTTAGCTTCACATGGATTGGGCAACGAGGATAGTTTGCTAAACATTGGTTACATTATATTATTGGGTGCATGTCTATTTATTTTAATCAACCTGGTGCTGCATGTGCTTTTAAGAGGTATTTGGATCAGCACCATTGGTCTGCGATATGTTTCTGGCGATATAGATTTTGACTCGCTCAAGCTGGCACCAAAATTTGATCGCTTGCTACGCCGTAAAGTTGGCAGTTTTGATCAGTACATACTAAAGCTGGAAAAAATTTGCAGTGTTGTTTTTTCCTTTACCTTTCTGATCGTTTTTATGTTGATATCCGTTGGTATGTACATTGTTTTCGTAGTTACTTTTATCAATGTAGTGATGGATGCTTTAGTAGGCAGTATTTCGCAAGAGTTGAACGAAACCCTTGAATTACCTATTTTGATATTGCTGGTAGTTGGGGGCTTGTTATACTTCATTGATTTTCTCACTTTAGGTTATCTAAAAAGGATAAAATGGCTGTCTCATATATACTTGCCCTTTTATCGTTTATTAAGCTTTATAACATTGTCTTTCCTGTACCGGCCAATCTATTATAATCTGATCGACAATAAATTTGGGAAGTGGGTCGGATTCTTGATGTTGCCTTACGTAATTGTTGTGACCCTTGCTTTTTTCCAAAAAATTCATTCACATGTATGGTATCCTGATGAACCCGGCAGCTTGGCAATGCTCAATAGCCACTATGATGATCAACGAATCGAAACATCTTTGATTGAGACTGGAAGCATCCCTTCAAAGTTTGTGGACAATGGTTTTTTACAATTGTTCATTGCTTATTTGCCAAAGCAGGATAATCAAATTTTGGAAAAAATTTGTCCTGATTTCGAGCCTTTTCACGAGGAAGGTTTTGGAACATCTTTACAATTTTCAGGTGACGGAATAGTTGTAGAAACGAATAAGGGAAATTCTAATGCAGCTTTATCCTGTCTATCCCAATTATATGAAATACAAATTGGTGATAGCCTATTGAATAGTAATAATTTCAAGTTTTATCGGCATCCCAATTACAATGAATATGGCCTTGTAACGATGCTTGATATAGCATACTTGCCGCGTGGGGGACATGTTGTGGAAGTGAGAAAACTGGGCAAGAGGATTTCAGGAGGCCAAGATACGCTGGCCAATATCCCCTTTTTTCAAATCCCATTTTGGACAGAGTGATTGATTTATGAATGATAATTTATGATTGTTTGAGAATATCGCACCAACCGCAACCTGTCAAATTGACGTAAAAAACACAGGGTATGTTTTTTGAAACCAATTCCAAAAATCGTTTGAAATGAAACATAAAATCTACCGCATCTTTTTGTTCCTCAGCATAGCCATCATGGCGGCATTCACGTTAGTTCCACCTGTTCATCAAATACCTGAAAGTAATCGGTTTGTGCCGGAAGTGGTTTATCAAAAACCACCAGTAGCAACAATCACCTTATCGACCGCAGACGCTTCTGTTGTCAAAGGTGAAGAAGTGTGTGTGGCCGTAGCGGCCAATGATTTCAAGCAAATTCTGACTATGCAATACAGCATGGCTTGGGATGCCAATGTGCTTAAGTTCAAGCAAATAAAGAACTATGGCCTAGATGGATTGGATAACAGAAATTTTGGACTTCACCTGTTGGACGAAGGTGTTCTGACTTTTTCCTGGTACGACCAGGCATTGCTCGGTGTAACCAAAGATGACGGAGTCCGACTCTATGAAATGTGCTTTGAAGCAACTGGTGAAACGGGCAGTGAAACAACCATCGAATTTACGAGTAAACCCACCATGATAGAAATTGCGAACGCATCAAGCGTTTTCCTTGATCTACGAACTGAAACCGGAAAAGTTAAGATTGAATAATACAAGGAGTCAGGTAAAAGGAGTCATATCATGCAGCACAAATTCACAGCAATAAAACCAGGCACGGGCATCGGAGAATTGAAATTTGGCCTGACACGCAGCGAGGTGGAATCACTTCTTGGCAAACCCTGTGAGATTGAAAAATATTCCCACAGTAGTTTTCATGAAGAACCCACAGAAGCTTGGCACTACGACGATCATGAACTATCGCTTGGGTTCGACGAAACAGATAACTGGCGTTTGGTGAATATTGCTACTACTGCGGCTGACTGCAAACTTATGGGCAAGCAGCTATTTGGTCTTGGGCAGTTGGCATTGATGAGGGTGTTGGACGGCCTTGGAATAGAAGACCTGGAACTTGAAAATTTAGAGGAAGGCCAGCAAGTACTGACCTCTGACAGCGCTGCCATCAATTTTTGGTTGGAAGATGGAGCACTTTCCGAAATCCAAATTGGTCCATTTTACATTAATGACGACACGGTGAAATGGCCGGACAGGGAATCTTGAGTTTCTGAGTATTTGAGTTTCTGAGTTAGTGAGTAGTTAGCGTGACTCAGGAACTTACAAACTCACAAACCCAAGAACCCAAGAACCCAAGAACTCACAAACTCAAGAACAATGAATCCGTACATCACGCAAATTTTGACAAAAGCCATCTTATTCATTTTTTTGGCCATATTCTTCATCCAATGTGGCAGCGACAACACTGCCCGGGAGGCGGCCATAGAATCAGCCAAGAAGGATGCGGCAGCGCAAAAGGATACACCTTCAAATGAAACAACACCTGCGAGACCAGCCGTTGTTGGTTCGCTGCCAATGAGCATTTCAAATGCCTCGGCAACCAAAGGGTCAGAAACTTGCCTGTCAGTTATGGCATCGCAGTTTAACCAAATTGTGTCGATGCAATACACTATGATTTGGAATCCGGAAATACTGAAATTCAAGGAAGTGAAAAGCTTTGGGCTGCCTGGCATGGCTGCCCAAAATTTCGGGACAAGGGCAGCCGACAAGGGCATCTTGGCCTATTCTTGGTTCGATGCCAATGTACAAGGCATTTCCCAGCCCGATGGTGTTAAATTGTATGATGTCTGTTTTGACGTGATTGGGAAAACAGGCAGCAGCACAACGGTTGAATTTGCTGACACCCCTGTCGTTATTGAGATCTCCAACGCTGACAGCCAATTTTTGGATATTGCAGCTACCAATGGCGAGGTGGAGATTAAGTGATGTGGTTAAAAAGTAAAAAGTAAAAAGTAAAAAGTAAAAAGTAAAAAATGCCCTAATCTCGAATCACTGATTACTATTCACTAAAACTATGATAAAACGCGTAGTCAAAATGACCTTTCGCCCCGAAGCCATTCCTGACTTCCTATCTGATTTTGAGGACATCAAATACCGGATAAGAGGTTTTAAAGGTTGTCATCATTTGGAACTGTGGAGAGGGGTGGACGAATCCAATGTTTTATTCACTTATAGTTTTTGGGAGGACGAATCCGCCCTCGACAATTACCGCCAATCTGACCTGTTCAAAGCTGTTTGGAAAAAAACGAAAGTACTGTTTGCGGAAAGAGCAGAAGCTTGGAGCGTGGAAGTGGTTTCGGAGACGTGATATCTATTAACTGATGACTGAATTTAGTCAGCGAGGATCCTTCGGTACCCATCTGCGCGGGTGGGTCGCCAAAAAACTCGCTCCGCTCAAACAGTACGCCGCCGGGCCACCAGCCGATACGAGTACAGTCCATTCCTAATTATGTTGAGAAGAAAATAATTATTGGCTTGCTGCGTACGTCAGTTTTCAATAACACAAAGCAAGTGTTGGCGATTCGAGAAAATCACTGCAAAAACCACAACGCAATAAATTGGGCTGCAAACCCAGCAGCAAGTCCACCGTAAATTTGCTTTGGCGTATGTGCGTCCACTATCATCCTCGCCGTGCAGACAATCCCCGTCAAAACGACAATTATCATCACCACAAAGTTGGTACTGAATTCCACTGGGCCAAACCACCAGGTGTTCAATGCAAAAGTGTCGAAGCTGAAGTATATTGAATTGATGGCTGCCAGGCCAGTCAGGCCGCCCATGCCCACGGCGTGGGCACTTATTTTAGTGAAATTATTGAAAAAGAAGGCAAAAAAAAGTCCGATTGTGGCGCCCAAAGTGGCCACTGTCAGCGCAAACGGAATAGATTGATTGTGTTTGAAATTAATGAACATCCACATGTAAAATAGCCCGCTGATAATATATGGGCCGATGCGTTCGTGCCGGTCGTGCAGCGCAAGAGAGGATACCATTTTTAGTTGCCGCATTAGGAAAAGAGCAAAAGCGGGCATAACAAAAGAGGACAAAAAAACGAGCATGATCAGTTTCCATTGATCGGAAATACTGTACACCCCAAATTGATAAGGATTGACCAATAACAAGAGGATCAGCATGTAGGTCACCATCAATAAAGGATGGAAGAGAACGGAGATTATATTGGCTATGCTTTTGATTGGTGTGTAACTTGAGTTTAAGGTGCAACTTAAAGCTGTGCCCCAATTAATTACGAAAACGGCGCAAGTTAGGGATTTTTGGAGGTTTGAGGAAGATAGGAACTTAGGACTTGTTGGGGTTTTGGAAATATCAACATAAATATGTCCGATTACTTAGATGAAATTTATTCAGTATAAATTGGCATTCGTAATCGCCTATCGTAGATTTGCGATTGGTATTAAAAAGAAAGAATGAAAATAATAGCAGAACAAGTCGTTTCAGTAAATACAAAAGAGGAATTGGCCAAATTCGCCAAAGCCCTTGCCCATCCTACTCGGATTGAGATTTTACACCTTTTGAATACGCAGAGTTGTTGTTTTACGGGCGATTTGGTAGAGGTGCTGCCCATTGCTCAATCCACCGTTTCCCAGCATTTGAAAGAACTGAAAAACGCAGGGTTGATACAGGGAGAAATCAATCCGCCCAAAATAAAGTACTGTATCAATAAAGAAAACTGGCAAAAAGCCAAGCTACTATTTGCTGCTTTTTTTGAGTGATATTTTTTTGCCCAATCAAATCGTTTATTTGCGATTGACTATTAAGGAAAGGCTCTCAAATTCTAATTTCTCAAAATATAAAAAAATGAAGAACCTAAAAATCCTCGGTACTGGCTGCCCCAAATGCAAAAAGACCACAACACCGTGCAAAAAGCATGTTCCATTTCCGGTACTGTTAAAAAGATAACAGATGAAAAAACGATTGAAACTACTTGACAGATTTTTGACCCTATGGATATTTCTGGCCATGCTGATCGGTGTGGGACTGGGGTATTATTTTCCTCAAATTGCCGATGCGACAGATGCCTTATCGGTCGGCACCACCAATATCCCATTGGCGATCGGCTTGATATTGATGATGTACCCGCCGCTGGCAAAAGTAAATTATGGATTAATACCTACTGTTCTCAAAGACTCCCGTTTATTGACTTTATCGCTTGTATTAAATTGGATAATAGGGCCGCTATTAATGTTTGGGCTGGCCATTGTTTTTTTGCGGGACGAACCAGGTTATATGGCTGGGCTTATACTCATCGGTCTGGCCCGCTGTATTGCCATGGTTTTGGTGTGGAATGATTTGGCGAATGCCAGCAGGGAATATGGTGCCACGCTGGTGGCATTAAACAGTGTATTTCAAGTACTCACTTATAGTTTTTATGCCTGGCTTTTTATTTCGGTGTTGCCTCAATATTTTGGGCTGGAAGGTTTCGACGTAAATATATCCATTTCGGAAGTAGCAAAGAGCGTATTTATTTATTTGGGCATCCCATTCCTTGCCGGATTTTTAAGCCGTAAATATTTGACGAAATATAAAGGCGAAAAATGGTACAGCACTAAGTTTATCCCTTTTATTTCTCCAATAACGCTCATTGCCCTATTGGCCACTATCGTTTTAATGTTCAGTTTAAAAGGTGAAATGATTGTGGAAATTCCTTTCGATGTTTTAAAAATAGCTGTACCGTTAATCATTTATTTTTTGGTCATGTTTTTTATTAGTTTTTTTATTGGGCTCGCCATGAAAATAGATTACAAACGCAACGCCTCTGTTGCCTTTACCGCTACTGGAAATAATTTTGAATTGGCCATCGCTGTTGCGATTGGTGTATTCGGACTAAACTCCCAACAAGCATTTGCAGGGGTTATTGGGCCATTGGTCGAAGTTCCGGTTTTGATTGCATTGGTAAACATCTCCTTATTTTTAAAGAAAAAATATTACGCATGAAAATATTGATATTATGCACTGGCAACTCCTGCCGCAGCCAAATGGCGGAAGGTTTTTTAAAATATTTTGACAATACATTGGAAGTGTATTCCGCTGGTACGAACCCTGCTAAAGCGGTACATCCAAAAGCGATTGAAGCCATGAAAGAAATTGGGATTGACATCAGCGACAACTTCCCAAAATCAGTCAATCAATTTTTGAACGATGAGTTTGATTTTGTCATCACGGTCTGTGGCGGCGCAAAAAAAAACTGCCCTGTGTTTTCCGGCAAAGTGAAAAACAGATTGCATATTGGTTTTGATGATCCAGCCGAAGCGATGGGAACAGAAGACGAAATTCTATCTGAATTTAGGAAGGTTCGGGATGAAATCGAAATAGGAATATTCGAATTTTATAAAACGAATATCAAAACTACGGAAACGAACTCCGAACTTCAATTTTGTGACATCAACGCAAAAAACCATTGTTGTTCTTTGGAAATCATTTCCGAAAAGGACATTAAATCCCATTGGGACAATGCCTATGAAAATGCCGAAATCAACATGCTCGGTTGGTATGAAAACGCTCCAAAACCATCCTTACAACTCATCCATGACTGTGATTTAGATAAAGGCGCCGCTCTTTTGAACGTCGGGGCCGGGGCAACTACCCTTGTTGATGAACTCTTCAAACTTGGTTATAAAAATATCATCGCAAATGATATCAGTTCGGTTGCGTTGGAGAAATTAAAAAATCGTATAGGAGCGAAAAAAAATAATATAAAATGGATTTTGGACGACCTAACCCAACCAAATGAACTGGATAAAATTGGCCAGGTTGATTTATGGCATGACCGGGCGGTACTTCATTTTTTTACTCATATAAAAGAACAAGACGCTTATTTTAATTTATTGAAAAAACTGGTAAAACCAAATGGCTATGTTATAATCGCCACTTTTAATTTAGATGGGGCAGAAAAATGCAGTGGACTACCGGTTTATAGGTATGATAAAAAAATGCTGCAAGAGAAATTAGGATATGGCTTTGATTTAATTGAAGCCTTTGATTATACCTATCGAATGCCTTCTGGGGAAACGAGGGAATATGTATATACTTTATTTAAACGGAAGTCATGATTTTAATATGTTTGACTGGATGCAAAATGATCAGCGATACTTTACAATTAAGTAGTTGAGCCTAAATAATTTCCGCTTTTATCGCCTACTTTTTCCGTATAGCTGTGTTAAAAAAAGCTCACGTAGCTATGGCTATGCTCTCTTTTTTTGCCTTGCTATACAAAAAAATCAATTCGCTAAAATTCGGAACTTATTTAAACTCAACTACTTAATTGATCCATCATTCCATACCAAATAAAATTCTTTGACATAATTTTTAGCTAAAGATCTCTGGCACCATCAAAGCGAAAATCAATATCAGAAAGAAAAATACCAGTAAGAGAATAGGCTCTTTGCTCGTAAGTCTAGACTTGATCAAATTAAAATCAACACTCATGGGTTTGTTGTGGCTGTCCTGTTTAAAATAACTGACCAAATATGCGATTGCCGCGGCCAGAGCGAAACCTGTAAAGTTCAACCACATCCAAAAGATATTGAACCCAGGGTCGAATCCGATGATGTCCTGCATCGTTTTTGAAAAGACAAGATTCACCAAAACGGCAATTATTATTCCCGCCTTCATGCCGTGCCTGTTTACCTTTTTTGAAAATATGGCGAGTACAAATGTGGCCAGCACTGGCCCATAAAAAACGGAACCAATTGCATTGATAATTTCAATGACAGGGCTGTCGCTGCCTCCAAATAAAAAAGCTGCGCCAATGCAAACAAGACCCCAAAAAATAACCGAGACTTTAGAAATCAGCATGTATTTTTCATTGCTTAGTTTGTTTTTGCCCCGGTTGAAAAAATCCTCTACTGTTACTGCCGACAAGGAATTGATGGTGGAACTTAAAGAAGACATTGCTGCTGATAATATTCCTACCATTAGAATTCCGATCACTCCATTTGGTAAATATTTTAGAATAAATACAGGTAGCATTAAGTCAGGTTTGATGCCACTTTTGGCGTATTCTTCTGGAAAGGAATTTTTTGTAATATCTGTAATTTCCTGCAAGAAATCTGGAGCGATGGTGACGAGACCTCCAATAATCAGCCCCATGATGCAATACACCAAGACGATCGGAAATCTCAGCAGCCCATTTGCGAGCAATAATTGCCTGATTGTTTTTTCACTTTTTGCTGAAAGCATTCGCTGGGCCTGCGTCTGGTCGCATCCATAATAAGAAGCATATAGGAAAAACCCGCCAATAACCATTGGCCAAATGCCATATTCCTGGCCTTCTTTTAGGCCCCAATTATTGTCAATCACATTCAGGCGTGCAGGATCAAAACCATTGGTTAGTCCGCCATGGTCTTGCAGCAAATCCCACCCATAATAAAGGCAAACCAGCAATCCGAAAAAGAGGATAATCATTTGAATGGTATCGCCCCAAACCACCGCTTTCATTCCTCCTTGCCAGGAATAAATAATCGTAATGACACTGATAATAAGTATGGTATAAACGAAATCAATGTTCAAGACTGTTTGCAGAATAAAAGCAACCGTATATACCATAACACCTGTCCCTAAAGCCCGGCTAATTTGAAATACGATGCTCAAAATAAACCGGGTGGAAGCATCAAACCGCTTTTCTACAAATTCATATATACTGACTACCCCTGAACGAAAAAGAGGGGGAATGATAACCAACATGATGAAAATCATGGCGAGCGGAACAGCGAGTTCAAAGGTGAGCCATTTCATTCCTCCGTTGAGTTTCAGGCCGACAAAGGCAGGGGCAGAAATAAAACTGATGGCGGAAAGCTGGGTCGCCATGGTTGACAAACTCAATGGAAACCACCCCAGTGATTTTCCACCTAAAAAATAATCTTTTGAGGTTTTGTTATCCTTAAAAAAATAGCCCAAAGACAAAAAACCAAAAAGATATAGCGCAATAATTGCAAAGTCTAAATAATTCATTCTGATAAAATTAAATCAATTACAGAAGAAGCAGTCCAGGAAAATTTATCACCACCATAACCGCCATGATTGGTGTCCAGTATTTGTTTTTGGGCATCAAAATATTCATAAAATCCATACCTTGAAACCAACTCCAACAGGTTTTCTTTTACAATAGTCGCCAAATCGGTATAGCCATACCTGTTCAGGCCATTGTAAATCATCCAATTCATTTGTGGCCAGACCGGGCCTCGCCAATATCTTTTGGGATCATACAATTTATGCTCAACATCAAAACTCGGTACAAGCAAATAATTGTTGTTGACTAAAGTCTCAAGGTAGGATTTTATTTTTAATGCTTTTTCAGCGGAAGGAATGTTTGCAAATAGCGGGGTCAAGCCTCCAATTTCCCGATAGGGGAGTTGTTTTTCATGGCGTAAATCATAACCTGTGTACATTTCCAGTTCTTCATTCCACAATTTAGTCCCGTAACTGCTGATGCTTTGTTGCTGCCATTCTTGCAATTGCCCCACATCCTCTCCCAGTATTTTCCCCAATTTTATCAAACTTTCATTTGAGCGAATAAGTACTGCGTTTATCAGGCTGTCCTGAATCAGGAACTCACTTTCTTCCACAATACCTTGGCCGTCATATCCATGCTTTTTACCCAATAGCATTAGGTACACATATTGGTCATATTGTTTGCTCGTTGGCCGTTCGCTGGCATCAGCTATGGTTGTATCCCTACGTTTATATATTGGAAGTTTCGCCCTGTCCAAATCAATCGTATTAAGTGCATCGTCCCAGAGCGGGGAGTTGTCACGTCCTGATTCCCAGGGGTGGTAAATAAATACCAGGCCTTCCTCATGGGGATCTCGGTATTGGTACCAAAACCGGTGGCTCCCAACGATTTTGGGGTACATTTCTTTTACAAAGCCGAATACTTTTTGGCTATTGGGGTGATTGTTGAAAATCCATTCTAAAACAAACCCCAAAACGGGTGGCTGGGTGATACCGGAAGTTTTTGGATTGTGCGGAGCACCAGGATTGACAGCGGCGTCCCAAAAATCCCAATTGGGGAAATAGGTGGTTTCATTCTGACTGTGGAAGATAATATGGGGTACCATTCCATTTTCCCATTGTCCACTGACCAACGAACGGATTTCGGAAAACGCAGCATCAATATCGTAGTTGCTCAAACCGATACTTACAAACCCTGAATCCCAATTCCATTGGAATGGATAAAGCCCATCAGTGGGGATCGTGAATCCAGCCCTTAAATTATTGGATAGTATTTTTTTTGCCTTTTGGATTAAATCCGTCTTGTTGATGCTCATTATTAAAAATTGTAGAAAAGAGGATTCTCGAAAACGAGGGGAGTGATTGGCAAATATATTGTGCTGATTGGATATTCAAGTTGTCTCCCCAAATTAAGTATCTGGATTTTTTTACAAGTTTGATCCCTCACCACCTCTTTGCCATTTTATTACTTCCTATTTCTTTGAATCTTACCGCTGTTCAAATTGCCCTTTTTGGAAATGAGCGCGGTGAACATTTCACTTTTCATGAATGTCAAATGTGTCTTTATTTGGAATAAATATGAATAAATAAAGGTGATCTACATCATTTTTTCCAGTTTTTTACGGAGGTAGCTTTGTCCCTAATTAAGACTAATTTGTCTTTTATTATGAATTTTTGACCACCTGAGTAGTTACAAACGGCTATAAATTTTTAGGATAAATTAGATTTGTTCGTAAATGAAAATTGAGTACTAAAATTAGGGTTTCAATAAATTTTTTTAGGGGTCAATTATTATTTGTAGGCAAGTCCATTGATAATTAAAAGTGCAATCATGAAAAATTTATTACTTACTGCGTTTTTTGCCACGTTGTTCGTAACCGGACTGATGGCCCAACAATTTGAGATGTCTGCTGAGATCAGGCCTCGTTTGGAAAACCAACATGGCTTTAAAACACTCCTTCCTACGGATGCTGACGGAGCGACTTTTATTTCACAACGTTCGCGGCTAAACTTTAAATACAAACATGAAAAAATAAAATTCGGTCTTACATTGCAAAACGTGAGGGTATGGGGAGATGTGGGCACTTTGTCAAGTGATGACAGGGCAACATCATTCCACGAAGCTTGGGCCGAAGCTTTATTGTCGGATAAGGTTTCTTTGAAAATGGGACGTCAGGAAATCGTGTACGACGACCACCGGATTTTTGGAAATGTAGGCTGGGCGCAACAGGCTCGCAGCCACGATGCATTTTTGTTCAAATTTAGCCCTAAGGACAATCAAAAATTGGATATTGGTTTGGCCCTCAATGCTGATGGACAAGGAGGAATAGATGCTTTGTACAGTAATGCTGCTGGCTACAAAACATTCCAATATGCCTGGTATCATGGTAAATTTGAAAAAGTTGGTGTGAGCTTCTTATTATTGAACACGGGTATCGAGTATCTGGATAACGGCGACCAAACGTTGGACTACATGCAAACTTTTGGTCCAAGGATTACCTATAAATCTGGAAAGTTTAGTGCCAATGCAGCTGCTTATGGGCAGACTGGAAAAGTTCGGGATGTCGATGTCAGTTCATCCTATTTTACAGGGAATATTGGTTTTAAAGTAACGGATAATTTTTCCGTAGGTGCAGGAATGGAATACCTGTCAGGCAAAGATTCTAACGATGAAGAGGCTGATTTTAAATCCTTTGCGCCACTTTTTGGTACGAACCATAAATTCAACGGCTGGATGGATTACTTTTATGTTGGCAATCATGGAGGTTCTGTTGGCCTGACCGATATTAATGCAACACTGGCTTATAAAAAGGATAAATTTTCTGCGAAATTGATCCCCCATTTTTTCTCAACTGCTGCTGACCTATATGACGGTTCGACTAAAATGGATTCCAATTTGGGAACTGAAGTTGATCTTACTTTGGGCTATAAGATTGCCAATAACATCACTTTAAGCGGCGGATTTTCCATGATGTTTGCCACCGAAACCATGGAAGTTTTAAAAGGGGGAGATAAAGACGAAACCAATAGCTGGGGATGGATAATGTTTACATTTAAACCGAAGCTGTACACTTCTCCAGCAAAATAATATGAGCGATTAATAAGCCTTGGGCAACTTTGCGGTCAGATGTTAACTGACTGAAAAGTTGCCCTTTTTGCTCTTAATTCATTTTGAGAATGTGTGGGTTTTAATTGTTTGACTTTCGGGGGCATACATAATCGGATTTACCCAGATAATTAACCTTTGTTTCTTACTTTTTGTATTTCAAATGAATGCCCAATTATTTTGGCAATCAAATTTTCAAAGAAAAGCTTGTTCGATCATGAAATTCCCCAACCGTTATGCTGCTTTTTTTATTGCAAATATCCTGTAAACAAAACGCAAGAGAATCCACGACAATTATTTTGGAGAACGGTATGGTAAATGCTGATTTTTTCCAGACGATTGATGAGCCGGAAAGAGCATTGTTGTGCTGGTATTTGTTTGCCTATGGAAATGAATGTATTGCGAGTTCAGAAAAAAGCAAGTGCAAATTATTGACTTTATTGGATGTCGAAAATGAATGTAGTGAAAAACATACCCGCTTTTTAAAACTGTGGTTTGCCGACGATATATATATGAACAATAAATTACAGCGCTGTCCGAATCTTCCTGTTAACGCTGCAATACAGAATTCCTTCCAAAAAATAATTTTGAATCGGGTATCAGACACCTTGACTATCACCATCAAAGTAGATGGATTGAATGAATCGCAGGAAAAATCGTGGAATATGGAACAAACCGATTCGTATCTAATAAATGACAGTATCCTGAAGAAATTGAATTGAGTGCTTTCCCTTTTTAATAGTCACATCCTTTAATCGAAATCGATTCCATTCCAAAAGCGCTGTGCGCTTTTAGAGAAAAAACGCGGCGACAAAACAAAAAGAGTAGTGGTGTTCAATTTAGGATGAGTATTTTTGCTCCCATGTACGAACTTGCAGGCATTATATTTCTTGGAATATTGGCACAATGGGTTGCTTGGAGGCTGAAAGTCCCGGCCATCCTTCCATTGGTTTTGATCGGCCTTGCAGTTGGGCCTTTGTCAACGTTTTGGACAGCAGACGGTACCAAGCTGCTCGAACCCATGTACCGCGATGGTGGTGGGGCAGGGTTGTTCCCTGGGCAGTACCTTTTCCATTTTGTTTCCCTCGCCATCGGCATCATCTTGTTTGAGGGTGGTTTGACTTTGAAACGGTCGGAGATAAAATCCATTGGGCCAACAGTTGGCTCATTAATTTCGCTGGGTTCGTTGGTGACGTTTGCGGGAGGGGCTGTGGCAGCATATTATGTAATGGGGTTGAGCTGGGCCATCTCACTTCAGTTCTCGGCCCTTATCATTGTCACGGGACCAACGGTCATTACCCCCATCCTGAGAAATGTGCCATTGACCCGCCGTGTATCCAATGTGCTCAAATGGGAAGGCATCCTGATAGATCCCATCGGAGCGACTGCCGCTGTTTTGATGTTTGAGTTCATCGTATCAGGTGGCTCGGTTGGGGAGTATGGAGGCCATGCCTTCCTTGAATTTGTGAAAATCATTTTGATAGGACTGGCGCTCGGCGCTCTTGCTGCTTATGCTTTGTATTTTGCCATAAAAAAAGAACTCATCCCGCACTACCTGCTCAATGTCGGGACACTGGCTTTTGTGCTGGGCATATTTGTCTTCTCCGACCTGCTGGCGCACGAATCAGGTCTTTTGACGGTGGTTGTCATGGGTACCGTGCTGGGCAACTTGGATGTTCCGAATTTCCGGGAGGTCATCATTTTTAAAGAATCCATTAGCATTTTATTGATCTCCATCCTTTTCATCGTGTTGGCGGCACATGTGAACATGGAGAGCCTGTACCTTGTGCTCAACTGGCAATGCCTGTTGTTGTTTGGCCTAGTCATTCTGGTACTTCGTCCTTTGGCGGTATTTCTCAGCACCCGCAAGTCGGATTTGAACCTTAATGAAAAACTGTTCATCTCATGGATCGGGCCGCGTGGGATCGTGGCCGCGGGAATTGCCTCGTTGTTTGGTTTCAAACTAATAGAAAAAGGTGTCGAAGGGGCGGAGTACATCATGCCGCTGGTTTTTATGATCGTGGTGGGCACGGTATTGTTAAATGCTTCTACCGCCAGGCTGGTCGCCAAGTTGTTAAATGTCACCAAAACCGATTCGAAAGGTATCCTTATGGTCGGGGCAAACAAAGCGGCACTCCTTATCGGCAAATACCTACAAGAAAATGGCCGCCATGTTGTAATGCTGGATATGAATTTGGAAAACGTTGGCAAGGCACGGGCACTTGGACTCGAAGCCATCAGCGAAAACATTTATTCTGATGATTTGGAACAATACTTTGAACTATCAGATGTTGGCTACCTCATGGCCATGACGAGCAGTCAGGCCGTGAATAAATTTGCCATAGAAAAATACAAGGATACTTTCGGTGAACTGGGCGCTTTTCGCTTATTGTCATCTGATGAAATGGGGCTGCCAAAAGAAGACCTCCCACCCCAAGGGATTTTTTCCTACTCCGATGATTTCCTCAACTTAAATGAAATTGCCCGGGATTTCCCCACCATCCACGAATTGCCGATCAACTCGGTGGGACAGTTGGAATTGCTGACCGACAAGTTCAGTTTGCAGGAGGAGCGCATGCCGTTGTTCGTCAAGTCTCCCGATGACGTTATTGAAGTTCTCCCAAAAGAACTTGACCAATTGAAAATTGGAGAGGGGCACAGTTTGGTTTATATTGGGAAGGAGTTAATTGAGAATTGAGAATTGAGAATTGAGAATGGCTCGAATTACATTTAGTTCATTCAACTTATTACTGCCAAAGAGCCTGAAAATGACTAAATTTGTATGGACAGCACAAAATCAAAAATCAAAAAATGAGTGCTTCAAAAGAAAAATACATCAATCCTCTTACGGACTTTGGGTTCAAAAAACTTTTTGGCAGTGAACCGAACAAGGAACTGTTGATAGATTTCCTCAACCAAATCCTACCGGAACGTCATAAGATAAAAGACTTGACTTACTCAAGAAATGAGCAGTCAGGGCACGCCCAATTGGACAGAAAAGCCATTTTCGACTTGTATTGCACTGGGGAATCGGGCGAACGGTTCATTGTTGAATTACAAAAAGCCAAGCAAAATTATTTTAAAGACAGAAGTGTGTATTATTCGTCGTTCCCGATTCAGGAACAAGCCAAAAAGGGTGATTGGGATTTCAGGCTGGACCCAGTTTATACGGTAGGGATATTGGATTTTATATTTGATGATCATAAGTCTGATAGTGAATTGTTGCATTTTGTGGAACTGAAAAATCAAAACTGCGAAGTGTTTTACGATAAGTTGAAGTTCATTTACATTGAGCTTCCCAAATTCAAAAAAACGGAAGAAGAATTGGAAACACATTTTGACAAATGGCTCTATGTGTTCAAACATTTATCAGAATTGCAAAACAGGCCTCCTAAATTACAGGAGAAAATATTTTTGAGATTGTTCGAAGCAGCAGAAATAGCGAAATTTTCCCACCAAGAAAGAGTGGCTTATGAAGAAAGTCTCAAATATTTCCGGGACATTAAAAATGTAGTGGATACTTCAAGGGGAGAAGGCTTGGCAGAGGGGATGGAAAAAGGAATGGAAAAGCGCAATACTGAAATAGCAAAACAAATGATAACCGAGGATTTCCCAATTGACCAAATCGTAGGGCTAACGGGGTTGTCAAAAGAAGAAATTGAAAAGTTGTAGAAAACCATGCATATCATCAAGCCAAGCATTGAAACCATGAATCACTTCCCCTTCCCCTGCACCAGTACCAGCACGGTATAAAACATAATCTTCACGTCCAGCAGAAGCGACATGTTTTCGATGTACAGAATGTCAAATTTCAGGCGCTGGAGCATTTCATCTACATTGCTGGCATAGCCATATTTTACTTGCCCCCAGGAAGTGATGCCTGGTCGGACTTTCAATAATTGTCGGTAATGTGGCTCCTGCTCCACGATTTGGTTGATGAAAAATTGTCGTTCGGGACGGGGCCCGACGAGCGACAAATCTCCTTTTACCACATTCCAGAAATTTGGCAGTTCGTCCAACCTGTATTTGCGCATAAAATGGCCAACGGTCGTGATGCGGGGGTCGTTGTCAGAGGCGAGTTGTGGACCGTGCTTTTCGGCATCGGTGTACATAGAGCGGAATTTTATCAGGTGGAATGGTTTGCCGTTCAGGCCGATCCGTTCTTGTGTGTAAAACGCCGGGCCGGGAGACGATATTTTTACTCTGAAAAAAAGCCAGAGATAGAAAGGGGAAAGTACCACGAGCACTGTTGACGAAAACACAACATCCATTAGGCGCTTGAGTAAACGTTCCCATTTGGGCATCAGTTCTTGCTTGATGTGGATGAGTGCGGCTCCCATGACTTCATTCATATGCACGTTGCCCAGCATAATATCGTACATGTCGGGAACAATGCGGATGTGGATTTTATCATCAAAATCAAATAGCAGGTTGAGGATGGATTTTAGTTTTCCATGTTCTGAATCCTCAATAGCTATTATCACGTCTTCGATCCCATTTTTTTTGATGACATCACTTAAGGAAGCTATATTTCCCAAAAAAGGCAAGTTTAACTTAGGCTGATTTTGTTCATCCAAATGCGGGCTCGTTTCAACAAAACCTGCAAAATGATAACCCACTCCTTCCTTTCTTCCTTTTAGTTCTTGGTAAAGTTCAATGGCCCTTTGGCTGCCCCCGATCATTAGGGCAGGGAAGGATACCGTACCTTTTTTGAGGCGGTGGTGCGCCCTGGTCAATAAGATCATGCGGACAATGGCAGTCAGTGAAAAATGAAGGCCAAACAGCACAATGAACGAAGCAAAATAGGAAGTGTATTTCTGCACCACGTCGTCCATCAGCAAAGTGATAAACAAAAAACAGACACCAACGAAAGTCAGCACAAATGTCCTGGCCAATGTGGATAACCTGGCCAAACGGTAAATATCTTTGTAGTCATCGAACAGGGAATAAAACATGAACCAGCCAGTAGGAACAATGAAAATGCCGTAGTAAAAATTCAAATCCTGAAATGCTTCCCAGCCCGGGGGGACCCCTTCCATCCACTTACGCCACAAGAAAAACAACGCCCAAGCAACCATTGCTGTTAGGAAATCGGCAATGCGGTAAAAATAGGTGTCTTTTTGGCGCATGTTCACAAGGTTTGGAGTTGTGCTCTTTTGGTTTTTGGTTCGGAGTTTTTGGTTTGCTGGGTAAGGTATTGTTTTACAATGTTTTTTGTGTTAAAATCCTGGCTCATTGACAAATCTCGTTAAAATCTTCAAATCAAATTGAAATAAGGAAGCCAAAAGGTGACACCTTTCTAAAAGGTGTCACCTTTGACCAGCTCCGAAAATCAAAATCACAGGATTAGTCAAATAACCAAAATCCTTTGCTGTTTTAAAGTTTCTATTCCAATTAAGTAGGTGAGCATATATAATCGACACTTTGAACGGACTCCTTTTCCGATACTCCTCGTTAAAAAATATTTCCATAACTTGGCTATTCAAATATTTTTTGCCTCGATTAGCGAAAAAATAGCCTCGTTCAAAGTGTCGATTATATACACTCACCTACTTATATACTGTATAGAAACAAAGGTGCAGTGCGCCGTAATCCTATTTGCCCAAATCCTGTATATGTCAAGCTCAAATGATTAACGCGGAGTGTACACCCTTGCAAGTACTACCGAAATGGTTGCCTACTCAATGCTCAAAAGTGTATCAACTTAATGTTGTCGAGGTAAACTTTGGCTTCATTAAGTGCGAACTGACCGTTTTCAATAGGAAGGCCGCCACGAATGACGAGCACAAAACGATTTACGCCAGCGGTTGCAACAAGGTTGGTCAGGTTAAAATAAATCTTGTTCCATTCTTCTTTGGCAAACACGCCAAATTCAAAACTTGGGGTCTCGTCGTTGAGGGCGTTGATGGCCAATACCCCAAATTCGAGGGGGATGTCGGTTTTGTAATTTACCTCCATGAAAACTTTCCCAGCTTCTGGCATATTGATTTCATAAAGTTGGTTGCTGGCCACCACGAATACATTATTCGAAGTATCCAATACTATTCTACCTGAGGATTCTCCCTCAAAAACATCTTCATCAGAAATTTCAAGGGAAGTAGCTGGGTTGTTGTCTCGGTCCACTGAAAAAAGGTGACCAGTGCCCTCAAAATTTTCAATCAGTCGGAAGTTGGCATCTGGGATGTATGAGGTCGTCGGGTTTACAATTGACTCAACGGTGGGCTGAAGCGTGACTGGCCCCGTGAACCGTTCGTAAAATGGATAAACCTCCAAGAAAAAGCTGTTGCCGTTGGATTTTATAACAGGGTCAAGAGAGATGTCGAATTCCCCAGTTACAATGACGGGCACTTTTGCCGGCAAGGACAACATACCCAAGCTATATGTCTTATTGGTTGTTTTGTCCGTAACAAAAGCCGTTGCGTTGGTGATTTTATGCGAAACGCTGCCATGATAGGTAGGGTTGTTTGATACCGTCTCAAAATCATTGATCTGGATATAGGCAGGGATTGGTTCGTCCTCCCCATCGCAGCCTATGAACAGGAATGCTGTCGTTAACACAAACACTGCTGCCAGCATACTTTCCGTAATTATTTTTTTCATCAATAGGTTTTTAAGCAAACAGTTTATGACTGTTTGAATAGTTTTAGTTTCAAAATAAAAAACATGCTCTGAACGCTTCGAAAATGGCTTCGTTGCCCAGAGCCTTTGCAAAGTTGCGCAATCGGTCAGTCAGCTTCCAATAATATAGTGGAAAAATAAACGGCTCGGCGTTGTATGCCACTTTCAGCCATCTGTAACCGGAAGTTGTACTTCCGGGCCAAATCGTCTCGGAAGTACAACTTCCGGTTACATCAAATTGCCCATCTCAAAGTTTGTGAAGCTCAGGCACCAAAAAGCCCACAGCTGCGCCGACCGCATATCCGACTATAACATCTGTCGGAAAATGTTTCCCAGCCTTTACGCGCAACAAAGAAGTCAATGCTGGAAGTGTTGCCGCTGCCGACCAGACATATGGGTTCCATTTTGAACCAGGGTTGTTGTCAGAATAAACTTTGGCAGTAAAGAAGGAAAAGGCTGCCGAATTGGAAGCGTGGCCCGAGAAAAATGAAAAGCGCCCATTTTTGTGCAATTTCAAATCCAGCGGTGCATTGGGATTATAGGTGAATGGCCTTTTCCGTTTGGCAGTACCTTTCAGTATGTTGGTGATGCCGTTGTTTATCATTATTACTTCTGCCATCATAGTACCGACAGTGCCGATCTCATCCCTCGAATTATTATCGAGCAGCAAAGCAAATTGGCTATAAAAAGAGGTGTGCAAGGCAATGTCGCTGAAATGGTGTGCCTTAGTACTCCATTTTCGGGTGGTCGGGCGGTCAATTGAATTGACGTTCAATGGGTCCAGTTTTCGGATTTGTTCCTCTGTAAGCGGCTCCACCTTGCCCATAAAGTAGAAGCCAAGCCCAAAAGAAACGCCGCCACTGCCGAGCAAACTGCCATCTAATTTGCCATCAAGTTCGTGTGAGCCTTGAGCAGTTAAGATATTTTGAAAAATAAATACGAGAACGAGAAGGAACAGGTGTTTTTTCATTTTTATTGGGAATTTCAATGGAATTCAATTTCCTGAAATTGGGTGCAAATGTAAAATGTAAAAGGAGGAATATAAAACTTGCCCACCTGATTGCTTCAAAATTTGGTTCTTTGACGATTTTTTACATTTTACATTTTCTATAAACTTCAATGGTCAATTGGTGCGGGATGGTGAAATTATCTGGTGTCAGTTGCATCAACATTTGTAAATGTTCCTGATCAAAACGATCCACCTCCACTTTGTCCAAAGTAGCGCCGATGCCCCGGCATGACCTGAACCTTCCCCTCCAGGTGTCGTAGTTGAATGGCAAGTCTTCCTCATAAGTATGCAGGGTTTCAAGGGTGAACCGATCCTCCAGCCAGTCTGGGATTTCAAGTGCCAAGCGATCAAAACCGCCACCGGTCCAATGTGGGTTGTGTTGTAAAACAAGTGCTTCCGAGGCAGCTGCAATTGCTGATTCATTGGGCAGCCAGATCATGAACCCGATGGCTAGTCGACCGCTTTTTTTCAATAGTCGGTGAATTTCGGGGACGATGATTTTTTTATCGAAATAATGCCAGCATTGGATGGCGGTCACTGCGTCGAACTTGTCGTCAGGGTATCCGGTGTCCTCGGCGGGACAGGTTTTCCACTCAATGTCCATGCCCTGTGCTTCTGACAGAATTCTGGCCTGTTCGATCTGTCCAGCATTGATGTCGATGCCATGAAACTTTGCACCATGAGGATGCATGGCCCTCGGCAACACGCCTGTACCCGTACCCAGCGCCAGCACGACCTGTCCGGCATTGCCGATCCCAAAGTCGATTAGTTTCCGGTAAAAGCTTTTGGGATAAATATCGCGGTATGCGGCGTAGTCTTTCGATGCTTTGGCCCAATCATAAGGGCGGCCTTGGTCGATTTTCGTTTTTTCCATTAATTTATTTTTGAACTGTTCTTTAGACACGCCAAATTACGAACTCACAGTTTACGGGCTTGCAAAGCCATTAGAGGAATCATAAAGACAGCGCTACTTATGTGTCACTTTTGTTCCTTTTATGGTTCAAATAAAAATATCCTCGCGCAAACCCTAATATTGTGCCTGCAATAATACTCGAACACATGGACACATTTTCTACCATCAAAAAAAATTTGCAGATAGCCATATCGCTGAAGCAACAATTGTTGGAAGACAAAACCTTGCTGGCCAGGGTCGATGAAATGGCGAGGTTGTTCATTGGTTGTTTCAACGATGGGGGCAAAGTGCTTTTTTGTGGAAATGGGGGCAGCGCCGCTGATGCCCAGCACCTCGCTTCAGAGCTTTCAGGCAAGTATTATTACGACCGTCCACCGCTTTTTGCGGCAGCTTTACACGCCAATACTTCCCATCTTACCGCGGTTGCCAACGATTATTCTTACGATGATGTTTTTTCCCGGCTCACGGAAGCGATGGGCAGGGAAGGGGATGTGCTGGTTGGTCTGTCCACGTCGGGCAATTCGCCAAATGTGGTCAAGGCACTTCTGACCGCCAAAGAAAAAGGTATGACGACGGTTGGCTTGACTGGCAAAGGTGGCGGCCAAATGAGGTCTATCTGTAATTGCCTCATCGAAATCCCTTCCACGGATACACCGCGCATACAGGAATGCCATATTTTGATCGGGCATACTGTCTGCGAGTTGGTGGAGGGTGGTTTATTTCCGAAAAATGAAGATTTATAAAGGAGCAGCGCACCGTAGCTGTTTTGCGCCATATGTCATAGATTATAATATTTTAGCTCTACTTTAAGACGCTAGAGTACAAGTTCCTTTTCTGATTGTTTTGCGGCAGAGGTGATGCCTTTGTATTGATGTAGCGGGTTGCCTCGGAGCAACCTTTGAGGCAACGCCTTCCTGCCCTCCTTCCATACGCAAAGGCATCACCTCCAAGCTTTCAGAATGCTATACCATATACCCAGTGGATGACAAAGTGAATTGGAGGAAGCGCAGTATTTGCCTACCAATATTTTAGCTACAACCTGGTTTGAAAATGACCATGGGAAATTCATCGCACATGATTTGCATAGTGCTGCTCAAGTTTCCCATACTCACGGCATCCTAGCCAAGGATTTTAACAGCGATGGAAGAAACATGGATATTTTATTGGTGGGCAACGACGGTGGTTTTGAAGTGCAGACTGGGTCATTGGAGACCTCCCCTGTTTGCTTGTTATTGGGGATAGCAAAGGAGGTTTTGCGAGTGCCCCCACTATTTCTGATTTTTGGGCAAGAAAGGAAGCTAGGGATGTGGTTTCGTTGATAGATGCGAAAACCAATAAGGAAAAGTATCTGATCCCAAACAACGATGTCAATACGATGATCATATTTTCAAAATAGAAACATCAATTGGCATATTTGGGAGCGTTGTATCTGAGAATTAGGTTTTTAGGAATAAATTTTGTCACTCCTAAATTTAGTAATACCTTAGCGGCGGCTAAACATAGTTTATACCAGAACTTCTATCTGGACTTACACCTTACACCTTTCGACTTACACTTTACCAAAGGACAAAAATCTATCCCAACCGATTTATGCATAGGCTTTGAAGTTGAAATATGATCTTTCATTTCCTGTGGCTTTATTCCTATTTGAATTATCCAGATTCGAAATTGACGAAGGTCAATTATAAATCATATTAACTAATCATTAAATATTTAACAAGATGAAAATTAGGAACATCTTCATGTTAAGCATGGCGTTTTTCTGTTTATTGCTAATCAGTGAAACTGCCATTGGCCAATCCATCGTAAAAGATGTCGATATAACTTCCGAAGAGGCAAAAGTTCAATTTTCGGATGAAACGCCCAACTCCTACTTCGTAGAAATTGCAGGCCCTGAGAATTATTACTTGAAACAAAGGGTGGATTACAAAAACACTTTGTCGTTGAGCAACTTGAATACGAAGGGCGAGAAATTCGAGGATGGGGTTTACACGTTACAAATTACGCCCATCATAACTTTAACAGAAGAACAAAGAAAATTACTTACCCAATTACGGGCGATCAACGATGTTGAAGCGATGGCCAAGTTCCGGCGCGACAACGACCTGCCCGATGTGGTGGATGGGTATTCCATTAATTTCAGCATAAAAAATGGCAAGTTTGTTTCGCCAGATCTGACGGAAGGCAGACTGAATATGCCCTCCTATTCCAGTGCATGGGAACAAGACCACCCGACGCTTTATGCTTCTGTCAACATGCAACAGATGACCTATAAGCCCAACCGGGCAATGGATCATACCAATACTGTAGTTGACCAGGTAATCCTTGATGACCTGATCGTGCAAGGCAGTATTTGTGCCGGATTTGATTGCGTGAATGGAGAGAGCTTTGGTTTTGATACACTTAGGCTCAAGGAAAACAACCTAAGGATAAAATTCCAGGATACCAGTACCTCGGCCAGCTTCCCCACCCGTGATTGGCAAATTACGGCCAACGATTCATCCAATGGCGGTGCCAATAAATTCAGCATTGATGACATTGACGGCGGCAGGACGCCTTTCACCATTGAGGCAGGTGCGCCGTCCCACTCTTTATATGTGGACGATGCAGGGCGGATAGGGCTTGGCACTTCAACTCCTGTAGTTGAAATGCACGTGAAAGATGGTGATACACCAACATTGCGTCTGGAGCAGGATGGTTCATCTGGATTTGGTCCTCAGACTTGGGATGTTGCTTCTAATGAAACCAACTTTTTTATCAGGGATGCGACGAATGGGTCGAAGCTGCCGTTTAGGATTCGGCCAGGTGCTCCTCAGAGCAGTTTGGATATTAAGGCGGATGGAGGTCTCCAGTTTATTCGTTATGGAGATGGCAATGAGACTGGTACGGCTACGAAGTTATTGGCGGTGGATGTGGATGGGAATGTGATAGAGCAACCTATAAGCGCAGGAGGGGGAGATGTATCTGCATCTGATGGATCGGCAGCCACACCATCTATTTCATTTGCCAGTGACCCTGATCTCGGGATTTATAGGATCGGTACAGATATTTTAGGGTTTACAGCAGCAGGAATGGAAAGGGGGAGAATTACTGCCACTGGGAATTTTGGATTAGGATCAAACAACCCGGACAGACGGGTATCCATCCAAGCTGGTTTAGGTGCTGCCAATAACTCGCACCTTTCCTTTAAAGAAGGAGGAGGGGTCACTATGGGGACCATAGGTTTAGAGACCACTACCACCAATGATTTCCTCTTTGCCGCGATTGCTGGTATGAGGTTTTATACCCAAAGTTCAGTTGGGACAAGTGGTACCCCAACAAATGAGGTGATGAGGATACTAACAAGTGGTAACGTCGGCATTGGCACCACAGCTCCCTCCCACAAACTCGAAGTATGTGGCTCTATTGGTACTACATCAGCCACCGTCACCACCAGCATCACCTGCTCCTCCGACAAACGCTTCAAGAAAAACATCTCCCCACTACAAAACAGCTTGGAAAAAGTGCTCAACCTCCAAGGCGTCAATTACGACTGGAGAATTGATGAGTTCCCAAATAAGCATTTCAATGAAGGACAACAGCTTGGTTTCATCGCTCAGGAAATCGAGGAAGTACTGCCAATAGTAGTTCAGACAGACAAAGAAGGCTACAAATCAGTTGATTATTCACGCCTGACACCTGTATTGGCAGAAGCTATAAAAGAACAACAAGCCATCATCAACGCCCAACAAAACCAAATCAACTCCCTGCAAAGCGAACTCGCTTCCCTGCAAGAGTTGAAAGCGCAGGTAGCAGCGTTGACGCAGATGGTGATGAAGCAAACTGAGACTGGTGCAAAAGCCAACACCCAAGTAGGGGACGAATAATCGGGTTCGTTTTGAAACCAAATCCTTCAATATTTAAAAAAGAATAAAATGAAAAATATAAAATATACTATCCTTCTTTTTTTGCAACTGTTTGTATTGCAATTGGTTGTGGCGCAAAGCCAAACCCAGTCTGACAAAAACGGGCGTGTGCTGGGCACGGCTCCTGAAAAACCAAGCGTCGTAGATCCACCTGTATTGAAAAGCGGCGGGGATGACCTGACGGAAATTGACGACGCGGACATTCCGGGCACCTACTTTCTGGGCGGCGGCGCAGAAACTGATGTAATCATCGGCGATGAGACAAGCCCAGCGGTACTCCTTTTGGAAAGGCTGGACAACATGGAGGCGGAACTGAGTCAATTGCGCTTGTACAATGAGCAGTTGGCAAATGAAAACCAGACCATGAAAATGGAAATGGCGAATTGCTGCAGCGAAGCGGCGGCGAACTTGAACATCGCCAATTCCTATTTACTGCAAAACTCACCCAATCCATATACGGATGCGACCACAGTCCAGTTTTTCATTTCCGATTCGGCAACGGATGCGGCATTGGAAGTAAGGAACATTGACGGAGTACTGCTGAAATCTTTTGACCTGGACCAAAGGGGCCTCGGCGAACTGAGGTTGGACAGCAAGACATACGCTAAAGGAACCTTTGTTTACACACTTTCTATTGACGGGAAAATCATTGATTCCAAAGTGATGATCCAGCAGTAGGGAGGGATCAGGAGCGAGGAGTCAGGGGTCAGAAGCCACGAAAGAAATTGGCGGCTCTGACCCCTGACTCCTGATTTCTGAACTCGGTCAACATCCATATTGTGCAGCCATTTTTATACAAATCAGTCATCAGCGTCGCTTGTGTCTTTTTAATGTGTGACATTGCGACAGCCCAGATCTTTTCTGAGCAGAGCATTGCCATGGGGATAGACCATGTTTACAAGGCACGGGACTTGACTGGCGGCGGAGCAGCCTTTTTCGATTATGACAATGATGGCGATGAGGATTTGTATTTGGTGAGGGGTCAATCGAAAGATTTTTTGTACGAAAACAATGGCGACGGCACTTTCTCCAGGATCAACAATGACATCGGCTTGTTTGCCACGGTGCAGTTCAATACCATGGCGGTGACCACGGGCGATATTGACAACGACGGTGACCGGGACGTTTTCATTTCAACTTGGGAAATGTTCAACGGGCCGACGATTCCACTGGGCCGCAACCTGCTTTTCCTCAACGATGGCGATGGCACTTTCACCGAATTTGGCCTTCAAGCTGGATTAACGGAAACCTCCTTCTCGGAAGCGGCGATGTTCCTGGATTATAATAAGGACGGCTTTTTGGATATTTTTGTGATGAACCACATCGAAAATGTGGCTTTTACGCAAGACTCCTCTGGCGTGCTCAATGGCTACGCTCACGACTGTTTTCCCAATTATCTTTATCGGAACAATGGCGACCTGACATTCACGGAAGTTTCACAGGAACTCAACGTCACTGGCATAAATGGTTGCACCATCGCGGGTGTTTCCTCTGATTTTGATATGGACGGCGACCTCGATATTTACCTGGCCAATGATTTTGGTTATTGGCTGGAGGCAAATGTGCTGTACGAAAACACAGACGGCGAGGGAACTTTTGTTGACATAAGTGCAGCAAGCGGTGCCGATGTTCAGGCTTTTGGGATGGGCATTGCCGCAGGCGATTACGACCAAGACCTTGACTTCGATTATTACACCACTAGTATTGGTAGGAATATCCTGATCGATAACAACAATGGCACTTTCGACGATGTGTCCGTATTTGCTGGCGTGGAAAACCCGACCGTTCCTGGTGAGGGAAATACCACTGGCTGGGGCACTGCTTTTCTTGATGTTGACAACGATGGACTACTTGATCTCTATGTTTCCAATGGCCGGATGTCGGCGATTGCTGCCTGGGCGACTGCCATGCAAGATCCCGACAAGCTCTTTTTGAACAACGGTGACAAAACATTTACTGATGTATCAGAAGCAGCGGGCGTGGCCGATACAGATTACAATCGGGGCATGGTTTATTCGGATTTCGACCACGATGGCGACCTCGACATTTTTATCGTGACCTTGGACGAGTTGGATTTCCACTCCAAGTTTTATGTCAATGAAACGGAGAACGACAACCATTTTATCCAGTTCAAATTGGAGGGCGTAGAATCCAACCGCGATGCTTATGGCTCAAAAGTGTGGCTGTTTGCTGGCGGCAAAACATTTGTCCGGGAGATATACGGCGGAGGTGATACCTATGCTTCCCAAAATACTTCCATCGTGCATTTTGGGTTGGGGAACATCGAGCAGGTTGACAGCGTGAGGATTGATTGGCCGAACGGGCATGTGGATCACATCGGCCCACTGGCAATTGATTCTTTGCACATGATCGAGGAGTTTCAAATTGGTCCAAATGCGGTGAACGAACCCGAAAATACATTTTCAGTAAAAATCGCACCCAACCCATTTCACTCAAACCTAAAAGTTTCTTTTCAAAATATCCTGACGCAGGATGCTGATGTGAAATTGACAACAGCTGACGGCAGGGTGGTTTTGGAACAAAGGGTGGAAAAAGGAACAAGCCGATTTGAACTGGACCTGAACGAAAAATTGAATGCTGGACTGTATTTTTTGCAGATCAGGATGGAAGACAGGCTGATTGTCAGAAAGATAGTCAAGCTGTAAAATATAGAATTGCTCACTGAGCAATAAATGAAGTTTTCACTATTTTAAAAACGCTCATTTCCCGAAAGGGGAAAGAAATAAATAGGATTTTATGAAAAGTTCTACACCAAAAAAAGAAATCAAAAAGATAATCCAAATGGGAAATTCTACGATCTATAAAAAAATAGCGCTGCCTTTGCTGGCACTTTTTCTATTTGCTGTAAATGGCATGGCACAGCCTAGTTTTTCGCAAGCATTCACGCCCGGCACTATCGGTCCGGGCAGTACGGCAGCCTTGGTTTTTACCATTGATAATACGGGAAATCCAACCCCACTTGAGAACCTGGCCTTTACCAGTACCCTGCCCAGTATGCTGCCTGCTGGCATAATCACCATTGCCGATGCCCCAGCAACATCTACGAATTGTTCGGCAGGACAAGCCATGATGACCGCTCCCGCAAGTGGCACAACCATTACCTTTTCCAATGGTAGGGTAGGGGCAGGAAGTTCGTGTACCGTGACGGTGAACGTAACCAGCTCTAATGTGGGTACGAATACAAACCCATCCGTTACGTTGACCTCCGATTTTATGGGAGATCCTCCAACTTCTGGTACGGCTGATTTAATAGTCGTAACAGACCGGCCTGGATTTACAAAAACCTTTTCTCCGTCCTCAATAGATTTAGGTAAAACAGCTACCCTGACCTTCACCATTGATAATATGGCAAACGCGGCGGCAGTGACCTTCCTGGCTTTTACCGACAATTTGCCGGATGGCCTGGAGATTGCCAGCCCTGCTAATTTTTCCTCAACATGTATGGCACCTTCAGGAGAAACCGTTTCCGCGACACCTGGTAGTACCCAGTTCTTCTATCAGGCAGTTGGATTTGTATTCCCTGGTTTTGAAGTTATCCTTGGTGGCGGAAGTTGTACCGTAACAATAGACGTTTTATCAACAGGGACTGGGCAACTAGAAAACGTAACTTCTGAGCTGACGGTACAATCTAATCCACTAATTACTGCTGGAAAAGCAAGTGCCACCTTGGAAGTGACCAGATCAGATATCCACATCATCAAGAATTTTACCAATGACCCTGTTGCTCCTGGCGGAACAGTGGACCTGGAATTTAACATAACCAACTATGACCGGGATTTTGAAGCGACTGATGTCACTTTTACAGATGACCTGGATGCGGTTTTGACGGGTCTGGCTCCTGCTGGTGCGCTGCCTACCGATCCTTGCGGCACAGGTTCTATGTTGACATTTGTTGGCGGCGTATTGACATTGACTGGAGGAACGGTGCCATCCAATGGTGGAACTTGCACTTTTACGGTTACTTGCGATGTTCCAGCTGGTACTGCATCTGGCACTTATCCAAATGTGACCAATATGGTGAGTGGAACGGTAGATGGAAGTACGGTAACGGGCAACACCGCTGAGGCCGATCTTGTTGTGTCTCCACATCCGGTTATTACCAAAACTTTCCTGACTGATCCTGCCACACCCGGCGGGACAACCGTATTGGAATTTACGATCACTAATACCAGCTTGACTCATGAACTGACTGATATAAGTTTCACGGATATGTTTGATCAGATATTCCAAACAGCATCGGTTCTTCCAGCCAATGACGACTGTGGCATGGGGTCAATATTTACCTTCTCCCCTCTTTTCAATCCTCCGGGGGACGCTACAATCCCGGCAAGGCTAACCCTCACTGGGGGAAGTATTCCTATAGGTAGTAGCTGTACGTTTAGTATTACACTTGATGTCCTAGTAGGAGCGCCTCCTGGTAATTACAATAATACCACCTCTGAAGTTACAGGAATGGTAAATGGGGAAGCTGTAACAGGTTCTCCGGCAACCGATGATGTTGAGATATTGACTGCGCCGAGCATCCGCAAGGAATTTTCCCTTGTCCAGGTAGCTCCGGGCGACCAAGTTGATTTGACCTTTACGTTGAGCCTGGATGCACTATCAACTACTGACGCAACGGATCTTGCCTTTTCCGATGATTTGGATGCTTTTTTAACAGGGACTGTAGTTGCAACTCCTAATAATCTGGTGACTGATTGTAGTGGTACAGTCACCGCCGCCGCTGGCTCAAGCTTCATTTCTTTAATGGGCGGGACATTGACCCCTGGTGGTTCGTGTACCATCACCGTGACGGTGGACATCCCGGCAGGGGCCACACTCGGCACCCATACCAATAACACCAGCACTGTGACGGCCACCTCCAGTGGGCAAACCGTTACGGGCGGTGCAGCAGCAGTCGATCTGGTGGTCACAAACGTGTTTTTCACCAAAGAACTTATCTATGCCCCAGATCCAGCTTTGCCGGGCGAAACAGTCATCTTGCGTTTTACCTTGGATAATACAATGGGGGCTGAAGATGCTACACTTCTCCTTTTTCAAGATAATTTAGCTTTCCTGCCTGGATCGACCGCTACCTTACCTCCCGCCACAAATACCTGTGGTGGTACTATGGGTGGAACGACCTTTCTTAGTTTCAATGGTCTCGGTACTGCTACTCCTATAACCCCGGGGAATAGCTGTACCATTGATATTGAATTGCTGATCCCACCCGGCGCCGCCTCTGATACCTATATTAATTCGACTTCAAATCCATTCGTTCAAATTGGTAGTAGCTTTGTAAGTCTCCCTCCTGCCACTGATAACCTGATCGTTGAAACAAATCTGCTTGACATTACCAAAGAATTCACCGATGACCCAGTATTGGCAGGTGGCACGGTAGATATGGAATTTACGATAACAAATCTTGATCCTGCCAGGCAAATTGACAATATCACTTTCATAGATGACCTCGATGCTACTTTGTCAGGCTTGGTAACTTCTGTTTTACCAGCAATGCCTTGTGGAGGGGCTTCTTCTTTGACCGGTGGTTCGACCCTTACCCTGAGCGGTGGCACACTTGCTGGCGGGGCATCCTGCACGTTTACCGTGACTTTGCAATTACCTGCTACGGTAGCGGGGAACACATTTACCAATACGACGGGCGAGGTAACTGGGGAATTAATGGGTGTACCTGTTGAAGGTGGTACTGCCACTGATGACTTACAGGTAAGGACTTTGAACTTGAGTAAATCATTTGATGGGCCTGCTGTTGCCGCAGGCGAGGCCATGCTCACTTTTACTTTAGAAAACCTGGACGCTGTCAATGCCATTCAGGATATTGACTTTATGGATGACCTGGGTGCGATGCTTCCCGGTACCACTGTCAACACACCAATCGTAGCGGACGTAAGTGCTTGTGGAGAAGGCGCTTTTGTAGCGGCAGATGGAATGGGTATGTTTTCTTTCCAGAATGGTAATTTGGAACCAGGAGCAAGTTGTTCGTTCAGTATTAAAATATTGATTCCTTGCGATGCAAGTACCGGTACCTATACCAATACCACTAGTGAGGTGTCGGCAGATGGTGTTCAGGGTGAAATACCTGCCCCTGCTGCTACTGCGGACCTGATGGTAACGAGCCTGCCAGCAGCGACCTTTACCAGACCTCCTGATGTAACCATTAGTTGTGAAGATGATACTTCTCCTGCAAATACGGGCGATGTAACCGACGAAATGCATGATTGCTGTACTGGTTTGGATGCGACTTTTACTGACGTTCCTAGTCTGACTGGATGCAATGGTACAGGTACCATCAGACGGACCTGGTCATTGGTTGACTGTAGCGGTCTTGCGTCACCCAATCAAGTGCAAACGATAACGGTGGTTGACAATACTATTCCAGGAATCACCTGCCCGCCAGATGTGACAGTAGCATGTGACGACCCAATTCTGGGAGCAACGGGCTGTGTACAACCAGATAATGGAACTGGTACCATCGATCTGCCGCCACTTTGTGGTTATGCAACTCAACCATTTGATCCATTTCTGATTATTGATGGGCTACCTCCAGGGACTGAGATATTGATAGAGACAGAAATGGTTTCAATGAGCCTTATCTCATCAGCGCCAGGTGGAGGCCTTGGAGGAGAGGTTCATATATTTGATGCTGTATTGGAAATGAATATGACCGGTACTGGTTCTTTGGCTGGGTTTAGCAGGATGATTATGGTGCCGGTATCTGGCGAAATGCATTCAGGCCCTCGCACCCCAGGCGATCCGGTACAGGATTTTGATACCGAAATGTTTCAATTGCAGGGGGCCATATTTGGCGACCCGGATTTTGATCAATTACAAATTACAGCTGGGTTGGGATTTGGACTGCCGAGTCCTGGACACACTACCTTGACCCAGCTTCCAAGTGGTG
This sequence comes from Saprospiraceae bacterium, assembly GCA_029263015.1. GTDB lineage: Bacteria > Bacteroidota > Bacteroidia > Chitinophagales > Saprospiraceae > UBA6168. The sequence goes on along the minus strand of JAJCYI010000163.1, from coordinate 36,545 downwards.
ACTTTAATGTGGACAGTTTTTTTGATATTTCTTACCAGATAGATTTTGTAGGTGCACCTGGAAGTGTTTTGGATGGGTTGTCTGGCTCTACTCAAGCAACCGCTCCTATTCAAGCCAGGCAAGAATTGATTGAGCCGACCGCTACCGATAATTGTGACCCGGATCCAATGATCTCCATGTCAGATGTCAGCACACAGACGATGGACGGCAGTTGCACCGACGCTGCTTATGTGATTACCCGTACTTGGAAAGCGACCGATGCCTGTAATAATATGAGCACGACTTGCGACCAGACTATTACAGTTGAGGATAACGCCGGACCAAGCATCACCTGCCCAGTGAACCCTGTAGTGATCGAGTGGCCAACTGGGTTCAATATCAACCCTGTGCCGCCAAACACGCCACAGGACCCGAGCATTCCTACAAGTACCTTTGGTGAATCGAGTGGTGTGGATAATTGTGGTACAGTTGCATTTAGTTTCCAAGATGTGCTTGTTGGGCCGACTCCGGCCAATTGTCCAAACCTTTGGATTGTACAGCGGACCTTTACGAATATGGACCCCTGTGGCAACACCTCTTCCCCATGTGTACAAACCTTTACTTTTTCAGATACAACCCCTCCAGGTATAACCTGTCCGCCCGATCCGGCACCGATTGAATGGCCTGCTGGTTTCAACTTTAGCCCAGTAGGGCCAGACACCCCTCAGGATCCAAGCATCGATCCGAGCGTAACAGGTAATCCTACGGCTACTGACAACTGTGGAACGCCATCAGTAACCTATCAGGATGTACTGACTGGGCCATTCCCGAACGACTGTGCGACTGGCCTGTGGATCGTAACCCGTACCTGGAAAGCAACCGATGCCTGCGGTTTGATGATGACTTGTGTACAGACGATTCCTTTTAAGGATACAGAAGCACCAACGTTCACAGCACCTGGCAATACGACCCTCGAATGGCCGGATAATTTTAATTTGAACCCTGTACCTCCAGGCGTACCACAAGATCCACGCATCGATCCTTCTTGCCTGTCGGTAGAGGATCAGTTTGGGCCTCCAGTGCCCGATTGGTTCCTTGACCTGCCCGCAGGGCAGGATGTCATACAGTCCACAGGTGAAGTGAGTATCAACCTTGGCGGCGTACTGGATTGCACTTTACCTGGACAACAAGAACTTATGCTTTCTGGGCCTGTATTGGTGAACCGTGGTGCTGCGCAGGATTTGGCTTTGCCGACGGCACCATGTCCGGCTGTGCTGAATGGCCAAAATGACGTGATTCCTACGGAAATAATTCAGATGGAACTGACGGGTGGAGGTTTTACACTCCGTGTCGGTGCTGGTGCAGGCGTAGGCCCTGGCGCACCACTGCCTCCTTCTACCGGCCATATCGTTGGCCAGGTGCCTGGTGATAATACCAAGGCATGTAGTTATTTCGATGTCTTTTTCGAGTTGGAAATGCCGTTTCCTCCTTTCTTCCTTTACAATCAGCAGCCACTTGTTATACTTGATGAAATAGATAGGGTGCCGCCACAGGCGGAATACGTACATCTGTTCCCTCCAGGTTTCTGTGTTGGATTGTTCGACAATCCAATACCAGGAATGGGTAACCTCTTTGCCAGTCTCGTCGAGGCGGTGCATAAGACGGTTCCAATTCCTGTAACTGATAATTGCGATCCGTTGCCGAAAATGGCTTTCCAAGATGTGCTGACCGGGCCATTCCTTAACGATTGCCCGACCGGACTATGGGTGGTTGAGCGGACCTGGACAGCCCATGACGGCTGTGGAAACCAGAGCGCTCCACAGATGCAGCTCATCCATTTCACCGATACCACTCCTCCAACCATAACCTGCCCACCGGGTAAAACTATAAGTTGTGAGGAGAGCATTGATCCTATCAATACTGGCACACCAACAGCGGTGGATAATTGTGATCCTAATCCGATGTTCGATTCCAGTGATGCAGGTGGACCAGGTGCAGGTTGTACTAGTTTCAGTTATACCATTACGAGGACCTGGCATGCCACCGATATCTGTGGCAACATGAGCACTACCTGTGACCAGACCATTACTGTTGTTGACAACACTATTCCAACAGTGGTTTGTCCTCCTCCTATCACGATTGAATGTGACAGGAGCCCAGGGCCTATTAATACAGGTTATCCTACGACAATGGATAATTGTGACCCTAACCCAGTGCCTAGTTTCGATGATGATAGCAACCAAACAAATACTGGCCTGTGTACCGATCAGAATTACATGATTGTCCGCACCTGGAAAGCGACTGATGTATGTGGCAACATGAGCACGACTTGTGACCAGGTCATTACGGTAGTGGATACCAAAGCGCCAGAAATAACGTGCCCAACTGATGTCACTGTTGAATGTGATGCGAGTACTGATCCTGCTGATACAGGCGAAGCCACGGCATTGGACAATTGTGATGACAGTCCGACTATTTCATCAACAGATGTGAGCACACAGACAAGCGATGGTAGCTGCAACGATCACAGTTACACAATAACTCGGACTTGGAAAGCGGAAGATAATTGTGGAAACATGATTCCTTGCGACCAGATTATAACCGTGGTTGATGAAACCAATCCAGTTGTGAGCTGTCCAGCAGATGTTACGGTGGAATGCGATGCGAGCACAGATCCAATGGATACTGGGGAGGCTACCGCAACAGATAATTGCGATGGGAATCCAGCTATTAGTTCGACAGATGTGAGCACCCAGACGATGGATGGCTCGTGTACGGATTATTCTTATACCATCACCAGAACGTGGAAGGCCGAGGATGTTTGTGGAAACATGCATACTTGCGATCAGGTGATTACCGTGGGAGATCTTACGAATCCTGTTGTTACTTGCCCTGCCGATGTTACGGTGGAATGTGATGCGAGCACTGATCCAATGGATACTGGGGAGGCTACCGCAACGGATAATTGTGATGGGGCTCCAGCTATTAGTTCAACAGATGTGAGCACCCAGACAATGGATGGCTCGTGTACGGATTATTCTTATTCCATCACAAGGACGTGGAAGGCAGAAGATATTTGTGGGAACATGCATACCTGTGACCAGATCATTACGGTGGACGACACTACTCCTCCTACAGTAGTATGCCAGGATATTTCTGTAGCCCTGACCGCTACTGGAGACCTCACGATCACGCCATCACAAGTATTTGATGCTACCAATTCAACTGATAACTGTTCCGGGGTTACACCTGTTTCAGTTTCACCAAATTTATTTACTTGTTTAGATGAAGGTGAAAACACCGTGACCTTAACAGGCGAGGATGTCTGCGGCAATACCAATACCTGTACTGCCAAGGTTACAATAGAGGAGTTTATCACTTACACCTTTGAGGTTACACACGAGACCTGTGAAGGTGAGGCCAACGGCACGATTGATATAGATGGGATGGCAGGCGGCGGCCAATTGGGTTATTCCATTGACGGTGGTACGAACTTCCAGTTTACTGGATTTTTTGGTCCACTGACACCTGGGACTTATAATGTGGTACTGAAAGTTTTCAATATTGCTGCTATCTGTGAAGTAACATTTACAGTAGTCGTCGATCCAGCAACTGGTGTAATCCCAATCTGGTTCAAGGATATAGATGACGATGGTTATTCTGATGGAACGACAGAGGAGAATTGTACCCAGCCTACTGGTTATAAATTGGAAGGTGACCTAGTTGGTCCTGAAACAGATTGTGACGATAATGATCCATTGGAAAGACCAGGACAGGAATGGTATCCCGATACGGATGATGACGGTTATGGTGAAAGTCCTCTCACACTTGTAGTCCAATGCGAACGCCCAACAGGTCATAAAGTCGCAGCGGAACTGACAGCGATCGATACCGATTGTGATGATGATGATGATGATGTCAATCCTGGCGAAACGGAAGTCTGCAACGGCATCGACGATAATTGCGATGGCAATGTTGATGAAGGCCTTTCTGGAGAAACGTTTACTGGAAATGTTACTTTCGCCACACAAGCAGATTTGGATGAATGGCCAGCGTGTTACGCTATCATTGACGGCACTGTCACCATTCAAGGTGCTGGAATAACCAATCTTTCCTCACTCGCTAATATTGTTGAAGTGACTGGCAGCCTGACTATTCAGTTTACAGGTCTGACCAGTATGTCGGGTCTGGACAATCTCGCGGAAGTGGGAGGAACATTGTTTATTTATTTCAATTCTTCTCTGACTTCTTTGAACGGTTTGCAGACCTTGGGCACAGTAGGTGGAAGTTTCCTCATGTACTACAATTTTGTTTTGACAGATTGCTGTGCAGTTAAGGACCTGGTAGACCCGGTAAATGGTGGGGTAAGTGGTAGCGTTACCATCTTCTTCAACGCTTCTGGTTGCAACAGCGTCACAGACATCAATAATAGCTGTCCAAGTCCTTTCACCGAACCTGTTGACCAGGCACTTGTCAATCCAGGCAACTGTGCTGGCTGTGATCTGCCAACTGAAAGCAGTGTCGTTGAAGTGTATCCAAACCCTGTTTCCTCTGTTCTGAATATTCTTTTTTCAGGAATAGTCGAGGAAGGTACAGTAGAATTGATGGATATTATGGGAAGGAAAGTAGCGGTTTATGAAATAACTGAAAGTAGCAAAGTCCACCAATTTGACATGAACGGAATCATTGATGGCCTATATCTTTTGGATATTAAAATTGAGGGCCAGCAGTCAGTTGTGAAGAGAATTGTTATTGAGCAATAGTAAGAACCTAAAACTCTAAAAAAAGCCTGCAAGCCATTTTGGTTTGTGGGCTTTTTTGGTTCTTTGACTAATCCCGTGATTTTGATTTTCGGAGCGGGTCAAAGGTGTCACCTTTTGAATTTCTTCTTTCAATTTAATTTGAACATTTTCACAGGATTTGTCAAAGAGCCGCTTTTTTTTATCCTAATTGTGGTTTTCTTATTATGGGGTTAATATACTGAATGTCAGCTATTTATATTGAAAAATAACATACCAAATGCAAGGGTTTTTATGGAAAATCGCATTCTTTAGTGCATTCTTCAGCATTCCTATTTCTGAGGAAACCCTACTTAAATATTGGAGATAAAAACAATGCGCTGAAATATTACCGAAAGGCGTAGGAGGTCGATCCTGACTTTCCATCTGCAAAAAGAGCGGTGAGAGTATTGGAATGAAATAATGGTGAATGGTGAATCTGTGTTTGGATGAAAATAATAAATTCCGTTATTCACCATTCACCATTAATAAAAAGTACTACTCCTGTAGTCCCCAAACCCATTTTCCTGCCATGTCAAAATACCCAACTTTGTCGCCTTGCTCTACACGGAACAATCCTTCTCCTGCATAACTGATGTATTCGTAATCGGGCTGCACAATCATTTCACCTTGGGTATTTGACAGGCCATTAAAACCTTTAATGCGGACTTTAGCAAAGCCATTTTCAAACTGCTCGATCTTATCGTATTTTGGAGGGATAATTTCAATGCCCTGCTGGTTGATAATTGCCCAGCGCCCATCCACTTGCACCACCGCGACCCCATGCTGAAACTCTCCTGCTTTTTCGTAATACCCATCATAAAAGCGGGCCTGTTCGGTGATGTAGTAAAATTTATACTGTTCGTCACGGACCAGTCCTCGTCCCTCAGCAAAGTCGAGCAACCGGTTGATACCAGGTTCAATGACAAAATTGCCATCGAGGTCGATCAGGCCTGCACGTTGGTTGCCTTTAAAAACGATAGCTTTGCCATCTTTAAAATCCATACAGCGTGAAAATTCCGGCTCAACCACATACTTGCCTTCAGTGTCGATGAACCCACACCGGCCATTTTCCCATACAGCGGTCCGACCTTCTATGAAATCACTTGCTTTTGAATATTTGGCTTCGATGACCACTTCACCTTGTAGGTTTACGAAGCCGTAACCACTTTTTTTGCGCACCCTGGCCAACCCTTCTGAGAAACGTTCAATGCTGCGGAACGATTGAGTGGTGATGTTTGTGCCGTGAAGGTTGATAAGTGTAAATCGGTTGGGGTTGCCTCCAAGACAGGCGACTGCAATACCAAACTGGTTGAAAGCGGAAATAGATACATATTTTGGACGGACGACGTGATTTCCGTCGGTTCCAATCAATCCTGTTCGGTAGCTACTTCCTTGTAATTCAACTACTTGTGCGACTCCCCTGTCAAATTCGGCTGCCCGAACGTATTGAGGCTGAATGGCCCAATTGCCCAGCTTGTCTATATAGCCAAAGCGGGGGCCGGACTTTTTGGCTGGTGCAAGGCCATCACGGAAGAAGCCCACTTTTGAAAAGGTAAATTCGAGTTCGACCTCGCCATTTTTATCAATGAAACCCCATTTGCTCCCCAACCTGGCCGGAGCCCAACCTTCGCTGTAAGTACCAACTTCATCAAAACGGCAAGGCACAACTTCCAGTCCATTTGCATCAACGAAACCCCACCGTCCATGCCGCATGACAGCCAACCTGCCATTGCTGAACGATCCTATTTTATCGTATTGCACACCGACAGCCAAGCGGCCAAGTGTGTCAATCAGGCCATATTTTTCTTCTTTCTTGAAAATACGGAGAACTTGGTTTCCTGTTTTGTCAATAAACCCTAAATCGTCGAACTGGCAGGGTAGGAGAGTTTTGCCGCGGCTGTTGACCATGCCCCATTTCTCACCATCTGCAACGATGCCCACGTTGTTCGTGAAATCACGGGCAAAGGTGTATTGCGGTGCTACGGTATATTCACCGAGTGTGTCAATGTAGCCCCAATTGCATTCATCGCAGGTGAGGTAGCCAAAGCGGTCGATGTTCAGATCAAACTGTGTATAATCGGTCAATGTGATGGGAGGCAGTTGTTGGACAAAATATTCCCGTAATCGGCCCAAATGATGGGGCCGCCCTTTTAAAGAAGCCGAAATCCGCCCTTTGGTAGCGACCCTTGCTACGCCATTTTCAAATTCGCCGAGGAAAGAAAAGTCCTTGCGGATGATCTTGCCAATGCGGTTCACCAGGCCATGTTTGCCATTGGTAAAAATACAACGTGCCACGGGAAGGCCCTCGTCAAAATCTTGCAAACGGATATCGAACAAATCAACCTCGTGTACGAGCAAACCCGTGTCATTTTGCACCAATCCATAAGCCATTTCATAGCGGTATGAAGTGCGGTCGAACGATACCTCTTGCTTTATTTCAATACCTACCAAAGTCAGCCCGACCTCCTTTTCCACCTGTACTTGATGAAATGATGGTTCAATCTGGACTTCCCCGTTGTCAAGTCTGCGAAGCCCCCATTTATCGTATTTTGGAGAATAAAACCACTCGAATTTGTCGAGTTGGTAGGGGCTGGTAGCATTGCCCCATAGCTGAGTTGGTGGCTCGGATTCCCTGGTAATTTTTATGGTGAAATGTTTGCCAAACTTGTTCTCGTCTTCCAGTCTCCTTTTTTTATCAAAATTAAAAAGCGTAAGCTTTCGCCCAAGATATGCCTTGGCCTGATCATCTTCCAACAAGATTCGGTTGAAACGAGGCTTAACCACAACCTCTCCTAGGTGGTTGGCAATGCCTAACTGCTTGTTTTGAATAACCACGCATAGCCCCTGTTTCATGGGGGCGATGTAGTCGTAATCAAATGGTATCAGCGTGAGGTCATCGAGCGTTACGATACCCCAGCGGCCTTGTAAGTTAGCCCTGAAAACATCCCCATCGTATGGTTGAATTTCATTGTATTGGGCAGAAAGCACCACGCTTCCGCAATGGTCAACAAGGCCGAGGAGGCGGTTCTTCTTGCACAGCACGTATTCATCGGAAAAAGGATAAAAAGCCTCAAAAGCTTCTTTAGAAACCAATTTGTTATACACCAAAGAGAAGAGGGAGGGCGAATTGTTGGAGATCAGTTTGATGAAATTATCGGACAATCGGCTGAAATGGCTGTACAGGGGTTTGAGTACTTCTTGGCCGGCTATGTTAATGGCGCCCCATCTTAGTTCTTTCTTATAAAATACTAGGTTCTCATTATACACCCAGATTTCATCTACTGAAGGTATTAGTAGTTCTTTTCCGATGGGCAAAAGTAGTCCGAGTAGGTTTTCTTTTTTGGTCTGGAAATACAGCCCTTTTACTTTTTTGGGCACGTTTTCCAGCACAACTATTTCGTCAAATTTAGGCTTGGCGACTATTTTGCCCTGTTCGTCCACGATGCCCCATTTGCTGTCCATCTGATAGGCGAGATAGGCTTTGCTCTGTTCCCCTTTGAGGACTTCCACCCGCTCGTAGCCTGGGGGCAGCACCATTTTGCCGTTTATATTGAGCACCTGCCATTGGCCATTTTCCATCACGGACACCAATCTGTTGTCCAGCATTTTCACATCATCGTATTTGGGGGGAACGGCCTCCCTGCCTTTGTTGTCCAGCATTCCGACCCTTCCATTTCTCTGCATGATGGCAAAGCCAAATTCCTTAAATTCCCCAATGGCATCATAAATTGGTTGTTTGACGATGCGGCCATCGGCATCCATCAAACCCCATTTTTTATCTTTTTTGATCGGGAAAAGCGACTGAGCAGTTGCACCAATTGACAGCAGCAACAATACTGCTGCTGTTAACAATGGGAAACGGTTAGGTGTTGTTTGCTTTCGCATACGGTGATAAAAATGTTGGTGCAAAGGTTGATTTCTTTGTTTTTAGCCTGGTGGAATTTGGCCGTAATATAACGACTGGAGTGAGGATTATTTTACAAAGAAAAGAAAACTCCAAAGGAAATAATGGAGAATAGGAAAAAAGTGACATTTGCGGAGTAGGCAACTCATTCCCAAGCGCTTAAAAACTCCAACCTGTTTTTCATTTCTTTGGCGTTTGTTAATGTTGAAAACCTGATCAATCTTCTTAACTGCTCACCAATCGAATATTTCTTTTGTTGCGACAAAATCAAACCGGAATGATCCTGACCTTTACCTAGAAAGTCGAAATGGATGGCATGGAAGTCTTTCACATTGAAAGAGTATAAACCCTGTTTTGGGAAGTTGCAAATTCAAGGTGGGCATTATCTGGTTGTGCGACCATATCAGCATCAAGAGCAGAAATAACACCAATAACCCTTGTCTGTAACCTATTCGCATACCTGACTTGCCGACCTTTTGGGAGGCATGGGTAGGTGCATCGTTCTCAGCAGGCCTTTTTATTCTGTTAAATCATTTATAAATATGTTTGCCAATCCCCCTACAGAATCAATCGCACCATTTCTATTGATTAGAAAATTCATCGGATACCCTCTAATATGAAATTTTTCAACTATCCTACCATCATCCAATATCAATTTTTTTGAATAGCTTTTTCCAAATTTATTATATGGAGGTTGAATGACATACCTGTCTTCTTCAACCTTTAAAAATCTTTGCAGTTTCTCTGACGAGTCTGGCGTTATATAAATAATTTGTAAATCCCTCCTTTTCACTTCTAATTTGTTTAATTCTGCAAGCTCAGATTGGCATCCTTGACATGCCAAAAACCCAAAGTGTAACAGTATTTTTTTATCTCCAATATCCTCTCTGTCCAAAACAAATTCTTCTCCATTAAATTGTTTTCCTTCAACTTTAGGAATTGTTTTTTTCAATAAAACATGGTTGTCTCTTTCCCAATAATTATCAACATACTTTTGGTTGAATCCACTACCATAATTAAATGCTTGGGAGTTATTTCTAATCGTGAGATTTTTTTCATTAATTATTATTTTGGGGTTTAAGTCCCGAGTGTGGTACCATTCGTTGCCAATTGTTATTATCCGAGGCCCAAAATAGCAATTTCTTCGAGCCAATTCATATATTGTAGTATCGTATCCTAATCCAACAGGTCGTACCATATTGATGAACTCTATATTGTTTATTTTGACCAAGTTGCCAAGATCATTACCATTTGCTAACCCATTTGTGTTTATTATTGAAATTTCCCTGACAGGATTATTTCCATTGCAACTTGTTATAACCACAAGCAGAATTAATAATAAAATTTTCATTTCTTCATGTTATTTGTTTCTCCGTTGTTCTTCGCTTGCTGAGAACTCCCCGATTAAACGATGAGACATCGAGTCTTCATCAAAATAGAATTTTACAGACATCTAAGCTGCTTTGGAAGTCTTTTCAAATTGAGATTCGAGCATTTCAGCTAGCTCATTTTCTTTTTTGATTTCCAGGCCAATTTCCTGCTTATGTTGAAAGTAATAGGTTAATGCGGCAAAAACATTGGTGAGTGTCAAGTGGGGCAGATTGGCAACGATTTCTTCAGGAGAGTGTCCCAAGTTATACCAAATTGCAATTCTATGAACTGTGATTCCAGTTCCCGAAATGATTGGGCGTCCATTTCTGATGTTTTTATTTTTAACGATAATCGCTGCGATTTCCTTTGGCATGGCTATTCTATTTTCGTAAAAATAATCAATGTTGAGGTAAATATCAATGGAAGCGGTTTTACTATCCAAAGGCAAACTGCTCCAAAATTTCCCATTTCCCACCTCGATGTCCCATCAGCGAAACACCCTCTGCTCGAAACAACCGCTTGTAATTTTTTGCCGAAAAATGCTCCCAGGCCATTGGGAATACAGATTCTTGAAGATCACGGTGAGCGATGGTCATATGAGGATGGTAACCATGACCTCGTTTGCTTTTCAAATTTAGCTTTTGAAATAAGTGACCTACTAATCCCGATTGTAATTCTGTCAAATCTTCGTTTTCTTTTACTCCCACAAAAACCACCCGTGGGGGGAAACTATTAAATCCATCCAGTGAAATATTGAAAAAAAGTTGGTCATAAGAAAAATCGAGCAGGACGTCTTTTAAACTTTCCAGTTGTTCCAGCGGCCAGCGGAAAGGAGGGATTAAGGTAATGTGAGGAGGCGCATTCAATGAATGGCTCGCTTGGAATAATTGGGCGCACTCCTGCTTAAAAGCAGTAACTTCCTGCTGGATTTCCAGGTCGGGGAGAATGGCTATGAGAAAAAGGGGGTCGGGCATATTTACTGGACTTTTGACATTAGACAAATAGAGGTTAGACATTAGAAAACCATCACATCCAACTCCGCCCATCCACCTCAACTTTATACAGCACAAAATCCCGCACTTCCTTGGCCTTTTCTTCCGGAATATAAGGAATGCGCACCGATCCCGCTGCTGTGTCCAAAATTAAATGTGCCAAGCCCCGACGACGAAGAAAATAATGCTGACGGATGGTGACGGCCTGTACCTTATACCATTGCAAAAGGATGGAATGTTGGTTCACGACCCCCCACGAAGTGAGGAGGCCTTCTTCGCTGATATGCCATTGCCAGTTATCGTGGTAGCGGTAACTCAGCCAAAGTGCAACGGGTAACCAGAGTAGCCATATCCAAATATCGGTCGCCAACCAGGAATAGGAGAATACTATGAGCAAACCAACCGGCAACACACCTTGCAGGAGGAACATCCGATAAATGATGCGCCAATTTACGCCGTGGTGGGTTTCCTCAAGCAGCATTTCATTGGGGAAATATGCTTGGCGGATAGCCTGTAGATGGTGATCGTAACAGCCTGGGAGGTTCGCAGACAACTTCTTGGATACTTGCACACTGGCTGCTTGTGGCAAGCGGACAGCTACCATTTTAAAGAGCCTTTTCATGGGACTGCTGTCCCACCTGATATATTGGATTTTATTCAAATTAGCGGAAACTTCCTGTTTGGTGAGCAGCCCGCTTTCCATTTTAAAACCTTGCCCTGTGCGCCAAAAACGGAGTGCAAAATATTGCAGCATCGTCCGGAACAAGGTCAGAAAAAATGAAATGGTCAGGAAAAAAGGGATGCCAATGAGCAGGTAAGGCAGAAATTCTGCCTCTTGCGCAAGCCCAAAAAACTCTTCCACCCTTTCAGTCAACTTCAAATCTAAGGCATCTTCCAACTCGTCAAAAAAGCTGAGGAAAAACACCATGATGATACCAGCCGTGCGGAGATGGTTTTGGCTGACACCGATTTTTATCAAATCGAGCAGGCTGAGTTCAAATAGCAGTTTGGGAGGGGTTTTTACTCCGGGACTTGCTGTATCAAAATTGCTATGAACCTCGGTTTCTTTATCACTCGTTTGGGCAGTCGCAGGCTTGGCGTTCTCGATGAATGACCGCAGTGCCTCAGCGTCTTCTTTCCTCAGGGCTTCCAGCGAAAATTCTTTTCCGACTGAACCTGCAGTGTCTATTTCGATACTCACCACGTTGAATGCCTGGTGGATGATGCCCTGTTTGAAGTTTACAGTCTGGATGCGGTCGAGTGGCACTGCGATTTTCTTTTTTTGCAAAATCCCTTTTTCCAAAACTAACTCGCCATCTTTTACATAATAATATAAGCGGAAGTAGGAAATGATAGAAGTGACCGCCCCAATGGCGGCGATGGCAAGCAGCCCTAAAGTGAAGGTGGTGAAAACTTTCTTTTTCGGGTTGAACATCACCACCAATATTACCACCCAGAGTTGCCGGAACAATATCCTGAACAATTTGCCCAGGATGAACAAAATGGCGATGGATGCTTGTCTGGTTGGGTGTTCGAAGCGGTTCACTGATTATTTTTGAGTTTTGGGTTTTGAGTTATGGGAGAGGAGAGATTTGTGTTGCATCATCAGGCGGGTATTCACTTCCTGTGGCATCCCTGACCTCTCCAAATTCCTCTTCAGTTATGCCATCAAATGTGAGAGGGCTGGACTCGACATCTGTTGTGGCTGGACTTTCGACTGTGGGTTGGGGACCGATCTTCCCGGTGATAAAACCTTTGATCTTTTTTGCTTCTTCATGCTCCAGCCCATCAATAGTAAGGTCGCTGCTTGTGCCGCCTGCTGTAAAGACCCGCAAAGTGGCAAGTCCAAAAATATTTTGCACAGGCCCCTGGCTGATTTCGCAATGTTGCATCCGGTTGAAAGGGATGGTCGTGACGGTCCGCCACCAAACGCCATGTTTGTGAACCACATCGTGGGCACGCACGGCGTACCCGGCCAAGTCGTATTGTTTGCCAGCGAGGTACATGCTCAAGGCAAAAAACACTGCCCAGGCTACAAAAATACCATAGCTGATGCTTGAATAGTCAGCAGGGATATTGAAAAAGGCAATGAAACAGCCAATCAGCAAAAAGCCAAATAATATGGAGGTGCCGATGTATTCCGTTTTCTTGTATGTCGGTGCCAATTTCTTGAATTCAATGTTGTTTACCGACGGAAGTTGCCCCATTTCTATTTGAGGATTTTCTAAAATCATATCTTGCGGCGTAATTTAATTGGTAAAGGTAAGCAGTTGCGGAATGTATCGCGAATCCCTAGATGTATAGCGAATCCCCAGATTCGCACAAGACATAGTAGTGGTTCAGAGCGAATCTGGGGATTCGCAATACATTTGTTGTTCATCTATTTTGTTTAAAAAATCATTTCCATGCCTAAAACCCTCTTAATCAAAAACATTAAAGAACTCGTCCAAGTCGAAGACGCACCACGAAGCCAACCCATTGCCGGCGCAGATCTGGCCATTTTGCCTACTATCAAAAACGCTTTTCTTTTGGTTGAAAATGGACGGTTCAAGGATTTTGGTAAAATGGAAAACTGCCCAGACCGTGCTGACGAGGAGGTGGATGCCACTGGCCGGATGGTTTTTCCCAGTTGGTGCGATTCGCATACCCACCTGGTATTCGCCAAAAGCAGGGAAGAAGAATGGGTTGATCGCATCAAAGGGTTGAGCTATGAAGAAATTTCAAATAAAGGCGGTGGTATTCTCAACTCTGCCCGCCGTTTGCAGGAGGCACCGGAAGAATTGTTGTTTGAACAAGCTTATGAACGGCTGGAAGAAGTAAAAAACTATGGTACCGGCCTCATCGAAATCAAAAGCGGTTACGGCCTAACGGTCGAAAGTGAACTAAAAATGTTGCGGATCATCCGCCGTCTCAAAGAGTCCACGAAGATGGGTGTCAAGGCTACTTTTCTGGGGGCACATTCCGTTCCAATGGAATATAGGAATGGCAACCGACAAGGATATATTGACCTGATTGTCAATGAAATGCTTCCGCAAATAGCTGGCGAAGGACTGGCTGACTACATCGATGTTTTTTGCGAAAAAGTTGCCTTCTCCGTGGCGGAGACCGAGCAGGTTTTGGAAGCCGGGGCGAAATACGGACTCAAACCAAAAATCCACGTCAACCAATTTTATTGCCTTGGCGGAATCGCAGCAGCTGTAAAACACGGTGCTGTTTCTGTCGATCACCTAGAGGTGGTGGACGATGCGGATGTTGATATCTTGAAAAAGGCAAATACCATTGCTACGCTGCTGCCATCGGCTCCATTTTTCCTCAACGACCACATCCCACCTGCCCGGAAACTCATTGATGCGGGACTGACCGTGGCCTTGGCGACGGATTATAATCCTGGCACAACCCCATCGGGGCGCATGTCTTTTGTATTGTCACTGGCCTGCATTCAAATGAAAATGCTACCCGAAGAAGCCATCAATGCAGCAACCATCAACGGTGCATTTGCCCTCGAAGCTGCCAATGAATACGGGAGCATTGCCCGTGGCAAACGGGCTAATTTTTTCATCACCAAGCCGATGCCTTCGGTGGCCTACCTGCCTTATGCGTTTGGGTCTAACTTGATAGAAAGGAGCTTCGTCTCGAAGGTGTCCGACGCCTCGTAGGGCGTCCGACACCAGAACTTCCCGGCCTTGAATTTATGTGTCGGACGCCCAGCGAGGCGTCGGACACCTCACTCAGCGTCTCCGCACCTCTGCGTTCTAAAACAACTACTCCTCCATATCCATCGTGTGGAACACCTGCAGTACATCCTCGTCCTCCTCCATTTTTTCGATGAGTTTGATGACTTCCTCCACCTGTTCGTCATTTAACTTTTTATGTATTGAAGGAATTCGGTCGAGTTTTGATTCAGAAGGCTCGATGCTTTTATCATCAAGGGCTTTGGAGAGTGAGCCGTAGTCGGCAAAATCGCAAAAGAGCAAAAGGTCGTCATCCTCCGGTTTGATTTCTTCGAGGCCGTGGTCGATCATTTCAAATTCAAATTCTTCGAGATCGCCGGCGGTGTCTTTTTTTATCGTGAAGATACCTTTCCGGGAAAACATGTAATCCACCGAGCCGGAAGTGCCGAGCGAGCCGCCATATTTTGAAAAGACGTGTCGCACGTTGGCGACTGTGCGGGTGGAGTTGTCGGTTGCCGTTTCTACCAACACCGCTATTCCGTGCGGGGCATAGCCTTCGTAAACGATTTCAGCGTAGTTTGCAGAATCCTTACCCAATGCCTTGGCGATGGCATTATCAATGTTGGATTTGGGCATGTTGGCTGCCTTGCCATTTTGGATGGCCATGCGCAGGCGTGGGTTGTATTCTGGATCGCCGCCGCCTTCTTTTACAGCGATGGCGATCTCCCTGCCTACCCTCGTGAATGACTTGGCCATGTTGGCCCAGCGTTTCATTTTACGTGCTTTGCGGTATTCAAATGCTCTTCCCATTATTGTGGTTTTAATTTCGGAGCGCTAAATTATAAAGTGAGCGGGGATTTTGGGAGTGGCAAGCCATTTAGGGTGCAACTTAAAGTTGCGCCCTAAATTTATGGGGAACGATGCTAAAAGGTGACACCTTTCGGAAAGGTGTCACCTTTTAGCATCGGCACGCCTCCCTATTTTATAATAGTCACATCTCCCTGAAACATCTTCGTTTCCCCATTCACCAATACAATTTCGGCGAACCAGGTGAACACACCGCTGTCAAGTGATTTGCTTCGATGCGTTCCATCCCAGCCATGTTCAACGTCATTGGGTGGGAAATCGAAATTTTCAAATACCGTCTCCCCCCAACGGGAGAAGATGTGGAATTGGCTGACAATGACAACCAGTTTTTCGTTCGCAAAAATGAAGAAGAGGTCGTTGATGCCATCACCGTTTGGGGAAAAGACATTTGGGACGAAAACATTAATGTTCGGTTCTTTTACCATAATAGACACACTCGC
The DNA here is from genome assembly GCA_029263015.1 of Saprospiraceae bacterium. Classification (GTDB taxonomy): domain Bacteria; phylum Bacteroidota; class Bacteroidia; order Chitinophagales; family Saprospiraceae; genus UBA6168. Next base: position 20,540 of record JAJCYI010000163.1, on the reverse strand, counting down.
AATGGCCGAGCAACCATTGGAATCGATGACTTCGATCTGGTAAATATTGTTTTGAGTCGGCAGTAAAAAAGGGTCGAGGCAATCGGTGCAGCTTAACCCTTCAGCTGGCGACCAAATGAAGTTTGAAATTTCATTAATGGGTAGCGTAAGCAATGGGACAAGATGGATTTCCTCTCCGAGTGAAACAGTAATTTCTGGATCGAGGGAGACCTCGAATGGTTGAAAAAGAGGAATCACTGCATCTTCTGAAATTTCACAACCAGCATCATCCTGCACGGTGAGGGAGTAGGCGCCAGGAGGCAAGTTATCGAACACGGTTTGAGATGAAAAAACAAGTCCATCCACCGAATATAGATAGGGGGGCGTTCCTCCCTGCTGGCCCGTAAACGTAATAGTTCCGGCTGAGGTGAGGCAATCAGGCTCAGTCATTTCAAAAGAAAAACCAGTCAACAAACTGGAAGTCACGGTCATTTCATCTTCCACCGTGCAGCCGTTGATCGGATCTGTAACCATCAAAGTATAAATGCCCGGCAAGTTGATGATAGGATTGAGTGTCAGTTGATTCGCAACAAAAGGATTTCCAGAATAGCCTGGTTCAAGAACGAAAGTCCAATTTGGGACTGCCATCTGAGGAGCAGTTAAATTACCCTGAATTTCGATTTCCATATTGTCACAGTCGAGCACCAGATCAATGCCTGCGGTAGCCACAGGAGGTGTTGTGTTTCCAAAAACCGTAGTGGTTGAAGTAGCGGTGCAGCCGTTTTGGGTATTGGTGATGGTGAGCGTGTATTCGCCTGGGGCATCTACTGTCGGCAGGAGGGTCGTGGCGCCGGAAATAATGTTCCCGCTGGTTGTCGTCCATTCGTTCAAATAATCCAAACCTGACACAGAGCCACTTGCATCAATGATGATTTCTGTTGTCAAACAGGTTAGCAGTTCGGGTTGCAAAAGAATGATTTCAGGTGCATCACCATTTTCAGTGACGGTGACAGTGTCGGTTTGGGAGCAACTGTTTTCCGTGTTGGTGACAATTAATAAATAATCGCCAGAGGCATCCACGATGGGGGAGAGAGTGTTTTCACCACTGACAATATTTCCGTTCGTAATCCACAGGTAAGAAAATTCTGGCCCGGTACTCGAACCTGAGCCATCCAGCATAACTTCGGTTTGATTACAACCAAGTTGAAAAGGTGCATTTGCCACAGCGTCAGGCAGGTCTTTGTCTTCAACAACGGTCAGTCCTGCGGAAGCTGTGCAGCCATTTGTTACATCGGTTACAGCGAAAGTATAATCGCCGGGTTGGTTTGCTGTCGCAAAAATTTGGGTATCATCGCCAAGGATGTTTCCGTTTTGAGTTGTCCATAAATAACTAAAGTCAGGCCCTGAACTTGAACCCCAACCTGCAAGGTTTACAAAATCCATTTCACAGGTCAACGGCATTGGGAAATCCAAATTGATGAACGGCATGTTCGTGTCCTCGATAACCATAGATGAGGCAATCGACGTGCAACCAGTTAGCAGATCTGATACCGTGAGCAAGTATTCTCCTGGTTCATCGATCAAGGGCGTTGGAGTCATTTCACCAGCAATAATATTTCCATTTGTAGTCGTCCAAAAATAGCTTGCATTACTGACAGAAGAAGTAGCGGATAATACCAAAACTGTGTCCATGCAAGTGAGGCTGACCGTATCCAACAAAAAAATATCCGGCCCTTCTGTTGCATCTAAAATTTGTACACTGGAGATGGTCTGACAGTTGTTTGTATTATTGAAAACCGTGAGCAAGTAAGTGCCGGGAGCGTCAATTTGAGGTGTCAAAATCGTTTCTCCGGAGACGATGTTCCCATTTTGCGTCGTCCATAAATAAGAGAAATCACCTCCCGTTGAAGAGCCAGTTCCATTGAGGTCGAGGGCGGGGATATTGCAGGTCAGTGAGTCTGGCTGCCCTGCATTAGCAGTTGGGGCATTGGCATCTTGCGAAATGATGACAATGTCGGTAGCGGTGCAGCCGTTGCTATTGTCGGTGACAGTGAGCAGGTATATTCCAGGAGCATTGATGGTGGGTGTCAGGGTCATTTCATCAGAAACGATGTTCCCGTTTTGGCTCGACCATAAATAGGAGAAGCTTGTTCCAGTGCTGGAGCCGGTTCCATCCAATATGACGTCTGTAACCGCACAAGAAAGGGTGAAAGCAGCACCAGCCTGAGCAGTCGGCACATCGCTATTTTCAAAAACCAATACGGTATCGGCGACGGCGCATCCATTGGAAGTGTCGGTGACGATCAACTCGTACTGTCCTGCCGCATCAATGATCGGGGAGAGGCCCGATCCCCCGTCCAAAATATTGCCGTTGAGTGTTGTCCATAAATATTGAAAATCCGTTCCTGTGGAAGCAGTTGCCGACAGTGTCAGCTCTTTGTTGATGCAGCCCAGCGTATCTGGTTCTTCAATGTTTACCTGCGGAAAATCTGTGAATATATTTACCGAAACACCAGCAACTGCTGAACACCCGTTGTTCAGGTTGGTGACTTCCAAAATATACGTTCCTTCCATATCGACGACTGGTTCGAGCGTATTTTGCCCTGAAATAAAATTGCCGATGACCGAAGTCCATTGGTAATCAAATTCATTTCCCTGACTGGAAGCAGTACCGTCCAACTGGGCGGTAGGATCGTTGCAGGTCAACGATTGGGCAACCCCAGCATCGGCAACTGGCTCCAGAAAATCCTCTAAAACCATTATCTGCTGTGTGGCTTGGCAACCATTATCTGAATTATTTATGGTCAGAACATAAATGCCAGAAGCGGCAATGAGAGGTTGCAGGGTCGTTGCTCCGTTGACGATATTTCCGTTTTGGGTCGTCCAATTTTGTGTGAAATTAGCACCCTGGCTGGAAGCTGTTGCGTCTAGCGTATCCAGTGCTTGGTAGCAATTCAGCAGCACTGGCTGGGCAATATTCACTGTCGGTGTCATGGTGTCCTGTTCAACGGTTATGCTCACACTTGTCAAACAGTTGTTGGTCTGGTCAATGAGGGTCAGGGTATAGGTGCCGGGAGCATCCACTTCGGGTGTCAGGGTCGTTTCGCCATTAATTATATTTCCCGAAAGGGTGAACCAAGAAAGCGAAATATCAGGGCCACTGGACGATCCGCTCCCATCTATTGTCAAAGTGCCGGTGTTGCAATCTAAAATATCCAACACTTCGACCGTGGCCGTTGGCGCATTCCCCTCTGCTGAGACGACGACACTATCTGTTGATATGCAGCCATTTAGAGTATTGGTTACTGTTAGAAAATAAATTCCGGCAGCACTCACTTGGGGCATCAGACTTGTTTCACCACTCAAAATATTGCCATCATTGGTTGTCCACAGATAAGTGAAGTCTGCCCCAAGACTTGAACCATTTCCATCCAAGAATTCAGGGTTGTTGGCACAGTCAATTGTCGCTCCATTTCCCGCTTCTGAAATTGGCGGCGTGAGGTTGCTGATGGTAAATGCCGTATCTGTGGCAGTACAACCATTGGTGGTATCGGTGACGGTGAGCAGGTAATGGCCAGCAGCGTCCACCATTGGCATCAGGCTGGTGTCTCCATTCAAAATATTGCCATTTACAGTTGTCCATAAATACATGAAATCAACACCCGTACTGGAACTAGTGCCATCCAATTGCACAGCGCTGGCAAGGCAGGTCAGTTCTTCCGGTGAAATGGCGTTGGCCAATGGCAGGGCTGAATTTTCCAGAACAGAAATAGTATCGATGGCAGAGCAACCGCTGAGCGTATCGCTGACTGTCAAGACGTAATCGCCACCTTGATCAACGATGGCCGTGAGGGTGGAGTCCCCACTCACGATGTTCCCGTTGATGGTGGTCCAGAGATATAAAATGCTATCACCAATGCTGCTGCCATTTCCAGTTATGGATGAACTATTATTGATGCAATCAATGTTGGATTGCACCTCTGCAAAAGCTTCTGGCAAATTGACATTTTCTTCAACAACGATGGTGTCGGTAGCAGTGCAGCCATTCACAATATTGGTGACAAGCAACTGGTAAGTCCCTGCCGTATCCACGACGCAGGTGTCAATTGTATTCGCCCCAAAAATGATGTTTCCAAAATTGAGTGCCGTCCATTCATACTCAAAATCGCTACCCGCGCTACTTCCCGTTCCATCAAGTATTTGGATCGTATCCATACAAGAAATAACGCCTGACCCTTCTGCGGTAGCGGTTGGTACTTCTGTATCTTCTTCTACCGTTACCTCGGCGGTGGCAGTACATCCCGTGATGGAATTGGTAACGAAAAGGGTATATGTGCCGCCTTGATTGACTTCTGGGAACAAGGTGTTTTCACCTGAAACAATCCCAGCCATTGGCGTCCACGAATAATTAATGGTCGGGCCTTCAAAAGTGCCTGTTCCGTCTATCGTGACGATGGTGTTAAAGCAGTCAATATCTTCTAGCGCTACGGCAAATGCGAGCACAAAATTGGGATCGTCCAGCACCTCTATGGAGGCCATATCGGTGCAGGTGGTAAAGCCGTCGTTATAGGTTACTGTCAATGTGTAACTGCCTGGTTCATTGACTGTTGCACTGTGAGTGTTGGCTCCAGATACGATATTTGCACCGTCCCATTGATAGGAAATGTTTGGCCCAGTCGTTGAGGCACTCCCGTCAAGGACTATTCCATTTGGTAGGGAATTACATGGAAGAATAGTCGTTAACGGCAGCACGGCGTCCACCTCGGCAATGGAGACTTCTACCTCATCAGAAACGGAGCATGCTTCCGCAAAATAAATATCATCAATCGCAAAATCATCGCCGAACAGGCCGTTGCCAGAAGAGTTCTGGTCAGTAACGCACAGGGTAGCAGAAACGGCTGCCCCTGAAAACCAAATAGCTGAAAATTGCTCCCAACCACATGGTACGCCATTAGATGAAAAGGGCGTCCCAACCAATATGCCATTTACTGAAAACTGCATGATGGGCGGGGAAATAGGAGAGGCTGTCACCCACCCACTCATTACATAATAGGTGTTTGGTGCCACCGGAATCGTCTGGCACCAAACATCAGCTGGACTGCCAGTCCCGTTGCACAGCATCATGTTGCCTGTGCCGTTGCCAAAAGTGTGGTCGTCGCAGGGAGGGAAAGAGGAAAACACCAACGAAGGTGAAGTCGTAATAAAATAAGTGCCTGGGGTAATAGGGGCTGGGTTATAAGTGTAGGTAGAAGTGAATCCCGCATTGCCAGCTTCGAATGCTGGATTGTTGACCAGGTTCGGAGCGCTGGGGTCTTCGGCGTATGCCGTGAGGGTGTAAGTCGCTGTTCCTGTGACGGTTGCATTGGGAGTTAAGTTTAGCGGATTGTCCAGCCCAGCTATTGGAGTCCAGTTGAAATCTAAAAAATTACCGCTTACCGAGCCGTTTAAGGAAACAGTTTCTCCAAGATTACAGACCACTTGATCTTGACCAGCATCCACTGTTATGGAGCATTGGGCTTGGAGTACTTTTGAAATGAAAAAGAAACAGAGTAGCGGGAATAGGAATTGCCAGTATTGGGTTTTCATGTAGTGCATTGGAAGGAATGAGTATATGAGGGCGCAATATACTCAAAGTGCTGAAGATGATAAACTTTGCTTTTGGCCTGGCAAGACCTTGGAGGTGCAAAATAAAATGTTCTCTCTGGTTTCCTGATCAAGGCTTGACCACCTTTGAATTCAACCTTGCTCGCAGTGCTTCCACTTCAGGGTTGCCTGAGCCTACGCCAACTTTTTCAAAATATTTATCCATTTCCTGTTGCTCCATGGCAGTGGCTTCACCTTCAAACAAATAAACTTCTTTTTTCAATACCTCAGAATACGGAAGGTTTTTGGTCGAAAGGATAATTCTTGCAGGGCGGTATCCATCAGCAAAAATGGCCAAGTGGTGCAATCGGTCGGCTGCCAATCGGCAACGGAAATAGTTGCCGGTTGGATCGGGGGCAAGTACTTGGACCGTGCCCTGGTTCAGATCCATGATGGTAATGTTGGGCAAGGCAAGTTTTGTTTCATTGATTCCACTATAGGCCATCAATTGTAACTCAGCAAAAATGGAAGCATCAAAGATGTCAGTATGGCAATCATTGGCAAAGGGGTCTTTTTCTTTGCAATTGCGGTTGGATGCAAAATAGCCTTTGCCAGTTCGGGTATGATAGGAATAATAATATTCGTCATATGGCGTGTTCAGTGGTTCCCCCATGTTCACAGGCAGTTCCCACTGGGCTTCGCCGACTTTCGTTACTCTAAAAACATCGAATCCACCAACGCCAGGGAAACCATTTGAGCTAAAAAAAATGGCTTGGGAAGGCATGTGGAAAAACGGTGTAACTTCGTCTTGGGGCGAGTTGAATGGGGCATTGAATGGTTCACTGAATTGCCCTTTTCTGTTGATGACACTGCCCCAAATGTCGAGTCCGCCTTCGCCACCTGGCCTGTCGGACGAGAAGTAAAGCACATAAGATTTAAGGAACATATCCCAGCCGATGGTAGGGTGGAGCATGGTGGACGAGCGATGGTTAATATGCTTGGGCAGTCGGACGGGAGGCCCCCATCCACCTTCGTACATGCGGTCACGGCTCCAAATCTCACAGCGTAACTGTTCTGATTTTTTTTGATCCTGGCAAATGGTGTAAAACATTTTGCTGGCATCGGGCATCAAGGCAATGTGGGCAGCGTGAAGCTGGTCTTTAGATGGGTTGAAGGATTCGAGCCGCGATTGGTGGTCTTTTATAACTGAATATATCCGGCTGACGTTGACTTTGTTTTCTTCATCTGGGTAAATGGCCGTGAAATAAATCTTGTCGGCATAACGCAACGGAGCTATTTCGGAATGAAGTGTATTGATGTTACTGCCCAGCGTAGCTACATCGAACAAATCAGGTTCATTTTCAGACAGTTTGTTGATGATCCATTCACAATGGTTGATCTCATCTTTTGCCAAGTGCATAAGAAGATCCGTTTCATCATCGTGGTCAGTCAGGTATTTCTGGTAATATTCGACTGCTGTTTGGTATTTGCCCAATGACTTTTTGGTCTGGCCAATAAAAAAATCCACCTCTGATAGCGAGCCTCTTTTTGCGGCATCAGGTATCAGGTTAAAATAGACTTCCGCAGTTGGGTAATACCTAAGCCTTCGGGCGGATTCAGCAGTATAAAACAGCAGTGCCGGATCGTCTCTGTAAACTTTCAACTTGTCGCGACCCATGTCGAGTGCCTTAGCAAAACTGCCGTTGCTGTACAGCTCATATACTTTGGAAGACGCGTTAAAATAGGCCTGTGAAACAAGAGTAGTTGACAGAAATAATATTTGGGATATCAAGAAATATTTAATTCGGTTCATCAACATTTTTCATTCTCACTGTAATAAAACGGAATAGGATTTGGGTATTCCCGCTTTTAATATACAGTTAGGTCATTGTGTTGGGCTGATTATAAGCCTTTATATTGCTTAGGTTGCGTAAAGTGCTTGTTTTGTGAACTTTGATAGATGTCGAGCAAGGGGATTTAGGAATCGGGAGGCAATTGAATAGCAAAGATAATAAAAGTTGCCAAAGTCCTATACAGGTAAGCGGATTCAAGTTTGTTCGCAGTGAGTAGAAGTTCTTTTCAGTTTATTAGAAAAAATTATTATATATTGAAATTTAACATTTATTGTTCGACATCAAACTCCTCCCGTAAAATTTAACAAAACTTCATTGGTGCGTAAAAAAAGGTTCACGGATTTCCCAATCCGTGAACCTTTAAATTAAGGTATGTATAGTTATTTCTTTCTGAAAACCAACACTTTAGACGCTAATTTCGAATTAATTCAGTCATCTGTCCCAACAAATTCCTTCAGTAGTTCTGCTTCTTCATCCTACAATTATTGATTTTCAGTTCAAATAAAACTAGACATATCTCTTAGGCAAACCTGAACGATTAGCACTAAACTTTCGCAATCCTTACACTAACCACCTTATACTCCGGACAATTTGCAATGTCATCGTGTACGTCCCCAGTCACCAAGTTCAGGAGTACTTCAGGGAAGTGGAAAGTGGTGCTCAAAATACCCGGCTTAACTTCGTCCGTTACTTTAGCCTTCACGTTAACATGGCCACGTGGTGATTCTACTCGCACGAGGTCTCCCCGTTTCACCGCAAGGGTGGCTGCGTCAATGGGGTTGATAAGCAGTACATCTTCATGTACGATTTTGGCATTGGCGGTTCGGCGGGTCATGGTGCCAGCGTTGTAATGTTCTAGGTTTCTATTTGTAGTCAGGATGTATGGGTAGTCCTGCTGGTGGTCGAGAATTTCATTTGTTTCGATAAATTCACGGAAAACGAACTTTCCTTTACCCCGTTTGAAAGATTCACCATGTAATATCTGTGTATCGGTGCCATCTAGAGCAACGGGCCATTGTTTGCCCATTTTGCCCAATTCATCCCATTTCACACCAGCGAAAAACGGCACTATTTGACTGATCTCCTCCAACATGCCTTTGGCCGTGTATGGCTGTTGTTGGTAGCCGAGGCGGTTCATCATTTCCACATAAATCTGACCATCGGGCTTGCTATCTCCAATAGGATCAACGACTTGTTGCACTTTTTGGATACGTCGCTCACCATTGGTGAAAGTGCCATCTTTTTCCAAAAATGATGCGCCTGGCAGCACAACGTGAGCATGTTTGGTGGTCTCCGTTTCAAATATTTCTTGGACTACTAAAAGGTCAAGTGCATCAAGGGCTTGCATTACTTTCTTTGAATTTGGATCGCTTTGAACCACGTCCTCGCCTGTGATCCACATGGCTTTCAGTTTGCCGGTAAGAGCTTCATCGTACATTTCGGGGATGGTGTAGCCCGTTTTTTCTGGCATTTTTTCTACTCCATAGAAATCGGTATAACGCTGAATGTGCTGTGGGTCTTCCACATGAAGATAGCCAGCGCCTTGGTAAGGTTGCACGCCCATGTCGGCCATGCCCTGCACGTTGTTTTGTCCTCGCAATGGGTTCACCCCGCAGCCCCGTTTCCCAATGTTCCCGGTAATCATAGCGAGGTCGGCGATGAGCATGACGCCATAAGTACCTTGATAGTGTTCCGTTACCCCCAGCCCATGGAAACTCATGGCGGCATTGGCCGTTGCATAAGCGATTGCGGCAGCTCGTGCTTGCTCCCGTGGCACGCCCGAGACTTTTTCCAAGTCACCAATATTTAAACTTAAAATTCCCTGTTTGAAATCCTCAAAACCTTCCGTGCGGGAGTTTACAAACTCCTGTGAAACAAGCCCTTCCGAAATAATGTAATAGAGCATCATGTCCAGCACCGCAACGTTGGTGCCGGGCCGGAGTTGCAAGTGGTGGTGGGCATATTTCGCCATTTCCGTACGGCGCGGATCAATGACAATGAGTGTTTTGCCCTTCATCGCATTCTGCTTGATTTTCACGCCAGTGACGGGGTGCGCTACCGTTGGGTTGGCACCGATGACCATCATGCAGTCTGTGAATTTCAGGTCTTCAATGGAATTGGTGGCAGCCCCTGTACCAAAAGTGCGCTGCATGCCAAGCGCCGTTGGCGAGTGGCATACCCGGGCACAACCGTCAATATTATTGGTGCCGATGACCGCCCGGATCATTTTTTGCATCAGATAATTTTCCTCGTTCGTCGTGCGGGCAGAGGAAATGCCGGCGATGGAGTCAGGGCCGTATTTATCTTTTATGCTGGTTAATTTTTCAGCGAGGTAGTCGTAAGTCTCTTCCCAAGTTGCTTTTTCCAGCTTCCCATCGCGACGGATCATTGGATGTGTCAGGCGATCAGGATGGTTGTAAAATTTGAATGCATAACGTCCTTTCAGGCAGGTATGCCCCTGGTTGACTTCTGCGTCGTAAGGTGCTTGGATGCTGAGGATAGAGCCATCTTTCACGCTCACTTCAAGGTTGCAGCCAACACCACAATAGGTGCAGGTGGTACGTACCTTGTCTTGTCCGACCACTGCTTTCGATTGAAAAACATCGTGGATCGCACTCGTCGGACAAGCCTGTGAACAAGCCCCGCAGGATACACAGTCGGAGTTGAGGAAACTATCATCCAGCCCCATGATGATCTTGTTGTCAAATCCTCTTCCAGTGATACCCAGCACAAATTGACCTTGCACTTCGTCACATGCGCGAACACATCGGTAGCACATAATGCACTTCGATAGGTCGGCAGTCATGTATGGGTGGCTGAGGTCTTTTTCCCGGTCGGTATGCACCTCCCCTGCTGGGTAGCGCACTTTTCGGATACCTACCCGTGCTGCTACATCTTGCAGTTCGCAGTTACCGTTCACCTCGCAGGTCAGGCAGTCGAGCGGGTGGTCGGTGAGCACCAGTTCGATGATGTTCTTCCGGAGCTTTTGAATGCTTTCGCTTTCGGTGAAGATCATCATGTCCTCTGCCACGGGCGTGTGGCAAGAGGCGACGGTCTTCAACTGTGCCCCGTTCCCCACTCTGCCAACTTCAACGCTGCACACCCTGCAGGAGCCAAATGCTTCCAGGTTGGGCGCATCGCAGAGGGTGGGCACGTAGTCGTCACCTTTGTAGCGGCGGACGAACTGGAGGATTGTTTCGCCGGGTTTTATGGCGAAGGATTGGTTGTTGATTAGAGCGGTTTTGGTGGCGATGGTTGGGGCGATAGTGGTGGTCAAGGATTCTATTGACATGATATTATTTTTAGAAATTCTTCAATGGGTGTTTTTTAGGTTTTATGGAAGGTTGCAAGTTACAAACTTGGAAGAACGGACAGTTAAGGTTATTTGCTGGAATAGCTATATTTCGGTTTATTTTATAATTGTCAGTAATATTGGGACTAAGTTAGAAACTTGATTATTGTGATCAGTGTTCAAGATTCCAGCATAGATATTCAAATGCTATAGGGACAGTTCCTGACAAAAAAGATAATTGTTGAATAGCTTTTTGAAGCAGTATATAGTGTTCTTTATTGACGACATAGCTCATGGTTGGGTAAGGAGGCATCCTTACACCATAATTTACCATTGTAAGTTCGTTGATGATTTTTTTTAGGGGTCGAAGGGTATAAACATCAAAAGGAACGTGCATCAACTTTATTTGACCAGGATTTGAGTATCCTGATTCTTGGATAGTCTTCACAAGTAGATTTGTGATTTTTGTTGCTGGGCCGAATCCTATTTTTTCACTTTGCTTTCCATACAAATTGTACCAAAATTCAATTAAACTATCAGCATATTTGAATATTAATTCTTTGAACTTCACCTCATTGTTTGAAGATTGCAATTCACTTAAAAAGTTATCATAAATACTTTCCCCCCAACCTCTAAAAACTTCAGAGGGGCGGGTTGGAAGATTTGCAAATGACCTTGTAATATTGCCTCCTACCAACTTATGGATTATTTCTTCTCGTGATAAGACTCTTGAAGGGATTTCAAAATTTTCACCAAATGGCTTTAATACTTTAATAGCTTCTTCAATGCTATCAAACGGTTCCCTTGGCTTCGGTTTTGACATGATTTACATTTTGTTTTAAGTTGTTTACTGGACTTTTGACGTGATTTAAAATTGAAAAAACAGATATGTCTGATTTTCAGATGAAAACACATTTGGAAAATTATTTTTTGATGTTTTGGGAAAACGGGGTGTTTTCCCAAAACCCCAAATAATTATTTTAACAATGTATAATCCACTGCCATATTGAACATTCGTTACCTGGCTACTTTGAAAAAAACTGCGTCAAAAGTCCAGTTGTTTAAGGAGCGGAGAAAAATAGCCTTCCAACCTGCGCCCACTTAACATCAGAAATCTGTCCTGAAAAAATATTGATTACAGTTCACTTGTAATTTATCCAATTAAACTCATAGCCCCTCTTCCAATTCATTAATCACCTTTTCAATTTCAGACACCAACACCGGAATATCTTCAGTAGCCGTCTTCCAAACGGTCTCTAAATCCACATCAAAATAATCATGGATCAACTTATCTCTCATACCTGCGATGGCTCGCCATGGGATATCTGGAAACCGTTCCATATTTACCCGTTGGTGCAGGACTGTGACCTGTGTCCGCTGAAAACATTCGTGTCAATGACCACTTTGTTATTTTCCGTGCCTATAATCGCTGATTTCTTTGCCTATTTCTTCTTGTGCCATCTTCGCCAAAGGTGTATGCGAAGCCAATTTATTTATTTATTTCGTCAAATAATTTTTTGGCTTTTACATATTTGTCAAATTATTCTACATTGGAAATAAAATCCAATGATTTTAGCAATTCCATCAAGAGCTTTGCTTTTTCAGGTTGATTTAGTTTTATGACTAAAGTGTCCATTTTGTTTAATTTGAATTTTTCAAAGTTACAGTTATTTTTAAAAACTTACCCCACCTTATACCTCACCCTCATCCTCGAAAGCAGCTCCTCGATCAGCCGTGCTTCTTTGGCATCGTTTGGAAAAACTTTAATCGCTTTCGTCACGGGGGCAGACTGCATCACTTCCTCATGCAGGTCGTGCGCCAATTCACCAAGGGCCTTTACCCCTTCCATTAATTCTTCCCCATTTTTAGCATCAATATCAGATTTTATTTTTGCCAAAAATAATTCCTTGTCTGTCTCGGATTCTTGCTTTTTCCAATCAGCTATTATTTCTTGAATTTTTGCTTTTGTTGTCATGGTTCATTTTTCAGACCGCCATTAACTTTTCTACTTCCTCCAAATTCAATTTTAACTCTTTAGGCAAGGTCCCACTTGCGTCCGATTCCACCCGTTGGAGCAGGACTGCGCCCTGTGTCCACTGATTCACCCATCCTTTGCCAATTTATTTTCTCCAATCAACGCAACTCCAGAAATGGCATTTTCAAAGTCATCCTCCTCCCTGTGCTGACCATAATACCATTTGTCGCTGGCATTTAATTTTAGGTTTATCTGTTTTAGGGTAGCAATATCATTAAAGCCACTTTCATAACCAGCTACTACAATTCTGGTTTCAGGGTGTATTTGTTTGAGTTTTCTAATTAATTCTCCTGCAGTCATCGTTTTAAGATAAGTTATTGTTTGTCACTTGCAGCTTTTCTAAGTGTTACTTGCAACGACCTTTGCCCTCATCATTTCCTAAAACCAATTTGCTCTCTCGTTTCCCAATCACTTTCCTGTTCCTTGTTCATCAACAATTGATTCAACACCTCATGAACATCGTCGTATTTTGATTCCAGCTCTCCGATTTTCTGGGCGAGTTCTTCGTAAGTCAAAGCATATTTTCTGAGCATTACAAATGTGCGCATGATCGCAATGTTTACATGAATTGCTTTTGGACTTCGTAAAACACTGGAAAGCATGGCAACTCCTTGTTCTGTAAAAGCAAAGGGCAATGATTTCTTTTCTCGATGTTTTTGTGAACCGGTCACAATTTGTGATCGGTTGGTCAAAGCCTGCCATTCTTCAATGGTCAATTGAAACATAAAGTCCTCAGGAAAACGGTCAATATTTCGTTTTACAGCTTGATTGAGGACTCTTGTTTGCACTTCATAAAGTTCAGCCAAGTCAAAATCCAGCATCACTTTTTGATCCCGGATCACAATGATTTTCTCGTGGATAATTTGGAGTTCCATTATGTTTGGTTTTTTGTTTGTGATATAATGCTTCTTACCTTTCAATGCTACCGGCTTCCTTTTGGAACTTCCAATTGTTACAAGCCTGCCAGCGTAAACCACACTGGCAGACCTGCGACAATTCAATGGCTAATCCCGTCCCAGCCACCAAGCCACGGCTGCCCCCATAATTGCAGTAATAACAGCGAGAACAACTGCATTGACAAGTACTCCTGTGAGGTTGCTGATATTTGTTACGCCATAATCAATTAAGGCAGTCAAACCCACCAAGAATCCAAGAACGGCTCCAGCTTTTGCACCTGTTGCAGGTGTACTGATACTCGCCCATCGCCCAAATATGATTGCGACCAGTAGCCCAAAAGCAAGATGCCCTACAATCATTGCCCACATGACCATTTCTTCTGGGGCTCTGTCAACCCCGGTCGCTCCTCCACCGTTGGCTTTGAAAAAGTCAGTAAGCAGCATGCCATAAACAAGCCAGCCTAAAAAAAATGCTACAATACCTCCTATGAGGCCTGCAACTGCGATTTTGTTGGTACTCATGTTGTTTTGTTTTAATGTTAGGGGACAGGAAACAAATAACCTACCCATTCTGACCCATTCTTTTTCCTTCTAAAAGCACTTGAAAAAAGAACCGTAACTATGCTACGCTTAGTTTTTCAAACACTTTTACAAGAAAAAATAAATTCGCCATAACGGGTAGGCTGTTTATTTCCCGCCCCCTTAAAATATAGGTGAAAAAGTTGGTTTACCTAACAAAACATGGGACCTCGCATTCCTCAGATCAATTCTTAAAATAAATGGCTAACTCTTCCTTAAAATACTCCATTGCATTGTAAACGGGTAATGGCATTCCACCGCCCAATGCACACAAAGAACCAGTCTGCAATGTATTCAATAGGTCGCTAAATAATTCATTATCAATTTTATAATCTTCTTTTTGGGCTTTTTGCAACATCTCTTTTCCACGCACAGAACCGATCCGGCAAGGGAAACATTTCCCACAACTCTCATGTGCCGTGAAGGCAAATAAATGCTCCAGATAGGCAATCATCGAAAATTCCTCGGGCACGCTCACAATGCTGGCGTGGCCGAGCAGGAAGTTGTTGTTTTTAAAGCTTTCAAAATCAACGGTCAAGTCATCAATCTTGCTAGTTGGGATCAGGCCTCCGAGCGGCCCACCAATATGGATCGCTTTGACAGGACGACGGAATCCACCTCCAAGATCATTTACAACCGACGAAAGGGACGTACCCATATCGACTTCATAGATGCCTGGCTTGTTGAAAGCACTGTCGAGCGAGACCAGCTTGGTGCCGGTTGATGTGGCCGTCCCTATTTCGGCAAAAGCAGCGCCACCGTGTTTCAAGATATAGGGCAGGTTGGCAAGCGTTTCCACGTTGTTCACCGATGTTGGTTTGCCAAAAAGGCCGTAGGTGACAGGGTAGGGGGGGCGCACCCGCACTTCTGGCCGTTGGCCCTCGATGCTGGCTAATAGGGCAGTTTCTTCACCGCAGATGTAGGCACCACGGGCTTCGATGATTTTAAATTCAAAATTAAACCCGCTCCCCAAAATATTTTCACCGATCAGGCCTACTTCCCGCAATTGCTCCACCGCTTTTTTATTGATCTCAATGCTCTCTGGATATTCAAAACGAATGTAAACAACTCCACGGTCTGCCCCAGCAGCATAGCCAGCGATGATCATGCCCACAAGCATTTTAAGTGGCTGTTTTTCAAGTATATAGCGGTCGGAATAGCTGCCTGGATCTCCCTCGTCCGCATTGCAGACGATGAATTTCCGATCCCCTTTTGCCTTGCTGCATCCTTCTAATTTGATGCCGATGGGAAAGCCAGCACCACCGCGACCCCTCAAACCTGATGCCTTGATTTCTATCAGTACTTCTTCGGGAGAAGAAGCGAGTACCTTTTGCAGGTCTTGGCGATAATCCTCCAGCATCGGGGAAGGGGAAGTAAGGATGCCTGCTCCGGTTGATGCAACATTATACTGGTCTTCGTGCGACATTTTTTCAGGCGTGCTGTTGAAGTTCCCGGGAAATTCGAGCTTACCGGAGTAATTGTGGCCATTATAATAAAAGGCGGCATTCTCGTGGCAGCGGCCCAGGCAGCACATTTCACCAATTTCTTCCTTCTTGAAATGCCGGCCCAGTTCCTCTTTCAGTTTATCCTGAGTGCCAGCGCAAAGGCAGGCAGTGCCATTGCAGACATACACCTTTTTTCCTTTGTTTTCGGGTCGGGTAAAGTCATAAAATGAAGCTGCACCATACACACTTGCATCACCGACGAGGTATTCTTCGGCCAATGATTGGGTGTCTTTGTCGGAGAGGATTCCTTCTGGTTCGGTGAGGTTCCCCATTTTTTCAAATAGGTTGTCAACAAGTCCTTTTCTTTCTGAAAGTGAAGTGATGTTTTTTGACATCTGAATTATATTAGGTTTGTGAAAAAGCGAAGGTTTTTTAAGGTTGTGGTTTCAAAGCGTAATAAAACAGAATTTAACCATAAATATCATAATTTTTCAAGGAATTTCTATTGCGAAAACCAATAATTCGCCTTTATCATTTTGAGGAGACGTTTTGAAAAGCATTTTATGACAGTGGTCTAAAGTTGGTGATGGAGCGAGAAGGTGAGATTAGGGATACTTGAATTAAAACCGCACTAACTTGTCGGCAAAGAATTCTACTAATGTAGTTTCATCCTTGTCAAACAATTGTTCAATGAGTGGTAGTTGTGCCTCAAATAATGCTATCAAATTTTTGTTGGTGATGTTTCCAAAACGTAGCAAAAGTACCCGAGGTGGCGCTCCTCTTATCAAGAAACTGTCAAAAAAATCGCTGTCTTTTGATATGATGATCCGGTCTTTGGAAATAGCAATTTGTCGGATCGACTCATCGTCAAGCAAGTGTCCGTCAGTGAAGTATGTTGTGTGGATAGCATCGAAGCCTTTGTCAACGAGTGATTTAGCCAAACGGGGTGGAAGTTGTGTATCAACGATAAATTTCATGTGTGGCTAATCTAATCAGGCAGCCAGAGGAATGATGGATTGGGCGCTTGCCATTTTGGAGGCGTAGAGCAGACAAGCATGAATATCCTCTTTCTCTAAATAAGGAAAGTCTTCTAAGATTTCCTCCTGGGTCATCCCGGAAGCGAGCAAATCAAACATCTGTGCCACCGTGAAGCGCATGTTGCGCAGGGTCGGCTTGCCGTTACAGACCTTAGGGTTTAGTGTAATCCTTTTCAGAAGAATATTCATTGTCGCTGAAGTTTTTACAAATGTAGTGGTTTTTAAGACAAGAAAGACGTTGGTTTATTTCTTTTTGGG
Source organism: Saprospiraceae bacterium (assembly GCA_029263015.1). Classification (GTDB taxonomy): domain Bacteria; phylum Bacteroidota; class Bacteroidia; order Chitinophagales; family Saprospiraceae; genus UBA6168. The sequence goes on along the minus strand of JAJCYI010000163.1, from coordinate 3,583 downwards.
CAAGCTCAGAAAAATTTTAGATATTCTATTTTAAGATTTTACGAAAATTATTTTTCATTATTTGTAAAAATAAATTTTTAATAATTACGATTTTTTCGCAACCCCAATTTCAACATTACTTTTGAGTCTTTCCCCTTAACTCACTCTTTCATTTGTCCCCTCCGCTCCATCAATTCTTTCTAAGTTGTCAAGATAATACCATTGTCCTCAATGAAAATTTTCAATTTCGGGGAAAGCATCGCCAGCATATCACCCCGACGCCATGGACCGGAATCAGAGATGTGTGGAAAAACTTCAGTGGTCGCGGAGCAATGCATGATGACCATTGTGATGCCAGCCTGCAACTCACCAAAAGACTCTATGTATTTATTGGTATGGACGGCTTGCAGTTCCTCATCCCTCAAGCCATGGTCGATAGGGTACAGCCAGCCGTAACTGATGTTGTGGAGGTCGTCGAGAACAGGTAGGCCAGCATCCCAGAGCATTTGCCCGATGGTGCGGGCTTTTTCGGGCGACAAGCCCGATCCTTGTATTTGTTTGGTAATCATGCTGTTGTGCCCTCCAGGAAACATGACTGGGATTTTGTTTTTAATACCAAATCGCAGGTACTGTTCCAAGAATTCCGGTGTGCCGAAAGCCGATCCCATGTGGGTGTCAGCATGCGTCGGTTCGAAACCCATACGCCTTGCTCGCTCCAACTGGCTGTTGAATTCCCGCTCCACATCGTCGGGCGTGGCGTGTTTTACAAGTTCTGGGACATCGCTCCAGAGGCAGCCTTCCCCGTCCAGTAGATTGGGGGAACAATTTCCAGAGAGTGGCCCCCAGCGGTAATCTTCCCATTCGGAAGTCAGTGTCAGGTGCAGCCCTGCATCGGTATTGGGGTGCTCTTTGAGGAATCGAACGATGCCGGGCACCCACGGGCAGGGCATCATTACGCTCATGGATGTGGCGGCACCTTCTTCTATTGCACGGATGGCGCCAAGGTTGGAATCATAGCTCATGCCGGCATCGTCAACATGTAAAATGACAACTTTTGCTCCTGTGGGAAAGCCGAGTTTTTCGGCGTAGGTTTGGGCATCGACAATGAAACTGGAAAGGAGGCAGAGGCAGAGTGTGAAGTATTTTTTCATATTGAATTATTGGTTCGTCATACAATTAGTTTGACCAGCATCTTTAGTCAGCGTGCCTTATTGAAGAATATAATAATTTTTGAAAATTGAGAAATGCTGTGAACGCTACCAAACAAACTAAGAACAGGGCAAATATATCAATCTATAAAAATCTACAATTTCAGCCATGATAATCTATGGAACAGCCTCTACAGATCAAGACTTTCAGCAGATCCTTGACCTACAGTCTTGCAATCTTCCCGAGAATATATCTACTCAAGAAGCCCAATCTCAAGGCTTCGTCACTATCAACCACGACTTTGATTTGTTGAAGCGGATGAACACACCCTTCTCACACATTATAGCTAAAGAAGGAACTAAGGTTATTGGCTATACCTTGGTCATGATGCGGTCGTTCGCAGCAGAAATCCCAGTTTTGGTGCCCATGTTCGATCGAATTAACGGTATTGAATACGGTGGAAAAAAATTGAGCGATACCAGCTATTTCATTATGGGTCAGGTATGTATTGGCAAGCTTTACAGAGGGAAAGGTGTTTTTGCTGGGCTTTATGGTGAAATGAAAAAGCGAATGGCTAAGGATTTTGAATTTATTATAACCGAAGTTGCCACACGGAATACCCGTTCTATCCAAGCACACCGAAAAGTTGGCTTTGAAACCATTCTGAAATACCGAGATGGGGAAGAATGGGAAGTGGTCTTGTTGCCACTGCGATGATAATGAGCAATGAACCACCCCATTATGAAACTGCGAAAGGGTGGACTGAAGAAATGATCGATAAGAATTTGCCACCAAAATGTGTCGAATAGACGCCTGATTCACTTTGCATCCTATCCACTTGACATTGTAGTACATACCTTGGATAGGATCGTGTCTGCCAATTCGTTTGTCCGTATTTAATCATAAACCTACTAATTATTTTTCTTTGCGTAAAAAGAACACAAAGTAGAGTATTGTTTTATTGATAATATTTGATATTCAGAATATTATTTTGAAAAAATATTATTTATCTATAATTATTTGGTATCATATTGATAAATATTCTCGATAATTTGTTGATTGGTTTACTGTCTGAGTTGAAAATATTATTAAAAAATATTGAGCCATTTTAATTAAGTCCCATTATCATCACACATAGATTTGTACAATAAAAACTTCTCTTGCATTTTTGCATTTCTAAATGCCAATGAAGGGAACACTTTGTTTCCTGTTTTTTGAAACTAAAATTGGTAGATCAATGGCTCACTCTTTTTAACAGTGATTTATTGATTCTCCGATCCGTTTTTTTATGAAATCGATTATTAATATTAAAGAAAAGACACTCTTATTGCTCCTGTTCTGTGCAATGTTATTGCCCCTTTATGGAAATACCAGGGAAGAGAATCCTAGCATTTTTGACTTGATGACATACGGGGAGGTACTCGACCTGACTTTGGAGACAGATTTTGAAATGTTGAAAGGCAACCTCCACAGCAATGAATATCAAAAGGCGCATTTGACATTTAAGGATGTAAATGGCCAGGTACAAAGTTGGGGACTGAAGGTGAAACTGAGGGGCGCTTTCCGCCGGATGAAATGTTCTGATATTCCTCCTTTGAAATTGAACTTTAAGAAATCAGATCTCAAGGCTGCTGGATTGGCACCTTTTGATGACTTGAAGCTGGTGCCTCAATGTGTGGAAGAAAAAGCAATTGCGAAAGAAATAGTCCTAAAGGAGTACCTTACCTACAAGCTTTATAATGAAATTTCTGCTTATAGCTTTCGGGTACAGCTTCTGCGAATCACCTATAAAGATATTTCCACAGGTAAAAAGGAGAAACAATGGGCATTTCTGATCGAAGATTCAGCGCAGCTTTGTGACCGGATTGGTGCGGAAAAAGGAGACCGGTCGTTCAACTTACCAATTGATAGTTTTTACCAGGGGCAGGCGCGTACGGTTGCCCTTTTTGAATACATGATCGGCAATGCAGACTGGAGTTTTCGGACCATGAAGAATGTGAAATACATGGTCAGAAAGGGAAAGGCCATTCCGGTGCCATACGATTTCGATTTTTCGGGTTTGGTGAACGCATCCTACGCCGTTCCAAACAGTAATCTTGGGTTGACTTCTGTACAAGATCGGGCTTACCTAGGGTTTGTCGAAAATACCGATCAAATGCATAGTACAGTTTACCAGCTTGTTGGCAAGCGGCCTAAACTGGAATCTATCATACTCGAATTCAAGCTTTTACGATATGAGGTTAGATCAGAAATGGTTGACTATTTGAGAGGTTTTTTTGATGATCCAGAAAATATCAAAAGGGGGGAAGTTGTGTACATAAGTAGGTGAACTCAAATAATCGACACTTTTGGCGGCCTCTTTTTCCGCCATACTTTGTTAAAAAAAATGACCGTAGCTATGGCTATGCTAATTTTTTTTGCCTTGTCTGACGAAAAAACCTGCCTGCCGGTAGGC
>JAJCYI010000162.1 GCA_029263015.1 Saprospiraceae bacterium | reverse complement strand
TTAAAAAGATTTCGCATTCTAAAAAACAGGTGCAGGTTAAAATGTCAGAATTTTAAAAACCAAATTATTGGAATATGCGCTGGGCTTTGGAATTACGAATTAAATTTAAATAATTGATTCTCATGCCCGAACAAGTCTATTTCATAAAATTTAATAATATCTGTGTAATGGATTGATATTCATAATTTAATGAATGATTGTTTTAACATACATATTGTTACGACCGAAGTTTTGAAATACACCCACTCAAAGGTAGTTGATATGATTGGGTTTGAAAAATATTTTTTAAGAAAATTGAGAACACTATTACCATCCTATACAATTGTTCGCTTATGATATTAGACAAGCTTGGTAATCTTCCGTTTCATGCATAAAGGGTTTAAATGACCTTAAAACATATTAAATATCATATCAAATTTACAATAATTCGCTTTCCTGTCCAAATAATGGGACATATAGATATTATCAATAAAACATCAATTGAAGGACTTCAACATTGCATACTCGGACAGGCGTATACCTACATTGCTAAATATGACTTTTATGTTCCATGTCTCTAATTAATTTTTAATTTCTCAATTAAACCCACATTAACCATGAAAAAATTTATTAAATTATTTTCTTTGTGTAATACAACAAAGTGTATGGGTCCCCTCTTTCTCCCTCTCTTGATAATACTCACATTTCTGGTGACTAATATCGCCAAAGCTCAAATTACGAATGAAGCCATTAATGTGATTAGAGCTTATGAGCAAAAAGAAGGGTGGGACATTGAAAAAAAGGATAGTTTATTAATAAGTTATGATACAGGTCAACTTGCTGAGTTGATCCGCAATTCGGACAAGAGAGTTTCTTTTTATTTTAAAATAGGTAGCCAAACTTGGTTTTTCAATTTAGAACACAAGAACATGCATGCTAAAAACTGTATCGCTACCGTACACTATGAAAACAGAACCATCACCATTCCGGTTGGGCCAAGTAATACTTATATAGGCACAGTTGATGGTGATCCAGATATGTTTGCTCGGTTTGTGATATTTGATGGGCAGTTAAAAGGTTCATTCAGGTCAGGTGATTCAGTAATTTATATTTCACCGGAAAAAAATACTAAGAGCCCCTTAAGGCAAGGGTTTTTCAAAATAAAAAAAATACACAGCTCTTGGATAGGACAAAAAAGCAACGAAATAACCGATAAGAACATTGGGGTCGGTGATGCAGATTGTGCTAATTCCAATACTGTAAATTGCGAAGTTGTTCCATTATTTGACGACGATTTACAGAATGACTTTCCGATTTTGGAACTTGCTATTGATGCCGATTTTGATTATTACAATTTGTACAGCGACGGGTCAACATTAAACAATTTGCCTGGATTGGACGGTGGTGTGATATTAGACATATTGGGCGTAGTTATTCAATCAAATGATGCATACTTTGACTACTATAAGCTAAGCATTGTTATTGTTCATTACAATATATGGGTCACTGAAGATAATTATAATGGGTCAGGATTTGCAGAGCTAATGGGGTCATGTCAAAATTATTGGATCGGTAACAAATCCTGTGTCCAGCGTGATGCAGTTCATCTATTTACTGGAAAAAACATGGGTGTTGATGGGTATACCAAAGAAGATGCTTGCAGTCCAGATGCTTATAGTTTCAGCAAACATCTCAACAATGGCGGCGGCGACCGAAGGGGAATGATTTATGGTCACGAAATGGGGCACCATCTCAATGCTTTTGAAGATGAAGGAGGAGATTGCAGTTCGTTATGTATTACTTCGCAAGGAGCCCCATTGATGTGCAGCTCAGCGGTTTATGATCCGAGCATTCCATTTAAGTTTACTGAAAATTCCCAATGCGATATCCATGAATTTATATACAGCCCAATTAATATAGCCTGCTTAACTGGGCAAGTAAACTACCAACCTCCTTGTACAAATTGCACGGTTACCGGAGTTATAAGTACTGACAACAATAATCCCATATTTGGGTGTGACGGTAAAGACATTATCAATTTCACGGTTAAAGTATGCAATTCTTGTTACCCCCAGGAACTACTTGTACAGGTAAATTATGACGATGAGGATGTAGAGTTGATCTCTCACGACTTTGATGGAGTAGTGACAAACAATCAGGGTGTTAAGCTATTGACCTCAAATGACGGATTTGATGACAGCGAATGCGTCACCTACCATTACCAGGTTAAAGTTGTCCAAGCCTCGGGTTCAGTACCTTCAATTGGGGGTGGCATATTGATAAATGGGGCATCATTAATTGGGCAGCCGCAATCAAGTATAATAATTCCCACTATTGCCAATGAAATTGGGCAAGCAGGTTCTATGAAAAGCTTGCAGGAATTGATAAACGAAACCAAGATGAATAATGCTATCAATGCTTGCAACCCTAATTTTCTGGACAAAAAGAAACTCAAACTCTACGGGACGTTGGTAGTAGATATTGATTATTGCCTTGGCAATTACGACTTAGTAATGATGCCGGGTTCAAGTATTACCGTAAAACCGGGCAACAACCTTGAAATCAAAGGCAACACCCACCTCTATGGCTGCGACCAGCTTTGGCAGGGCATCACCGTCGAGCCCGGTGCAGCGCTCGTCATGGACGAAGCCGTTATCGAAGATGCCGCCTATGCTGTCCAACTAAAAGGATCGCAGAACATTTCCATTACCAACAGTACATTCGACAAGAACCTGATCGGCATTTATGTGGCCGGGGCGAACCCTGGGCAGAACCAGAAGATCATCTTCGATGCCTTATTTGGCAACACTTTTGACGGCACGGGCGGCCTATTGCCACCCGAGGCCAGTCTCTCCCCCGGCCCTGCTCTGACCTTTGGGAGCAAGCCATTTGCTGGGATATGGGTACAAAACAACCTAGGCTCGGTCCTTCATTCCATGGACAACCATTTTACCGATCTCAGCAACGGGATCTATACAAAAAGAACCAGTTTAAAAGTAACCGCCAATTCCTTTGCCAGCATAATGGAAAATGGATATGGCCAAAGCATATCGGGGTTTGGCATAAGGGCTGAATCGGGCATATTGAAGGGTGTTGTTTCAGGGCCCCGCATCCTGCAGCAAGTTGGGCTTGGCAACCAGCCGGGCGTTTATACTTTCCAGAACTGCTCAAAGGGCATCAAGGCCACAGGGATGTACATTGACTATATAAAGAACAATGCAATGCGGGTCGGCAAGGGCATCGAGATCAATTATCCATTGCATAAGGCCACCATCGAGGACAACCAGGTGGACGTGACGGGCAGTATAGGTATTGAACTCAACCAGCCTAACCCTTCCGTTGTTGTGAAAGTGGCCAGGAACGATATTGATATTTCAGCCACCGTGACCGACGGCATCGGTATACAGTACAACACCATGGGCTTCGACCCTGTGGGCAACGGACAGGCCGAGTTCACCGGCAATGAAATCGTACTGAATGCTTCCGGCGCTTTTGGCATCCAGACCAATGCTACCAACAGCACCGTGCTGAAACAGAACCTTGTTACCGTAGGTGACGGGGGAGCCAACAGCCGTGCCTTCCAGGCCAACAGCGACTTCAACAGCCTGCTGACCTGCAACAGTGCCATAGGCTCTGATATGGCAGGCAACACAACTGGTTTCTATATGTCCGATGCGGAAAGCACGGACTATAGCTGCAACAGTACGGCGGACATGGGGACGGGGGTGTATTTCGACATGGGCAGCTTTAGCCCTGAGGCATTTCGGGAGACTTCTTTTAGTGGGGGTGATGTGGGGTTGAAAGTGAGTGCCTCGGCGGCCATTGGTACACAGACCCATAAAGGGAATACCTGGGGTGGAGGTTTTGGTAGTTTTGGGGCCGAACATGGATCAAGCATTCCCACAGATTGGGATCAATCTCTTTTTACAGTACACACAACCAACGGAAGTTATTACCCGTCTTTGCCAACCGGACAAAATTTATGGTTCCCTCAATTTCCAGGGACTCCCGAAGATGACTGTGCATTTGTTGCTTGTGCTATTTCTGGGCCACCTCCCCCCGGCAGTGAAGAGGGTTTCAATTTTGATATTAACATCGCTGACCATACTTTTACCATCAGCACTTATCCTACCGAGATAGGCTGGCTGGCCAACAGATACCTTTACAGGAAACTGACCAGGAACCCTTTGTTGGTGACACTGGGCAGTGATTATGAGACTTTTTACAACAATGAATCTACTACCCCAATTGGGGGCTTTTCGGGGGTCAATACTGCTACTTCTGCCATTTACGATCTTGATCAGTCCAGTGCCAACCAACTGGACAGTGATCTTAACAGTGTAACCACCAGCATGGAAACCATCGCATCCATTGACAGCCAGTTGGTAGCACAGGGACAGGATTCCGTTTTGGTTCAACAACGTCTACAGGAAATGCAAACCACTGGTGTGATAGAATCTGATATTGATTCCCTTACGGCACTTGTTCATGTACAGCAGGGTTTGGATGCAGTTGCGGTTATTTCACAAAACGACAATATCGCTAACTCATTTCTATTGGAATCCAATAAAAAAACAGTCAATGATATTTACCTCAATACATTGGGCAAGGGCATTGTTGAACTGGACAGCCTCCAAGTTGTTGATTTGTCAAACATTGCCCTGCAATGCCCATTGACAGGGGGCAGTGCCGTTTATGAAGCAAGGAGTTTACTGGAATTGGTTCAAGACATGGTCTATGACGATGGAGGACTCTGCAATAGGGCACAAGGGAGGACAGCTAAAGAAGAAACAGTAATTTCAGATATAGAAGGCTTCTATGTTTATCCAAATCCGGCAAAAGAACAGGTTAAGTTGCTTGTTCCAGACGAGTTTTTGGGAGGCGAAATAGTACTGTCCAATTCATATGGATCAGTAATCCATCGAAAGAATATTGAAGAAGATAACTCATTGACCTTACTTCAAACAGGCCACCTGTCATCCGGCATTTATCAAGTGGTCGTATTTGAAAAAGGGAAAAAGGTTTTCACGAAGAAACTAGTCATTGTCCATTAAAATTTTTAAGGCCTGAGAGGTAATGTTACTCTACCCTACTAAAAAGTTAGTGGGTTTAAAAAACATAAGGAAGCGCCATTTTTGTGTTGCAAAACATAAAACTACACGACTCCCTTATGAAACAATATTGTTGTGCTGAAATTACGGCAATTTTGGACAATGTCCCAATTGTGGCCAACCTGGCCCGCAAGAAATTTATAGTCCTGTTTGTCCTTGCGATGATAAAAACCCGTTCTGCCCAGTTCT
>JAJCYI010000161.1 GCA_029263015.1 Saprospiraceae bacterium | reverse complement strand
AATAATCGACACTTTTGGCGGGCTCTTTTTCCGCCACACTTTGTTAAAAAAAAATGACCGTAGCTATGGCTATGCTAATTTTTTTTGCCTTGTCTGACGAAAAAACCTGCCTGCCGGTAGGCAGGTAACCTCGTCAAAAGTGTCGATTATTTAACTCCACCTACTTATGAATTTCAGATTTGACAAATTTTAAAAATTTGTCAAATCTATTTACAGTAAAAAGTCAGCCTGTTGAACCAGATTTTGAACTTTCATACCATCCCAAGTTGCTTTTTAAAAAATAATAAAATGAAAATCATAAGCCATTTAATAATATCACTTTTATTAATAGTCATCGTTCTATTTCAATTTTCCTGCAATCAAAGCCATGTTGAAGATGACAGCCACAATCACGGAATTAATAATAATTCCATCAATAACTCTGAAAAGGATATTTTAAATAATAATGTTGGACATAAAGATGGAGAAATACATCTCACTAAGGATCAGATAGAGACTATGAAAATAACCTTTGGAGATTTTTCCCTCATCAAGATTAACGATTATGTAAGCGCTACAGGCACATTGGGTTTACCTCCCAATGCGTACTCTTCCGTAAGCGCCAAAGCAAGTGGATTTATCAAAGAAAGCAATAAATATGTTGAGGGTAGTTATGTAAAAAAAGGAGTGGTCATGGCTTATTTGGAAAATCCCGAATTTATTCAGGACCAACAAGAATACCTAGAGGTGTTTTCCGAATTGACCTATTTACAACAGGAACTTGAACGCCAGGAAGGTTTGGTTAATGCAAATGCAGGTGCCTTAAAAAATTTCCAAAAGCTTCAATCTGAGGTGAATATAAAAACCGCAACACTTAAAGGGATTGCCAAACAACTTGCTTATTTAGGTATTAAAATAAATCGCTTATCACCTGACAATATTGTAGAACGGGTAGCCATCATTGCTCCTATGTCTGGCTACATAACTTCCATTAAAATGCACAATGGAATGTACGTGTCACCTGAATTGGAACTAATGGAAATCGTCAGTGAAAATCATTTGCACCTGGAACTGGATGTATTTGAAAGAGACATTGCCGCCGTGAAAGAAGACCAGAAAATCAGCTATACTGTTCCGGCTTTGGGCAGCGAAGTTTATGAGGGGGAAGTCCATGTAATCGGGAAAGAATTTAATACGGAAAATAAGACTGTCCGTATTCATGGACATTTAGAAGATGAACGACCCCAGTTTATCAAAGATTTATTTGTGGAAGCAAAAATATGGCTTAATGACCAAACCGTTCAAGCATTGCCTGAAAATGCAATTATCAAAGATGGCGCTTCTTCGTACATATATGTTACAAATAATAAAATAGAGGAAAACGAAATAAAATTTGAACAAGTAATGGTTATGCCGGGCACCGTGGACCAGGGGTTCACTTCTGTAAAATTACTTGGAAAAATACCCGAAGGAATGAAAATAGTGACAGTCGGTGCATATTATGTTTATGCACAGTCAAAAGCAGGCGAACTGGAGCACACCCATTGAAAGAATCAGGCTGGGGCGTTTCAAAATGCCACCCTGAAATCCCGAACGTTCTTTCCAAAAGGATGGGAATTAAATTCCCATCCTTTTGGAAAGAACGTTCGGGATTAATTTCAATTCACACTCCCACAGGATGCCATGTTGTCTTCACCTCCTGTACATCGCTAATAAAATATGGGCTTTGTGCATCTTCAGCAATCCAATCTTCATTTTGATAGTCCACTACCCTCTTGAGGTTTTCAATCGAATTTTCTTGAATTGTAACTAGGTCTTTTTCTTCCTGTCCACAAAAGATCATGGCATTCACATCTTTGTGAGTAGAAAAATGCCCGATCAATTCATTTCGAAAACCCGTTAGAATATTGAGCACTCCACCTGGCAGGTCAGAGGTGTGCAGCACTTCTGCCAGCGAAATGGCAATGGTAGGTTGGCTATGTGAAGCCAAAACGACGACTGTATTTCCTCCACAAATGGAAGGAATAGTGGCAGATAACAATCCTAACAAACCATGCTTTTCTGGCGCAATAACGGAAACTACGCCCATCGGTTCCAAAACAGAGAAATTGAAATGAGAAGAAGCAACTGGATTTACAGCACTAAACACCTGTTGGTATTTATCTGCCCATCCTGCGTAATAAACAAGGCGGTCGATCGAGGCAACGACCTCTGATTCTGCTTCTGCTTCTGAGACACCAAGCCATTGCAATTCTTCCTTAAATTGGGTTTTTCGGCCTTCCAACATTTCGGCAATACGGTAAAGGATTTGGCTGCGGTTATAAGCTGATCGTTTGGCCCAGCCTGATTGTGCGGAACGAGCCGCGACCACCGCCATGCGGAAATCCTTGCGGGACCCTTGGCAGACGTTTGCCATCAATTTCCCATCTATACTTTTTAACTTGTAAAAACGCCCAGATTCAGTTCGGGGAAATTTACCCCCGATGTAAAGTTTGTACGTTTTGGGCACAGCGAGATGAGTAGAAATGCCCTCAGCGCCATTTTTCTCAGTTTGGGCAGCAGGTGTGCCATTGCCTAAACCAGTATTACTATCTTTTACTTTTTTCATTATTAACAAATTGATTTAATGTAGCTCGAACCTTCAGATTCACATGGACTAAAACTATACGAATCTGGAGATTCGTACTACATCAATTTCAAATAAGCCGACAAGCCATGCAGCCCCCCTTCCCTTCCAAAACCACTTTCTTTATATCCTCCAAATGGAGATGTTGGGTCAAATTTATTATAAGTATTTGCCCAAATAACGCCCGCCCGCAGCTTGGTCGTCAGGTTAAATATTTTAGAACCTTTGTCTGTCCACACACCGGCAGAAAGTCCGTAATAAGTGTTGTTGGCTTTTTCCAAAACTTCTTCAACCGTTCGGAATGATTGTACAGCGAGCACAGGGCCGAATATTTCTTCTTGAACAATACGGTGCGATTGCGAACAATTCAAAAACAAAGTCGGTCGGCACCAATAGCCTCCGTTTTTAGGTAGAGCACAGGAACTTTCGTAAAATGCTGCCCCTTCTTTTTTCCCTAATTCGATGTATTTGTTGATCGTGTCAAGTTGGCCACTGGAATTGATGGCTCCAATATCAGTATTCTTATCGAGCGGGTCTCCCACGATAAGCGTTTCCATGCGGTCTTTGAGTTTCTGGATAACCACCTCTTCGATACTTTCCTGAACGAACAATCGTGATCCCGCACAGCAAACATGCCCTTGGTTGAAGTAAATACCATTGATGATACCCTCCACTGCCTGGTCAATGGCAGCATCTTCGAAGATGATGTTGGCAGCCTTGCCCCCAAGTTCGAGTGTTGCTTTTTTGCGAGAACCTGCTATAGTTTTTTGGATGAGTTTCCCAACTTGCGTTGAGCCGGTAAAAGCGATTTTATCAATATCGGGATGGCTGACCAAATCAGCCCCCGTTTTGCCAGCCCCTGTCACGATATTCACCACGCCGGGCGGCAAGTCAGCCTCCTGAATCAACTCGGCCAATTTCAATGCGGTTAGGGGAGTCGTCTCCGCCGGTTTTAAAATGACCGTATTTCCAGTAGCGAGAGCAGGAGCCAATTTCCAGGCAGCCATGAGCAAGGGGAAATTCCAGGGTACAATCTGTCCTGCCACGCCCAAAGGTTTTGGTTGCCTGTTTGGAAACGCATAATCCAATTTATCCGCCCAGCCTGCGTAGTAAAAAAAATGAGCGGCTGCCAGCGGAACGTCCACCTGCTTTGATTCCCTGATAGGCTTGCCCCCGTCAAGACTTTCAATCACGGCAAATTCTTTGGCCCGTTCTTGGATCATCCGAGCGATGCGGTAGACGTACTTTCCCCGATCTTTAGGCGACAATTTCGACCAGTATTTATCATAAGCAGTTCGGGCGGCCTTTACCGCTTTGTCCACGTCTTCTTTCGTGCCTTCTGCAATGTCTGCAATTTTTTTACCGGTTGCCGGATTGAGCGTTTCAAAATATTTGCCCTGCTTGGGCTTAACAAATTTGCCCCCAATAAACAGTTCATATTTCTTTTTCAATTCAATATGATCCTTGCTTTCAGGAGCAGGGGCATATTCCAAAAGGGTATTTTTAAAATTGAGTTTTGTTGCGGTATTGTTTGACATAAAACGGTGGCTTTGCCAAATTGAGAATTGAAAAATTGAGAATTGAGAATGAAATGCCAGTTTAATAAATATCTGTAATCTTCTATTTAACAATCAATTAGGTAATTTCAATTCCACCAATCAGATTTTCCCATTTCCCATTTTTCGTTCTCAATTCTCAATTCTCAAAAGTTAGTCTTTTGAAAAATAATCCATGGACTGATATACCCCAGTCTTTAATTTTAGAAGCTGCATCAATATATCGTTCGCCAAGCTGCTCGCACCGAACCTGAAGTACTCATTCGTCAACCATGCGTTTCCTAAAGTTTCCTTTACCATGACCAAATACTGAATGGACTGTTTGGCTTTCCGGATGCCGCCAGCAGGTTTCATTCCGATCATTTTGCCAGTTTGATAATAAAAATCCCGGATAGCTTCCAACATGACCAGGGTCACGGGCATGGTCGCCGCTGGCGAGACCTTGCCAGTGGAGGTTTTAATAAAATCGCCTCCAGCCATCATTGCGATGTCGCTGGCTTTACGTACCTGGTCGAGGGTACCCAATTCACCTGTTTCGAGGATGACTTTGAGATGCGCTGCTCCGCAAGCTTCTTTGATAGCTGCGATTTCATCAAACACAAAACTGTATTCGCCTTTTAAAAATTTGCCCCGCGAAATAACCATATCCACTTCATCTGCCCCCTCATTTACGGCAAATTTCGTGTCCTCAATTTTCACTTCCATCGAAGCTTGTCCACTTGGAAAAGCAGTTGCTACGGAGGCCACGTTGATGTTAGTGCCGCCGAGGGCCTCTTTGGCGGTTTTTACCAATGAAGGATAAACACATACGGCTGCCACAGTTGGCAAGGCCGGATATGCATCGTGCAGGTGAGCAGCTTTATAACATAATTGCCGCACTTTGCCCGGCGTATCACTCCCCTCAAGGGTAGTTAAGTCGATCATGCTCAAAGCCAATTTCAAAGCCTGCTCTTTCGAATCTTTTTTGATGCTCCTACTAGATAAACGAGCCACCCTTTCTTCTACTCCTATCTTATCGATCGCAGGTGAATTGGATAATACCATATTTGTATTCAATGACATTTTTTATTTTTGATGGGTAAAGATAGGACAATGTTTTCGCCAAATTGTGTTAGGGAAAAGGGATTTGGAAAATCGTAGTCACCGACAAGTCATCCATAATATTATTGGCTTTTCCAGAACAGAAAAAAAAGCAATCCGAGACGCCCATTATCTACCTCAGGTTGCCGGGAGGCTTTACGCCATGCTCCTTTTCATGGGCATTGATATGTTCTCTTTCGATGCGTTCCGCTTCTTTCCTTCCCGCTATGTTCCTTAAAATGATCTTTGCGAAAAACTTGATAAAGCCCGTGGCCAGGTTGGCAAACCGCAATTGGCTGCGGACACGGTAGGAAAGGCCGTCCTTTCCGATGGGGCCGTCGCTGATGCCATATTTGAAGACATCATCGGTCTTGTGCTCGAAGATACCGTAAAGGTGGTAGGGGTTTTTGTTCTGGTGTGAATTGCCGTGGGCGGACATGGTCGGGGGAGGTGTTTAGGAAGGCCAGCCTTCTTTGTTGCTGTAGGTTTCGTAACTGTACTGGGGGCGGAAATGCATCTCCCGACCGGTCTTCAGCTGGTAGGCCTCGTTGGCGAGCCGCAGAAGCGCACCAAAGGCAACGCCTTTTGGCATTTTTGCAGGATCGTGCAGCACGGCACCGTAAACCTCTTTGCCGTTGGCCACCACGGCACAGCGGTCGTACAAAAAGCCGTCCACCGAGAGCAGGCCAAGCTCAGCGACCGTTTGCGAGGCAATATCGGCCCGGTCGAGTGCATATAGTTTTTCGGAAAGGATGTCCTCAAATTCAATGATATGCCGCACCGGCCGGTTGGCCAATGCCGCCACGGCAGCCTGCACCACCTGTCCGTCATCCCCTTCCTTTGTCCAGTCCAAAAGGGAGATGGCCTCCCAGAATTCCGCATCGCCCAATGCCCGTTCCTTTTTGTTTTCCGGCACCTCAATGCTGATCACCGCACCTGGGTACATCTCCTGGAAATCGCTCACCATCTCGGGTTTCAAGGAGCGCAGGGGCATTTTGATTGCTCTGGTCATAAAACGATAACTGTAAGTGGTTGGAAGATTAGCACCTAACAAAGGTAAGGCATTATCAAGCAAATTAGCATCAAAAAAATACTCGCCAAAAAAGCAACCCTGCTTGGCCTAACCGCAGAACGGTTTAGAAAAGCTGAACCAACAATATAAATACATGGCCGGCCAGTCGCAATCCTAATTATATCGGAGGCTGATTTAGAAGCCGTTTTTTGAACGGGGGTACAGATGCCGCAAGCGAACAAGTCGCAATCCTAATTATATCGGAGGCTGATTTAGAAGCTCTTGGGGGAGAAAACATGGCCATGTACATAAAATCTGGTAATTTTAATTGGCATGATAAGCAAGAAGGATTAGTAATGGAATTGAGCAAGCTTACTGCCAATCATTGTTGTTTCTGTGATATTCTTCCTGTATCCAAGGGTGAAATAAGGCCTACTGTTGAGCATTTCCGTCCAAAGTCAAAGGAAAAATTCCCCCATCTTGCCTTTTCCTGGGAGAACCTGTTTTTATGCTGCGACCAATGTCAATCTTACAAGTTGGGAAAATATGATATTTTATTGCTTAAACCTGACGAACCTGGTTATGAGTTTGAACAATATTTTGACATCAATTTTAAGGAAGGCACACTCCAACCAAGATCCAGCCAAAATGATGAGCAGAATAAAAGAGCTGCCATCACAATTGATTTATATGGATTGAATAAGGACAATCGGCCTACTGCAAGAAAAAGAGAGCTGAAAAAATACGTAGGAACCTATAACGATAAAAAAAAGATTTGTGAGTTAGGAGGTATTCCTTTCAACCTTGATGATTACCCTTCGTTAGAATTGGAATATTATTCCTATCGTTTTTATATTTGGTTTTACAATGAGATTTGAAGTGGCGAGGTTGGCGAAATTGTACAGATTTTCATCCATCTTACACAATATTTCTCTAAACCCATCTCCGACTAAGGCAGGATTGCGACCCAGAGGTGACACCTTTCCAAAAAGGTGTCACCTCTTTCTAATCCAAACGCTTTGATTCGATCGCACCCAGAATGGCGTGAACTTGTAAATAAAAAAGGAGCCCCAAAATAACTTGCATCTCATTGACAACGAGCCCGGAGAGGCAGTATCCAGACCTGCATCCCTCCCACCAACAGGTATGATCCGTACACTTTTTCGCCGAACACACCAGAAAAATTAGCGCATAAAAAACTGGGAACTTTTCAGACAGGATGGCTCAAAAAAAAAAATTGCCTATCTTGACCCCCGATAAAAAATGAGCTGCCTTGGGAAGCCAAAAGCAAAAGCTATTGCACTATGACAAAACCCTTTACGCATTTATTGTACCTACTTCCTGTTGTGTTTCTTCCTTTATATCTCCTCCTGCCCGATACTGAGGAAGTGTTCTTCCTGCCCGACACTGAGGTGGCCGAACCCGTTGCGGAGGTGGCCAGCCTACCTGCGCTTCCATGCAACTGTACCGTTACCCAGGGTAGTTTTACCTCACCCCTTCCCTTTATGAGTACAAACAGCTCTGCTGTCAATTTTTACAGTTATGGCAATCCAGATAATGCGTCTGCAAATACCGGCCTGGAAATGTCAGAAACCATGCTGATCATGATTCATGAAGATGTGACCACGGGAAACACAAGTCTTATCATAATCCTAGATGCTGCCAATGATGGCTCTGGAGGCAACGCCGAAATTAATATAAACTGCCTACCAGGTACCGCTACAGTTGATTTTTCCGATGATGCGGGTGAACTAGCGGGTGGGCCTCCAACTATCACAGGTAATTTCAATTGGGCTGCCTGTTGTACGGACGGTGGAATAGTCGGTGGTGTCGGTTGTGGTGATGCGTTTACCATCAACCCCAACATAAATAGCGGAATAAATACATTTTCTCTAGTGTTTGGAGTCCCGACTGGCGCCACCTATATCAATATGCCTAACCTAAATTGCCCGATCACGATCAACTGCGAGGGCACAGTATGCTGTGAAGAGGCCTTTGAATTTAGTGGTATCACTCAAAATGCTACCTGTGAGAACAGTACGGATGGTTCTATTGACCTGAGCACAGACTGTGCTGCTGTTCCAACCTTTCAATGGTCAAATGGCAACGTAACTGAGGATCTCTTCGGGCTTGACCCTGGCACTTATGACGTCACCATTACCGACTTGAATGGTTGCTCTCAAACGGAATCCTATTTGATTGAGGCTGAAAGCCCTAGCCCTGAGCCATCTATCTATGGCCCACCTGAATTCTGCGCTGGTGAGATTGTTGAATTGGGTGTTAATGGTTTCTATGCTTCTTATGTTTGGTCGAATGGCAGCACTGGTTCGCCCATCATTGTTGCAACCCCTGGTGAATATATTGTAACGGTAACAAATGCTTCCGGATGTACAGGCACTGCAAGTACAATCCTAACTGAAAACCCTGTTCCAATGCCGGAAATCATGGGTCCCGCAACTATTTGCATTTTCTACGATACGATCACTTTGGATGCCGGACCAGGTTTCGATTTTTATCAGTGGTCAACTGGAGACAATTCTCAGGCCATTGACATTTCCCAGTTCGGTGCTTATTCGGTGACCGTTACTAATAGTTTCGGTTGCACTGGCTTCGATTTTACAGTCGTAGATCCTGTGTCCAACCCTTTTCCTACGATCACTGGACCAACCAATGTCTGCTCTGGAGACCCCATTTTACTGGATGCCGGGCCGGGCTTTGATTCTTATCTGTGGTCAACTGGATCTCCCGTCCAAACCATCGCCACTTCCATGGAGGGCACCTACTCGGTGACCGTCACCAACGCCGATGACTGTATTGGGATGACATCGCATGATGTCACAGAGTTCCCTGCTGACAGTATTCTGCTTTTCCAAGCAAGTTGTAACCCAGCCGATACAGGAATATTTGTCCAAGAATTCGTTAACCAATATGGCTGTGACAGTATAGAAATCTTGACAGTCAGTTTCAGTGAGTCGGATTCTGTATTACTATTTAACCAATCTTGTAATCCACAGGATACCGGTATCTTTTCCCTGACTTTTACCAATCAGTTTGGCTGTGACAGCGTGGAGATCGAGACTGTGACGCTCCTGCCTTCGGATAGCCTGTTCTTCCAAGAGTACAGTTGTTTTCCTCAGGATACAGGAACCGTGGTGCAATTGCTGACAAATCAATCCGGTTGCGATAGCTTGGTGACAACCACTACCGCCCTACTTCCTGTCGATACCGTTAATGTTTTTGAACAAAGTTGTGACCCAGCTAATACCGGCGTCACAGAAGAGGTTTTTACAAATAGTTTTGGCTGCGATAGTCTGGTGATCACCACTACCGAATTTATTTTGGTTGACACGACCTACCTTTTCGATAACTCCTGTGATCTGTTAGCGGTAGGTGTGTTCGAAGATTTGTACACTGGAAGTGATGGTTGTGATAGCCTCGTTATAACTATGGTTGACCTTTTGCTATCCGATACCACCTACCTAGAGGATTCTACCTGCGATATTAACCAAGGGGGACAAAGCGAAGAATTGTTGTCAAATCAGGAGGGCTGCGACAGCTTAATTATCACCAATACGACCTTTATTCCGCCTGATACCACACTAATCTTTTCAGAAAGCTGTAACCCAGTAGAAGTGGGGGTTTTTGAGGAAGTTTTGTCAAATAGTTTTGGTTGTGATAGCATTCTCATTACCACCATTGGCCTGCTATCTTCAGACACAACGGCCCTTTTTCAAACTAGCTGCGATCTAAACCAGGCTGGCACAGAAGAGGTGCTGCTGACGAATCAGTTCGGTTGCGATAGCCTTCTGGTTATCACCACTAGCTTCGCTCAGGCCGATTCCACCCAGGTTGGAAATACCACTTGTTCTCCTGTCGAAGCGGGCGTGTTTGTGGAAATACTAATGAGTTCGGATGGTTGCGACAGTGTCGTGACTATAACAACTACCCTCTTGCCATCCGATACCGTACTAGTCTTTGCCCAAACCTGCGATCCGGCAAACATTGGCATCTCGGAAGAATTGCTCGTCAATCAATATGGCTGCGATAGCCTGCTGGTCACGACGATATCCTTATTGCCATCAGATACTACTAACCTGCAGGCCATTTCATGTGATATTGACCAGGCAGGGCAAAGCGAGGAGATACTTCTCAACCAATATGGCTGCGATAGTCTGATCATTACCACAACAATATTTAGTCCGCCAGATACAACCCTGCTAATTGCCGAAACCTGTGATCCCGCCGAAGCTGGAGTAGAGGAGGTTGCCCAGCAAAACATGTCTGGCTGTGACAGCCTTGTAATTACAACTACCACTTTGTTGCCTTCCGATACGACAGTCTTGCAGGCTTTTAGTTGTAATCCCAATCAGGTGGGCACCACTGAAATAATTATGACCAATGTTTTTGGCTGCGACAGTCTCGTCATAACAAATACTGCACAATTGCCAATTGACACCACCTGGCTCTTTTTTGGAAGCTGCTTGCCCGCAGACACAGGACTTGTCTTTACAATGCTTAATAATCAATACGGCTGCGATAGCATCGTTTTCGAGCAAACCAATTTGCTCCCTGCCGCCCAATGCCAGTTGAATGCGCTGATTCAGGGAGATACGATCGGATGTCAGGAAACAGCAGGCAATCTTTGGTTGACTTTTCTCGATGGCATGCCACCTTATGACTACACCTGGACGGATCAAAATGGAAATACAGGTTCGGGGATCATTAATCAAAGTGGATTACCACAGGAAGTCAGTGGTTTGCTGCCGGGAACATATACCTTCGAGATATTAGATCCCAATGGTCTGATGACCACTTTGAGTGCTGTTATATTTCAACCCAACCCTTTACAGATTGACCTCCAATTAAGCTCCGATTTTAATGGTTATGGCATATCGTGCCATGGTTCTGCCGATGGGGCAGCTTCTGTGACAGTACTGAGCGGAGGGCTTCCACAATATTCGTATAGTTGGTCGAACGGCAGTCAAAACGCACAAGCCGATGACCTGGGTGAAGGCTGGCATTCCGTTACTGTAACGGGCGCAGAGGGCTGTCTGGCGATTGATTCTGTCTTGCTGGAAAGCCCAGACAGCATTCAGTTCAACCTGTCGGTGGCTCACCCGGACTGCTTCACCGACGGGCTGGGAGCCATCGCCATCGGCCAGGTGGAAGGCGGGAGCGAGCCATACCGATATTCACTGAACGGAAATGACTGGCAGGGTAATCCCGTATTTGAAGGATTAACTTCTGGAAATAATCTGATAGAAGTGGAAGATGCTAATGGTTGTACCGCGTCATCGTATATTTTCATCAATCCATATACTGAACTGACAGCTTCGCTAGGGCAGGATGCGAGCATACAGTATGGCGATTCCCTTACGTTCCAACTTCTCACAAACGTGCCGTTCTCCCTGCTCGATTCGATCTACTGGGAAGGAGTTGACTGTCCGGGTTGCCCCAATGTGACCGTGGGCCCTATTGCTACCAGCACTTATACCGTCACTGTCATTGACACATTGGGCTGCATGGCCAGCGATGCAATTCAGGTCGTGGTAAATAAAGACTTCCGATACTACATCCCCAATGCTTTCAGTCCAAACTTCGACGGCATCAACGACCATTTCACGATTTTTGGTGGGCCGCACCTCGTCCGAATCTTGGAGTTCCACATTTTCGACCGTTGGGGCGATCCTGTTTTTTCCTACTTCAACCTGCCGCCCAATGATCTCTCTTTTGGCTGGGACGGTTCTTACCGTGGCAAGCCAATGAACCCTGCTGTCTTTGCCTACTTTGCCGTGCTGGAATTTGTGGACGGCAGCACAGAAATGGTGAAGGGGGATGTACAGTTGATGAAATAGTGTAGGGTGAAATGGGGTTGACGGAATTTGGGAGTTGGTTTCTATTTGTGGGTCGGGGAATCTATCAGAACAAGCAGTCGGACAATAAAAAAAGGAGCTACGAAACTTCATTCGTAACTCCTTGATAATCAGGTCGGGGTGGCAGGATTCGAACCTGCGGGCCCCTGATGGTATCCTTTTCGTGATCATTTACACCTATTGGCGCATACCGATTATTATTCTTTTTTGGCCAATCATATTATCAGTGGCTTTTTCTGTAAGGTCTGCTCATTTAATGACCGGTGAGAATGCTCTTTTAACCCCGCCAATACAGCTACCGATGCAATGACGGCCAATGTATAATACACAAATGTTGGTATCGGAACAGGGTCTCCATTTGCATATGAGTGTAAACCTGTCAGGTAATAGTTCACACCGAAATAGGTCATCAGGACACACCCAAAGCTAAGTACTGCAAGCAGGTTAAAGGAAAAGTTACTTCTAAGCGAGGGTATCAATTTCAAATGCAGTACAAAAGAGTAAACAATTACTGAAACCAGTGTCCAGGATTCTTTAGGATCCCAACCCCAATATCTGCCCCATGATTCATTTGCCCATATCCCTCCAAGGAAATTGCCGATAATCAACAACACCAATCCGACAATCAGAGATATTTCAACAATAAGCGTTAGCTCATGCAACATCAGGTTGACCTGAAGCTCGTTTTGCTTGTTCCGAAAAATCATCAGCAGCATGTTCAGAAACCCCATCAAGCAACCCAGTCCGAGAAAACCGTAACTGCCAGTAATAGTGGCCACATGGATGGTCAGCCAGTGTGATTTCAGCACCGGGACAAGGTTTGTGATCTCTGGGTTCATCCAACTCATATGAGCGGTCAATAAAGTAATCCCCGCTAGCACAGAGGTAATCGCAAGGGTAACCCGAGACCGTTTCATAAACAAGAACCCAGCGAGCATGGTAGCCCAGGAAATGTAGATCATTGATTCATACCCATTGCTCCAGGGGGCGTGGCCGGACAGATACCAACGTAGGCCCAGTCCATAGGTGTGGAAGAGAAATGCCGCCAACAATATTGCAACGAGAACTTTCCCCACCAAACGAAACTGCAGCGAAACATTAAATATTTGGAGAAAAAACAATACTACCAGAATAAGGCCGACCGTCAGGTAAAATGGAAAAAGGCGTTGGAATATATTCGCCTTGTTATAAAATAGTTCCAATTTAATTTTTGTCTCCGAGGGGATGATCTCATTCCCGTTTTCTTGCTGATAATTCCTTATTATTTCTAAAAGTGAGGCAGCATCGGAATAATCCCCAGTCACTTTTGCATCATTTAATGCAAGCATATAATGCTCGAACATATCACCATCGGGAGTACCGTGGCCGGACAGCCTGTGAAATTCAGGCGGTGTGATCCATTTATTATTTGGATCATTCTGAAGTGGGAAAATATTAATAAAATCGCCATTGA
The DNA here is from genome assembly GCA_029263015.1 of Saprospiraceae bacterium. Classification (GTDB taxonomy): domain Bacteria; phylum Bacteroidota; class Bacteroidia; order Chitinophagales; family Saprospiraceae; genus UBA6168. Next base: position 40,970 of record JAJCYI010000161.1, on the reverse strand, counting down.
GCGCTTTGTACATTACATTCGCCCGCTCGTCCACGTTAATAATTTCTTTGTCAAATGTCGAGCGCAGTGCCGGCTTTTTCTGATAGGCAAGATCTACATATTCCATTATTTTATACTTCCCGTTTTTATCAATAAAATCTGAAAACCGGGCATGGTCTTCCAACATGCCCAAAATACTCCGCAAGGCGGGATCACTTACCTTTATGATTGGCTCGGAGCGCCATTTATCAGGGTCTGATACAAATCCCAAGAATATCTGATCTGCAGACAACCCATTGAATGTTGTTTTTTTGTAAATTTTCATAAGCACCTTTGCCGCTGCGGTATTTACTGGTTCAATTCTACCTTCAATGTCTTGGGTCAACAATGTCCCAAATGATTCTGCATGTACCTTATCGATATATCCATCTAATATATTATTCCCAATGGCCTGATTTGTAAAAGCTATAATCAGCCCCAGCACGGCAATGGATGCCATTGTTTTTTTCCTTTGTAAGTGGATCGTCTTCAGTTGTTGGGTAAGTGATGCAAATCGATTGTTCCGGGTGAAAAACGAAGCGATAAGACTACCGAACAAAAGTGCATACCCAAAATAAGTGACCAAGGTGCCCCAGAAGTCATGGTTGACCGAAAGTATAGTACCCTGCTCATCCTGGTCATACGATGATTGGAAGAACCTGTACCCTCGGTAATTGAGGATGTTGTTCATGAATATTTTGAAATCAAATGTTTCCCGCAGTTCATCATCCACTACAGTAACGTGACTGGCATAGGAAGAGGGGCTGTTAGAGCCGGGGTAGCGTTCCATTTCAAATTGGTTCAAATGAAGGGCAAAAGGGAGATCAAGTAATTTGCTGCCAACGTACACCGTGGCTTTCGTGCCTTCAATATCGCGGGTTTTTTCAACCCCTTTCGGGATACGCATGATCATGTTATTGATTTCCATCTTGATGATGGGTATTCCCTGCTGCTTTTCATCAGTGGCCTGGGTGTAGTTCATAAAACCATTTTCGATAAATTCTGTGATAACAAAGGGGCTGTTTCCCATCGAATGAACATTCATAAGTTTCACAGGCACTGTTTTATTTGCCTCAAAAATCTGCTTTTGGCTTCCGTCCATTGGGCTTGTGGTCAGTGTATCTGGGGCATTGACAAACAGTTGGCTGTCCTGCAATATGATATTGACCTGACCAGCAATGACCGTATCCCCAAAACTGAAAATGGTGCCGTACAAATCCCTTTGTTCACCGTGTTTGATGTAGGTCTCATGCCTGCCAGCTTGACTACCCACTACCATTTTAATATAAGGAACACCCATGTTAACAGGTACAACAGTCTGTACTGCATTAGGGAGATATTTTTGAACCGAAATCTGATACGGCTTTCCTTCAAAATCTACGGAAGCGGAATAAAGATTTTCCTTTTTAGAGGAGAACATGACTTTCCCTTCTATTTCTTTTATTGCACCGTCCTTTTCCAAGCGAACCTTCAAATATTCATCAGCCGAGAGAAACTGGTCAATAGTCTGGCCGTTCCGAATGTGCATTTGGCCTTCAAGCCCAATATAACGGGTTATGGCAGCCCCTATGATAATAAAAACAAAAGCAAGGTGGATGATAAGAATGTTTAATTTTTTTAATACATAAAGCTTATATGTAAAAATCATCCCAGCGAAATTAACCACCATCAAACCCATCAATGCTTCAAACCACTTGGCATTGTACACTACCATTTTAGCCGTTACGGCATCATAATCATTTTCAACAAAAGTAGCGTAGCCAATCGCTGCAGCAAATAAAATGAGCAAAATGCCCATGAAGGCTCCTGAGAACAAAAATCTTAGATACCTCATAATATATTTTGGTTATTCATGACATACATGTCATGGCTATTAAATAGAAGGTGGTTAAACATTTGGTTCATATCAAAAATCCAGTAACCATGATCTCCTTGAGGCTTGTAAATGGGCTTTTGCGCCCGAGCCTGATTTAAAAAATACAGACCCGCCCAGATGTTATCCAAACGGGCCTGTAATTAGCAGGTTGACTGATTTTGAATTATCAGCCTTTTGACAATGATTTTATATAAACAACAGCTGACCAGATTTCTTCTTCACTTAAAACGTCCTTGAAGGATACCATTAACCCTCTTCCGGTAGTGATCTTCCAGTAAATAGCTCCATCTGACTGCTCTATAAATGAGGGATCCTTAAAGTTTTTGGGCTTGGGATCCAACGCAGCAGCAATGGGCGTATCTCCATCCCCTTTTTCCCCATGACAGGACAGGCAATTGACGGAGTAAATATCCATACCGTCCTCCAGCGTGTACTCGTCAATCTCTAACGGATTTTGAATATCGTTAGCTTCGGATGGTGCCAACCATGGCTCTCCTGCAATCTCGGCGGGGTTCGTCGTGACAAAGTCCCCATCGGTGAAAGCGAATAATCCCATCAACATGAGCGCGGGGATTACGATGATTTTGAATTTCCTTTTCATTTTATTGTTGTTTTAAATTGTTAAAAAAATTATTAATGATTTATGGTTCAAGTCACTAATATTTGAACTTTCAACACCGGTCAGAATTCACTGCCCTGCATCTATGGGTGGAGACCGGGAATAACTCCGCTGTTCATGACAACCAGGCAGGCAGGAACCACCATCCTCCCGATGATTGTAGTTTAAGGGCATTTCCCATCTTCCAAATTGGCTTTTTTCATGGATCAGGTGATTATTGGGCGATCCGTGTACGTTGTGACAAAGCTTGCAGTTCCTTCCTTTTTCCTCCCTGTTGACATGGACAAAGTGCAGATTCTTATCTCCTATCCTGAAATTGGTGGCGGTTGTTGTGAACTGATCGTCAAAGAGCTTCTCATCATGGCATTTGAAACAAAGCTCAAAGCTTTCCTTTTTGCCCGGCACGTATTCATGAATGGAAAATTCCTGAAGCAGTAAGCGGTCTTTATCTGCGCCATGAGGGTCGTGGCACGCCGCACAGCCGAAGGAATCTATGGCGGGATGCACCCGGTTACCCTCCTTAATCATATCACCGATACTTGGGATTTCCCTCGCTGCACCGGCAATGGTTTTGTCGTGGCATTTGAGGCAGACCTCTTTTACTTCACCCAGCAATTGTTTGTCATGCGGAGATGCGTGGGGCGAGTGACAGTTGACGCAATTCTTTTCGATATTTACCGCTTGGTGTACCACAGAAGATTTTCTCAACTTCATGCCTATCAAAGGATGGCACATAGTACACAAAGGAATGATCTCCATTCTGCGGAGGTTCGCTTCTTTTGAGCCATGTGGATCGTGGCAAATACGACAATCTGTAGCAAAGGGCGGATGGACATGATCCATTTTCAACATCTTCCGCTTGTCCTTATGGCATTTCATGCAAAGCCGGGGAACGTCTTTTTTCAAGAACTTCTCGGTATCGGTAGAATGCGGATTGTGGCAATCATGGCACTGACCTTGCTCCACCGGTTTGTGAAGCATATTCTTACTTTCCAGATTCAGTTTTTCTTTATGGCAGGTCAGGCACAGTTCCGCCGAAGTTGGCGTGTGCCATAGCCTTTTATTGGGAGAGCTGTGCGGGTTATGACAGTCAAGGCAGCGGCCTTCCTGAACAGGTGGATGCACATGCTTGCCCTTGGGTATATGGGCGTGGCAAGTGAAACACAATTGGGGGACTTTGTCTTTAAGTGCAAAACCAGCTGAATTCCCGGGATGGCTTGCAGTCGTAGGCTCATGGCAGTTTTTGCAATCCAGCACCGCTGACAAATGTTTCACTTTATGCTGCATCAGGTCGCCATGACATTCCAAGCATTTCATATTTGTCGAATCCGTTTGCACTTGATAAGTTAGATTTATAGCAGGGATAGAAGGTTCCGCAACCTTTTCAGCAGGTTCAGCAAAAATGGATAACACCGTATATAAAAAAACCAAAATTTCCATTGCTTTTGATTTAGAACCTTCTCATTAACTGGACATAAAAATTATTGTAGTCTATGGCTTCTTCCAGGTAATCCCTCCTGTATATTGAACCACCAACATTCATTGATATCAACCGAAAGGAAACCGAATACTGAAGCCGGGCCGTGAACAGGTCTAGATCAAGTAGCCTTCCTTGTTGGTTTCGGTATCCAATGTTGACATCTACCTTCGACCTTGGATTGATTTTATAGGTTAACCCCCCATACACGTCCATATAAAACTCCGTGCTTTCCTGATCGAGCCTTTGAAATTTTTTCCGGCTGGCGATCAAGGAAAAGAGCAGCCTTTTCGCCAAAGTTTCGGAAGCCTGTAGTTGATAGCCCAACATCCTGTACGGCCCAATACTGCTATCGAATAGCCGGTATTCTATTTCCCCAGTTAAAAAGCCATAATTGAAAATTGCCCCATAATTTAAATCACGGAAAGGTCTCAACCCCACCAATCCAGAGGACTCAATATGGTTATATTTTTGTTTGCTTGCCCGTGCATATAACCTTATCAAACGGTTAAATAAAATTACCTCTGTTTCTACGGAATGGCGGATCAGCGCAAAACGATGATCTGCATTTTGCTGATGAACATAATCTACCAGAACGATGCTGCCTTCCGCAATCAGTCCTCCGGGAATACGCTGGATTTCAACAAATTCCCCGCTTTCGAATAGGAGATAATCTATGTTTGGGAGGTATCGAGTTACCCCGGTAAGATCGGTCACAACAACTGTGTTCAGATCAACAAATGGATTATCGATCAGGACAATCTCGTTATCGGAAATGGTAACTTCCTCATCGAAAACATGGGGCATTACCTGTTTTCGATCAACCTTCTGTCCGAGCCTGAAATAACTATAATTGATGTTCAGGGTATTCCCCCCCAATATCCGTTTGGTATATCTTAGGGATCCACTAAACCTGAAATCCCTTTCATCAAAAGCTGTTTGTTTGATTTTGGTGTATTCAACATAAACACTCGACTTCAAGCTAGCATACAGCTGGTGATTCACTTGCGCCTTTGCCGTGTGCATATTCAGAGTGGAAACAGGTCGTACATTTCTGGAATATTGATAATTGCCAGTTAGGTTAAAGTTTGATGGCAGGTTTAAATTCACGCTTTCAAAAACTTGCGCTCTTTGGAAAGACTGATTCCCCCTTTGATCAATAAAATTAACTTTTGACCTAAGCCCTTGAGTCTTCAGGGTGTCGAAAAAGAACGAATGATTGATGTCAACCATGTCATTCGTATTATTGGTCTTAGTCAGTTCAAACCCATGATATTTGTATTCATTGTGGTGATAGTCCAGAGTCAGCCTATTTGTTTGGGAAAATGATCTTTCGGTCTTTACCCAAAGTGCACGGTGGGTATTATTGGAAACCCTGTCTTTCTCAATTTCTTCCTGCTTCCAGTTGTTCTCCCGGTAATCTACCACTATGGGCGACAACCTATTGCTGATTTTTAGCGAAGCACCCATGGCATCCCCCATATTCTTGACATCAGTCAAGAGGTCTCTTTTGGTGAAATTTTCATTATAGTTTTTGAACAGATGGAGGGATATGGGCTTATCTTCCAGGAATGTCGCCCTTAGCACAAGTCTCTTTAAAGTCCTGACTTCATTTCTGTCCGGGGTTACGAGGAACATATTTTGCCCACTCACCGGATTATAACCGGCACTTACATCAAAGAGAAAGAATTTCGGTGTCCATACATAGGATTGGGCATTGAGTAATAACCCTCCCGAAACAGTGGTTGATTCCTGATAATCAGTGATGGCCGGAGATATACTCTGCTGTTTTTTAAATAATGTCGAAATACCTATTTCCCCGCTATAAGACCGAATGCCGAAAAAGCGCTCCTGCTGTGCCATGGTTTTAAGCGACAACAGCAGTATAATAACAAGTGATATGGATTTACTTATCCTCATCTACTTTATTTATTATGAGCATGTATTTTTGATCACTTTGGTGGGGGTTATGGCATTCGGTGCATATTGTTTCCCCTATTGTTTCATGAGCTTTGTTGGCTAGTATGTCTTTTGACTGGTGGCATTTCAGGCAAATGTCTTGGCCAGACCGAAGCAGTTTATGTTCTGTTTTTGTAGAATGGGTTCCATGGCATTCGTAGCAATTGAAACTGAGTACCGGCCCATGTTTAAAGCGGTCGGGTTCATCCATGTGCAAGTCGTGGCAGTTATAACAGCTTCCATCTTTGAGCATAAAATTGTTTTTTCCACCATGAGGGGAATGGCAATCCGTACAGTTCCGGTTTCCGATTGTTTCATGTTTTGAGTTGGCCAGAATGGCGTCTTGTTTATGGCATTCAAAACATATATCCTGGCCTGCCCGTAACAATAACTTTTTTTTATCTGTCCAATGGGGATTGTGGCATTTTATGCAATGGCCTGAAATCACCGGGCCATGAAGTTTTTCATAAGTGTTCCAAAATGGTTCATGGCATTGAAAACAAAGGGAAGGCAATGGTTTAACAAGATTGTTAGAGAATTCTTGATGGCACTTCCGGCACTGCCTGTCTCGAAAGGGTGGGTGTACATTCATGCCTACCACCTCATTTGCGGATCCTGTCGTGTTTGCTGAAGTGTCCATCGCTGCATTAAATACATTTTGTGAAACCAATCGGGAAGATGTATCCAAAGGAGGAACTCCATCTAAGAAGGTTGATAAAAGCAAGTGTCTTTTGGTCGGGCTGCAACATTGAAGACCGGTGATAATCAAAATGATTATTAAAAATATCGCATTCCTTGCGTTCATTTTTTTTCAGAAACGAATCCATACAAATTGACCTTATCCTGTCCAAACATGTTGGTGACCAGTATCAAGTATTGCAGATCAAAACCCTCAAACACAAAGTCTTTGAAATAGTCATTGTGATCGTAATCAATGATCACATTTGCAGGCAGCCACATATCCCCGGCGGTCTTGTAAGGCCCTCCAAAAAACAAGAGAAGTTCCCCTACATCATTAAAAACCTGTACATTTTCAAATGCAGCATCCACCACATAAACATTATCCTCCCGGTCTGTTGCGATCCCTTTGGGCCGTACAAACTGCCCGATGTTTCTGCCAAAACTTCCGATAGAACCTAAATATTCGCCCTCATGCGAATAAGTCTTAACAATAAATTCCCCGAAGTCGGTTACATAAAGCTTGTCCGATGTAACATTAATATTCATGGGCATGTAGAGAAAGCCCTCCTGCCCTTTTTCTAATTTGGGAAATTTATCAATCAATTCAAGGGAGGATTTATCATACACATGAATGGCTTTCCCTCTCGAATCGGACACAAATATTTTTTCACCATGGACAGCAACATCAACCGGTTTGACAATAGAAGAGTCTCCTCCTAAGCTTGCCACATATTGTAAAGTTGAATCAAAAACCACAATTTGTTTTCGCTCGCTATCAGCGACATATAACTTGTTCTCTTCTTTATCGAAAAAGCAATTCACTGGCATTTTTAATGCCCCAAAACCTTTAGGTACAAACGACTTGAATGACTGAGCTTTTAGGTCAATTACCTGAAGTCCTTTTATATCTAGGTCACATATATATAATTTGTCATTCCCAAAGGCGATACCATAGGGCTTTGATACCGAGATGTCTTTCTCTTTGCCCATAACAAATTCATGCATCCCTGACCTATTTTTAACAATGTCCTTTGAATTGCTGATACTGGTAAGATATTGGATTCGTGGTTTATCCGGTGGCTCCGGATATACTCTGATATTTTCAGCAGAAATGGTGGGAATCTTGCGCGCGCCTGAACAGGCAGATAATACTAGGGTCAGGAAAAATAAGACCTTTAATATCTTTTTCATCCCAATAGTATGTTTAATATTATAAATGTTGGTGACTAACATGTTATCATTCTTCAATGGCTGGCTCTGGAAGCAAAAAATCTTTTTAGGAGGGAGTATTACATTAGAAACCGTTTGGTGATTTTTGCTATGATGCTCCCTCCTGTAAGAATTTATCTACGTAGTAGCCTTTTAAACAAAATTGTTAAACCTACTGTCAAAACCAGACCTTCCCTGAGATAAAATTTTCATCAAAATAAGTAAGGCGAATCAATGGATTTGCACGCCCCAAATTTAATTCCAGAGAAAGCCTGGTATTTTTAACTAAAGAAAATGCTCCGATCCTAAGTAGGTAATCAAGGATAAATGACACTTTGGGCAAAGAAAACCCTGAAGAAGAGGTGTGATTCACTTATACCCTTTTTCAACTAGTTTTCTCCTGCATAATGTGGAACAAAAGGTGTCTGGTGTCGGTTAAACACTCCTTGATCCATTTATCACTCGATGTTTATAACAATAATAGGTTTTTACTTTTCACAGAGAAATCACTTATTACTTACATGCTTTTCGCAAAGAATTACTTGTCGTGGCAAGTCAGACAAAGTGCGCTACCGGCATTACTCTTCCTTAAAAACTTGTCATGACCATATTTGTTATGGGGTTCATGGCAAGATACGCATTGAACTTTACCGCCCCGGAGCATGTCAACATCAATGGTGCCACCCAAGCCGGATAAAGCGGAGGTAGGATCGTACAAGCCTCCATCTATTGTTGCCAGTGCAGCGTCAAATGTGAACGATACAGGGTGGTCATTCCTCAAATCTGTACCCAACAGGGCATCCCCTGTCATGAACGTCGATCCAGTTGCACCCCCAAAAGATTCGAGTGCAATCGTGCCGTCATGGCAGCTCAGGCAAAGCTTTGAAACCCCGTCAGGCTGACCGATAGTACCAGAACCATCAAAAGTAAATGAAGAGTAGGTCTGGAAAGTTGCGGTTGTCACTTCGTGGTTCCACAATGGAGCATTGGTAACCGTTATATCCGCATTGTGAGGCGTGTGACAAACTACGCAAATCTCCCCGGTTGAGTTCCAACCAGCAGCGGAAAAATCATGTTTTGTGCCGGTGATCCCCTGGCCGTAAACCAAGACACCCGTACCAACTAACATAAGGATGAATGCAATCTTCTTTTTCATAGTAATTCTTTTTTGTTTTATGTTAAACTTTCTTTAGGGCAAATGTCTAGACATCCATTGTAGTGGACAATGACTTTCATCAATTCATCGTCCTTGTTTTGGTGACAAAAATCTCCCTTATTTCAAGATGATTTTTGTCATATTATAAAGGCTTGGAAATGCTTCATTTTGTTTTACTATCAGGGATCTTTTATACAGCCCATTAAAAAGTATCCGGTAGTGAATTCTTTATAAACACAACTTCATACTTTGTGATGAAATCAAAAAAGGCTTTCACCGACATGGTATTCTTCTTTTGTTGTCTAATGTTCCTTTGTGCAACTGTCCAGCATAGCTATGCACAAGAACCAGAAAAGAAGCAAGTCAAATGGGTCAGCAGTATTTCATCCAAAGAATCTGTAAAGGGCAACTTTTCTTCCCGTTTATTGAATACTATTCTTGGAGGTAAAAGCTATCACACCCTGGGGCATCCCATGTCTGTCTGGGTCCTCAAAAACGGAGAGTTGAGAATTCTCGATCAACAAAGCAAGACTATTTGGGGCTATAAAATGAAAAAAGGAAAACTGTTCCCTGCTGTCCGTTCCCGCAAAGTCTTTCCTTCTCTGGTCGGGATGTGCAGTCTGGACGGCGAACGAATTGCTTTCACCGATTCTTATTTAGGTAAAGTATTCCTATTGTCAGAAAAAGGAAAGGTCTCTGAACTTGTGCAGGGTTCAATAGTATTGCAGCAGCCCACGGGAATTGCCTGGTCAACACAAGACAAACAATTCTGGGTTGTGGAAACAACAGCCCACCGCATTTCTATATTTAATGAAAATGGGGAATTGATTAAGCGTATTGGAGAAAGAGGAAAAGGTCCTTTGTTATTTAATTTTCCTACTTTTATCTGGATAGATGCAGCAGGTCTGGTTTACGTTGTAGACTCTATGAATTTTCGTATCCAGATCTTAAATAACGACGGATCATTTAATAGTGCATTTGGGAAAATTGGAGATGCCAGTGGATACTTTGCCAGACCCAAAGGCATATCCACAGACTCCCACGGACATATCTATATTGTAGATGCTTTGTTTAATACTGTTCAGATATTTGATCGAAATGGGGACTTCCTATACAATTTTGGGAGTCAGGGACATGAAGATGGTCACTTTTGGTTGCCTACAGATATATATGTAGACAGGAGTGACAATATTTATGTAACGGACACTTATAATTCACGGATTCAGGTATTCAAATTAATTGTAAATGAGTAGAGATAATGACAGTTACAGTAGGTCAATGGCTTTTGTAGCAATACTGGTTTGTCTTGGTATGTCTCCACTTTTTGCACAAACCATCGTCAGCAGTCTACATAATTTGTCAACTACCGGATCAGGTACTATAAAGGCCACCACGGAGTCCGAGATCTGTATATTCTGCCACACCCCTCATAGTAGCAGAGCCAACAGCCCCTTATGGAATAAGGGCAAGGGAGGAATGACTTACACCTTATATAATACAACTGCCCTTAATGCTTCGGTCAATCAGCCGGACGGATCCTCCGTTTTATGCCTGTCCTGCCACGACGGTACCATAGCCTTGGGCAATGTGATCAGCAGGCCCACAGACATTGCTTTCACGGGGGGGGTGACCACGATGCCATCTGGAAATACCAATCTTTCGACAAATTTATCAGACGACCACCCCATCTCCTTTATCTATTCTGCCAGCCTGGCCTCTGCTGATGGTCAGTTAAAAGATCCGGCAACGATCACACCTCCCGTCGGGCTTGAAAATGGGAAAACCCAATGCACATCCTGCCATAATCCCCATGATAATGTGAACGGTAAATTTCTGGTTCAAACCAGACAAAATTCTGCCTTGTGTTTGAGTTGCCATGAGAGAGATTACTGGACCAGTTCCACTCACCAGAGTTCTTCTGCAACCTGGAACGGATCTGGAACCAATCCCTGGTTCCATACGCCTTATACTACCGTTGCAGAAAATGCGTGCGAAAATTGCCACAACCCCCATAACGCCGGACCCAACCAGCCTTTGTTAAATTATAATACTGAGGAAAATAATTGCCTTGCCTGTCATTCGGGAAACGTGGCATCCACCGATATTCAATCCCAACTTGCAAAAATCTCCACTCACAACGTTGCCGGTTATTTCCTGATACATGACGTAAGCGAAGGGGCCTTGTCGCTCACCCAACATGTGGAATGCCAAGACTGCCACAACCCCCATGCAACCAACAGCAGTAGTGCTTCTGCCCCTAATGCCAACGGTTTTATCAATGGGGTTCAGGGAATTGATATGAGCGGCAACACTGTCAACCCCATTCAATATCAATACGAACTATGCTTCAGGTGCCATGCCGACAGCCCCTCCAAACCACCGGCCAGAACCTTAAGGCAACATGACCAAAATAATGTGAGACTGGAATTTAACACCAACAACCCTTCTTACCACCCGGTGGCAGGCGTGGGCAACAATCCAAATGTCCCGAGCCTGATCGCCCCGCTTACAGAATCCAGCATAATCTATTGTACGGATTGCCATGCAAGTAATGGCGCTAATTCGCCAAAGGGACCCCATGGCTCCATATTTGAGCCCGTACTCAGGTTTAGATATGAGACCGCCGATAACACCGAACAATCAACCTCCGTCTATCGCCTGTGTTATGAATGTCATGATGAAGACTCCATCAAAGACGACGAATCTTTTGCAGAACATAAGCGGCATATTTACAATGTCGATGCTCCTTGCAATGCTTGTCACGACCCTCATGGAGTAAGTAACACACAAGGGAATTCAACAAATAATACGCACCTTATCAATTTCGACTTAAACATTGTGTCGCCTCGTAATGGCGTACTCGAATTTGAAGATCTGGGGACATTTAGTGGGAAATGTACCTTAATTTGTCATGGTGAGAACCACAATGGGCGGACTTACTAATTCTTCTTTACCCTCTCATTTTGTCGAGAAGTTCAGTCAACAACCTTGCCTCCTCCTCTGAGATATTTTGCATGGAATTGACTATTTCACGTTCCATGACTATGGATGTCTCTTCTAATAGTGCCAATCCCTTTTGTGTAATGGTTATATCCACCCTACGCCTGTCACTTTCGGCTCTGGTGCGGGTGACAAGTTCTTTTTGTTTCATTTTTTCCACTAACCGGGAAGTGTTAGACATCCGGTCAATCATTTTTTTCGTCAATTCTTTTCCTGTCAAAGGTTCGGGATGTTTGCCCCTTAGAATCCGCAGAATATTGAATTGCTGTAATGATATCTGAAATGGTTCTAATAAATGATGAATTTGGTAACGAAACCAAGAAGAAGAATAAAGGATATTGATATGAGCTTTTAGATATTCGTTTTTGAAGGTCTTCTGTTGTATCGCATTTTCAATCTTCATAGGGGAAATAATAAATTGGCTGGTTGACTTCGAAAGTTTTTATTGTTGGGCCAAAGCTAATCATATTTGCCTAATTCCCAATTAGAGATAAATTTTCATGACCCTGCTGACAACCTATCTGGGGCGCTGCCCAATTCCCTGGCTATCTGATGGTAGGGGTATTCAACTGGTCATCTGGTTCAATGTGGATAAGCACATCCGTTAGTTCCGGCATTTTTTCTTTCAATGCGTCCTTGACCTTGTGGGAGATGGTATGCCCCTCTTTGACGGAAATGTCTGCATGCACGATGATATGCAGGTCAACAAAATGATACATGCCCGCTTTGCGGACAAAACATTTTTCTGTGCCGATCACACCTGAGACTCCCTTCGATATTATTCTGATCTTTTTTATCAAATCACCGTGAAGTTGCTCGTCCATGATTTCGCCAAGGGCAGGCCTAAATATCAAATAGGCGTTGTAAACAATTATTCCAGAAGCCAATAAAGCTGCCCAATCATCTGCCGCTTCATAGCCTTCTCCCATAAACAGGGCTACGGAAATGCCCAAAAAAGCAGTCAATGAAGTGATGGCATCGCTTCTGTGATGCCAAGCATCGGCCCTTAACGCAGAACTCTTCAATTCTTTTCCCTTCTTTGCAATCATTCGGTAAAAAATTTCTTTTACCAAAATAATAATTCCTAAAACGATCAGGGTGTAAGGGGCTGGAATCTCATGAGGTGTTTTGATATTCTGGATGCTCTTGAATGCAATCACAGTTGCGGAAATCACTAAAAACCCGATAATGACAAAAGTAACCAACGGCTCTGCCCGCCCATGGCCGTAAGGGTGGTCTTCATCGGGCGGCTTCATCGAATATTTCAATCCCAGCAAAACCAAAACAGACGAAAAGACATCAGTCGTCGACTCAATGGCATCGGCTATCAGGGCAAAGGAATTCCCAAAAAAACCAGTAATCCCTTTTACCAAGGCCAATACGACGTTGCCAATGATGCTGATATAGATCGTTTTTATGGCCTTGTTTTCCTGTTCCTTCATCTATCGCAGGTAGGTGGAATTTGGTATAGTAAAAGAATAACACAGATTGATAGAGCCATAGAAATACTGGATGACTAAACATTCACACCAATTTTCTCAAGTAATGTTCAAGTCAACACGTAAAAATTATTGTTGCGATTCATATTCAAAATAAAATATTAAGATTCAAAGGTTCTTACAATCACACTAATTTCTTACAATCACTAATTCTGCTAAGATAAACCAGATAAGCTCATATAAAGCCAAGAAGTGTTTGAAAATTGCTGGCAAATGAAAAAGGAGTTATGAAATTTCTTTCATAACTCCTTGATAACCAAGTCGGGGTGGCAGGATTCGAACCTGCGGCCCCCTGCTCCCAAAGCAGGTGCGCTAACCGGACTGCGCCACACCCCGTGTGACTAATTCTTTGATTTTGATGGAATTTGCTTCTTACATTTAAGAAGTGAAAATGATAAAACGACATGATGCACTCTAAGTTTCATAACCACCAAATTTTCTGCGGAGACGGAGGGATTCGAACCCCCGAGCCCAGTTTCCCAGACTGACGATTTAGCAAACCGTTGGTTTCAGCCACTCACCCACGTCTCCCATATCTTTTCGCTTTTCTTTCAAAGCGGCGGCAAATGTATTGGGAAGTTTTAGATTTCCAAAACATAAAATGAAGATTATTTTCATTTAGTTCGGAATACTCCAGTTCCAGCTTCCCAAACATCATGGGATTATTTCTCGTTCAAACTGAGTTTGAGTTTCTTCTCCAATTCAGAAACAGTGTCTTTGAAAACCAAATCAGTTTCCATCAAGTCCTGGACTGTTTTAATGGAGTAAATTACCGTGCTGTGATCTCGTCCTCCAAACATCTCACCAATAGCTTTCAACGACTTGTCAGTCAAGTGCTTGGCAAGGTACATGGAAAGTTGACGGGCTATCACGAACTGCCTTTTCCTTGTTTTACCGCCCAGTTTTTCAACTGGGACACTGAAATGATCGGCCACCAGATTCTTTATGAATTCAAGTGTGATTTCCTTGTTTATTTGCGTCACAAAGTTGCGGGTAACATCTTTGGCCAGCTCTACATCAATCTCTCGTCGATTCAGTGAAGATTGAGCAATCAAAGACACCAAGACCCCTTCAAGTTCCCTGATATTGTTCTGGATGTTATAACAAATGAATTCAACAACATCAGATGGAAGGTCAACCCCTTCCCTATTCATTTTGGCTTCCAGAATAGCAACCCTTGTTTCAAATTCAGGTACTTGCAAATCGGCAGAAAGCCCCCATTTAAACCTAGATATGAGCCGCTCTTCCATTCCATCAAGATCCTTTGGAGGACGGTCAGATGTAAGAATGATCTGCTTGCCGTTTTGATGCAACTGGTTGAATATATGAAAGAAAATCTCTTGGGTCTTTTGCTTGTTTGCCAAAAACTGGATGTCATCCACGATCAGCACATCTACCATCTGGTAGAAGTTCACGAAGTCATTTACTGCATTGTTCTTGATAGATTCAATAATCTGGCTGGTAAATTTTTCAGAAGAAACGTACAACACCCTTTTATTGTCAAATGTACGCAACACTTCATTGCCCACAGCATGGGCAAGGTGGGTTTTACCAAGGCCGACATCGCCAAAAATCACCAAGGGATTAAAAGCGGTCCCTCCTGGTTTTTTAGCTACTGCCATACCCGCAGACCTGGCAAGGCGGTTGCAATCTCCTTCTATAAATGAATCAAATGTATAGGTGGGGTTAAGCTGAGGATCAACCTTTATCTTTCTTATGCCAGGGATAACAAATGGATTTTTGATATTGGAAGTATCCAATCCACCTGGGGACACCCCATTGCCATTGGCACGGGATAAATTTTTATGACCAGCACCGACTGCAACCAGTTCGTTATTTTGTGACCTATTGTTGCCGGTAAGAATCTGGTATTCCAAGCGTCCACGTTCGCCCAGCTCCTTACGGATGGTCAATTTTAATAATGCCACATAGTGCTCTTCCAGCCATTCGTAAAAAAATTTGTTAGGCACTTGAATTGTCAGTGCAAAATTATCCAACCGAATTGGTCTGATAGGATCAAACCAAGTTTTAAAACTTTGCCCGTTTACATTCCGCCTGATGGTCTGGAGACAATTGTCCCATACTGTTACGCAATCCTTTACCATTCTCCTTTAATAAATTGGAAGTTAAGAAATAAGTTTGAAACATGTCCTTAGGACAATAATTGTAGCATCAGTAAACTAGGAAAATCTCCGAGTGAAAGCCCTGTGATGTGCCCTTACACTATTCAGGTTGCTCTAACAAGAAACTTGGGTAGTCTCTTCAAATGGAGGACTGCAAAGGTGGTAAAAAAATCCCGTGGAAGGGAGGTGTTTTAAGCTTTTTTTTTAATTTTTTTTGAATAATATGAAAAACACCACTTAACATTTAGATAACATACTAAGAATCAGTAAGATAGTGTTTTTTAATTGTATAAATAACTGATATTCAAATGATTGTATGTTATAATGTTGAAAATCAAGCAGTTACGTCATATGCTACTACATCAAAATAGTAGCTTCCTTTTTAATAGCAAGCAAGGCTTTGTCCAACGAAGAGTCAGGTTGGCTTTCGACGAAGGCCAAAAGCCTTGATGAAAGTTCTGAGGAAGGAGCTTTGGAGTCGATATTTTCGGCAATACCGTTGACGATAGTCATGGTATCTTCTCTTGATATCTTTATGATTTGCCATAGCTGCTCGGAGACATATAATTGCTGAGTTATGTTGTATTCAAATTCCTGCTGAATCGTCAATAATAACTTGAGCCTCAAAGCAGCTGTGCTTTGCCCACTTTCATTTAGGCGTAGCAATAGGTTTGGGATCGAAATTCGTTCGCAAAATAGTGATAGCCTTTCATAGGCTTGAAGACGTAAGGGTATTGTTGTCTTTTGATTCGCTTGCTTAAATTCCAATTGTTTAAGCTGATATTGCTTGTCTAAATAGGTTTTGAACAAATAATAAACCGTAAAAAAAACAATAAGGGCAGGTACGGTAATTTTTATTATTTCAAGCAAAATATTTACAAAAGTTGTCATTTTTAGGAATTGAAATTAGTGAGTTGTTGAGTTTAAACCGAAATCGTTATCATGAGCAATGTCTAAAGTCTGACCGCAAAACTAAGGGGAGCATTCTAAATTCAAAAAATTTGTTTCAGCTTCAACCAAGATACGCCAGGATGCGTTAGTAATGCCTGGCGATAATTTGCCTAACTTTGTTTTTTCAATTTTGATGGTCCAAAATTTTAACTGGACTTTTGACATTAGACAAATAGACGTTAGACATTAGAAACCAGAACAGATGACGACTGACTACCAATGATTTACAAAACTGTTTTCATGTTAAATCGTCTAAAATCTTTAGTCTAACGTCTATTGTCAAAAGTCCAGAAAATTTTAAACAAGGTTGAAAAAATTTCATAAAACATAATCAGGTGACTACAACACAACCAATATCATTGACTTCGGGCGCAATAAAGCAATTATTGAGAATTAAAGATGAGCAGCAAATTTCAGGTGACCACGGCCTTCGGATCGGCGTGAAAGGTGGTGGCTGTTCTGGATTTACTTACGTGCTCGGTTTTGACAAAAAAAATGAGTCAGACGATGAATATGAAATAGAAGGCCTTAAAGTCTTCATGGAGAAATCACATGCCATCTATCTTCTGGGGATGGAGGTTGATTGGGTGGAAGGGTTGGACAATCGGGGATTTACTTTCAACAACCCCAATGCATCTTCAACCTGTGGCTGCGGGACTTCATTCTCAGCCTAAACCAGCACCAATATAAAATGCAAAGCCCGGCAGGTTTCCCTTGCCGGGCTTTTTTATTGGAGCCTGTGTAGTGAATCACTATTGGGTGTACTATTAGTGTTTGTTAAATTAAAGCCAGGCTTCACAAAATGATTATGACTTTGAATTCACTACCTTCGAAACCAAATTGATAACGTGAGAACGATCCCCTTTAACAAAAATAAAAAGGGGGATAAAAGGGGGTACTTATAGTTGTTAGGTTAATTTAGCAAGTAATAAAAGAGGAGCAGTTGAATAGCAGCGGTGAAGGTAAAACAAAAACCAATGCTGGAAGAATTTTTACAAATATTTCTACCGAAGAATTTCATCCCTCTTTTTTTCCCAATTCTTCCTCTGATATTTTTTCATCTCTTGGAAGCTGTTCTTTATTGTCCAAATTGTCCTTTTTGATTATTTGACTGGCAAGTCTCCTTGTTTCCTTTTCGGGGTTCTTCAACCAATCTGACGACCAAGTAGCCAAGTATTTATAACCACTTTTTTCGAGATTAACCCGATGCCGCATTTCCCAAACCCCAGAAGTACAATTTGTATCTGCAAAAAAACCATCAGGGTGAATAATCACTTTCTGACCTTGAGCATTTAAAGGGTCAACTACAAGCGGCAAGATAATATCATCAACCATTACATCCATTCGAATCCGTGAAGGATCAATATAGGCTTGCAAGGCAAATGCAATTTCTGACGCTAAAATATTTTTTCCAACGTTCCTTGGCGATTTACGCCCTATTGCTTCCAAACAATCATCAACCATAACACTATTCCCATCCCTTGATGCTTCCGCAAGTTGGATGAAATGGGCGAGCAACCAAGTTCCTTTTTCCCAAGGCTTGCCTTTCATTTCTTCAACTTTTTTCTCTGCAAATGAATGTAGAAGATATAATTGCTGAACTGGCTTATTCATTACCATTTGCAGATGGCTTACTCCTTCAGGTGTGTTCAGGAGCAATATCTTCTTAGCCATTTTCCCCTTGATATTTATGGTACCGAAGGTGCAGGAAAGTATCAAAATATCGAATTGCTGACCAAATAACTCATCCACGTAGTACACCCCCATGCCGTTTCGTTCCAACTGTCTTATTTTCTCACTGCCAGCAACATTTTGTTGTTTCAATTTCAGTAAATAGGAAGCGATCAGGTCTCTTTGCTCCTTGGTGAATGCCACAATCCCGACCGATGGAAAAACCCTTTGTGGGGTTTGTTTGATCTGGTTCAATAACCTAATGATGTACTGGGCTTCGACATCGTTGGTGCTTTCCAACTCATGGAAGCGGCCTTCTATATTTTCAACATGGTATTCATTGGCAAAATGAAAAGTGTGCTGGTTGGCTTGATAAGAAATTGACTGGTGAACTGGCACTTCATAACAATTGGTGATGCTAACAGAAGGCACATCATTTTCCAGGGCGTATTGCAACAGGCTTGTTTCATTGCCATTGCTGTCATCAGATCCGAATATGGCAAGCTGTTTTCCAAGTTTGGCAATGTCGGTAGATGGCTCGATTGAAAACCGATTGGCTTCCTCAAAAATGACAAAATCAAATTTGAAATCATTGGGGACCACATTTAGCGCCACATGTGGGGTGACAAACAAAACAGGTAAAAAATCTGATATAGCTTCAAAGCCTCCGTCCATCACTTCACCCAAAGTAACATTTCCCTTTTTACTTTTGCTTTTGTGCTCAAAAGTCAATTGGTATTTTTTCTTGTCAGCCTTTTTAAGTTTTTTCAGATTTACAATCTGATTCTTTTGCCACAGTTGGTTAATATGGCTGAGGATAAGGGGTTTCAAAGAATGCCAATTCTTATTAAAATCTGAGACAATAGATTTTGCAGTGGGCACTTCTTCATTTAGGTTAACTTGCAATAAATTGCTGAAATACCAACTTTCAAAAGCAGCTGACCAGTCTTTAGGTTTCACTTTGACCAATGCCTTGATAACCTTTTGCCCAAGTTGTCCGATTTGAAGCCAGCTGGATTGCCAGTGATAAAAAATTGAAAAATCCCGAAGATTCAACTGGGTATTTTCAAGTTGTTCGATTATCGATTCTAGGTACTTCTGCCGTTGCTGCACCGTAAGTGTTTTGTTCTCAAAATTTTTTCGATAAAGTCCCGCCTCGTTCAATTCTTCAAGCATTGAGTCCAGCGAATATTCCAATTGTGCCACATCTTCTTTTATATCCAAACTTGGGTGTGCCGTTTTACTGTTCAGCCTGATTACTTCTTCATGGATGTTCCCTTCCAATTTGTTTTTCCATACTTGGAATTCCCCTTCAAACCGCTCCAGTTCATCAATTACTTCTCTTATTACCATCCCTCCTTTGGCATCCGTAAACTGGAATTCAAAATAAGGGTTAGCCTCAAACGCTTTACTGAAATTCCGGTATTTTTTTGAAACATCCTTTTGGGCGACATTAATCTTTTTGTTCTTCTTGGAGACCAAGAAGGAGATTTGAAAAATTCGGGTAGTAGCTTGCTGAAACGCAGGGCCAAGCTGGTCTGAATAGCCTAATATCAATTCATTCAAGGAAGAAAGACCTGCTTCGATCTCATTTGCATAATTATCATAATGCCCGATAAGCCTGTTCCTATAATCATCAATCTCAGCAATGTAACGGTGATGCAGGTTACTGGCCTTGTTTAGGAATTCAGTCGATTGATCTTCCACATATATTCTTCCATCTTCAGAAGATACCTGTTGGAAAACTTTATCATTCAAATTACTCAACGGGTGGTTCAGTGTTTTTACTTTCTGAAAAAGAGGGAAGCAGGTTTCTATTCCTTTTTTCAATCCTTTATGTTCATCTTCTTCAAACCTAAAATCGCCTTTGTTCAAATGGCTCGCCAGCAATTCTTTACCTTCTGTTTTGTGGTTCGACAGAAAAAGGCCAACGGTATCCGTCCAATTGTGCTCCCCAAAAACTTTTGATTTGACAGCCGAATACGCACTGTCGAGCCGAGCCTTCCCTCTGGTATATTTGTTCTTTTTATAATTGAAATCCTTTTCGTCGTATTGAATATCTTTTCCGACTCCTTTCGCAGCTACTCTCAAGAACTCCAGGAATTGGTCTTTGTCATTCAATGCATCGGTTAGCAGGAAATGAAATTGGTTGACTCCAGCCTTTGCAAGCAGTTCCTGAACTTTTTTTAATGCGGGCGCTCTTTCTGAAACAACAAGGCATTTTTTACCCTGCATCAGCAAACAGATGATTAGGTTCAATAATGTTTGCGTCTTTCCCAGTGCATCAATACCTTCCACAACACTCATATTCTTTCTTAAAACCTGTTCCACAGCACTTACTTGTTCAGGATCTGCGGCAAGATAGGGGAACACGAACGGGACTTCTCCGTCTTCTTCTCTTACAGGAGCAAATACGTCTTCAGGTTTTGATGTGCTCGATTTCCATCGGAAATGCTGAGGTGGGTAAATTCCAAGTACCCCAGACCAATGAACTGCTCCCTTTTCAGTGAATGACCCGATCTCGTCAATGCCTGGCGATGAGATTACTTTATCATCTTCATAATAATCTTCATAGTGGAAACGCTCTTTCAGGTCAGTACAAATATGTTCTAACGAGTGTTTGTTTAACCTTGAACTATGTACCATTGAACACAATTCATTGGTGTAATCATGGTCGTATTTTTCTTTCAAAGAATTGATTAACTGGAAGTTAGGCTCTACATGGTGGTTTTGATCAAAACGAATAACCCAAGCATCCGTTTTGGTCTGAGCAGGCTCAAGGGTCAAATGCCAAATTAACAGAGGAGCTACCATAAGCTCTCCTTCAAATGTATCAATAACATGCGGATAGCCAAATCCAAGGGTCTTAACTCCAGCAACTTTAGCGAGGTTTCGAGACTCAAAAAACAAATGCCTCACTCTATCAGCCACCGTGTTTGATGCATCAAATTGGAGAATGAGGGTTCCTTTCAATAGACTGGAGATGAAATTTACCGCAAACGCATTCCCATTGTCGGTCAGGGTGGAGAGGTCAATACGGTCTTGATAAAATGGCAGTGCATTATTATAAATAGAATAGATGGAAGGAGTTTGACTATTCCTCATAGAAAGGAAGTGTTTGGTTTCTGCAAATATGTGTACGTGGGTTCAGGCGAAAAGTTTACAAGTTGCTGAGAATGAGCGCAAAATGCAGGTATTAGCCCAAATTTAGTTCTTTGAAACAAAGTTGCAAGTTTTGAAGGCCAAAAGATAAAAATATAATAAAATGATGCCATAGTCCATCTCCTTCAGGACCAATGTTTATAGGGGTTTTCAAAAAATATTCATTTAAAATGCCTGAAAGACAGCATTCATTTTGAATATATCAATTTCGTGCACTATTTTTGCAAACGTTATCGTATCCAATCCAATCTATTCCCGACTTCCGATTTTACATAAGCGTTTTATGTTGGACAACTCAAGATACTGGCGGGACATTCGCCTTTGTCCAATTTGAAAACGAATTGACATGAATCCCATAACATAAGATACTTTGAAATGAAAAAGTACGTACTAGGGGCATTTGTAATGCTTTCATTCATTTATGGATGCTCCTCTGATGAACTGACGAATCCACTTGACGTAGATTTAAAGGCTGCGGTTAGGAAAGCTTCTCCTAATGGCAGCTTAGACCATTTTATTCTACCTTCATCTACAGACTACGCTTCAATTCCTTCAGATCCGAACAACCCTTTAACAGAAACAAAAATTGAACTTGGCAGGATGCTGTTCTTTGAGACAGGCATTGCCCTCGATCCTCTTTTTGAAGAATCAAAAGGAACCTATTCCTGTGCTACCTGTCACATTCCCGAAGCGGGGTTTATGCCAGGCCGTGCTCAAGGTATTGCAGATGGTGGAAGTGGATTTGGAGTAAATGGAGAAGGCCGAACGAAACTGTTCTTTTATGATAATGATGAGCCAGATGTGCAAGGCGCAAGGGCACTTAGTGTGATGAATGTGGCATTCGTTCCTAACACCACCTGGAGTGGCCAATTTGGAGGGAACGACAACAATGTGGGCACAGAAGATGTCTGGGAAGGATTCACCGAAATCAATGAATTAGGGCTGATGGGTCTTGAAAGCCAAGCCCTTGAAGGATTTGAGTTGCATAGAATGATCGTCAATGGGACAATCATTGACACCTTAGGCTACAAACCATATTATGATGCTGTGTTTGGGAGTTTTCCGGTTTCTGAACGATACACCAAATTGACAACAAGTTTTGCTATATCTGCTTATTTGCGATCATTGATTACCAATGATGCTCCTTTTCAACATTGGCTCAAAGGCAACGAATTTGCCATGTCTGACGAACAGAAAGAAGGAGCTTTACTGTTTTTTGGAAAAGCAGGCTGTTATAAATGCCACAATGGGAAACCACTCAATAATCCAAACCAGTTTTATGCCATTGGCGTAAAGGATTTGTACGAGGCGGATGAAGCAATCAACACCAACGTTAATGATTTAAGGAACCTTGGCCGTGGTGGATTCACAAAAAAAGAAGAAGACAATTTCAAATTCAAAGTGCCTCAACTTTACAACTTGAAAGGCGGAGGATTCTACTTTCACGGTAGCAGCAAAAGGAGCATAAAAGAAGTAGTTGAATATTTCAATGAGGGGGTGAAAGAAAATGCCATGGTTTCAAACTCCCGAATAGCTGCCCAATTCCATCCACTCGGATTAAGCGAAGAAGAAATTGATAAAGTTGTATTATTTATCGAGCATTCTTTGTACGATCACGAATTTCACAAACATGTGCCGCAGCAAGTCCTTTCTGGCAACTGTTTTCCAAATAATGACGCCCTTTCAAGAGTAGATTTAGGTTGTAACTAGATTGAAGTGATGAGTGATGATGGGTGATTTGTCGGCTAAATTATTGATAATCATCCGTTTGAATAAATTTACGATTGTCAGTTCACCACAAGCCAAGTAGAAGCAGAAAGCAACAATGTTCATCGCTTTCTGCTTTTTATAGAGTGAATTGTGATACAAGATGAACCACCACTTTTTACTTTTTACTTTCATCATTTCGCTCCACCATTCCTCCACTGACTTTTTCCCCATCCTTATATTCATACTTCATGACGATTTCGCCTTCTTCATTAAAATAGTTGGAGGCGCCATCAAGTTGCCCGTTGGTATAATAGATTTCCTGCTGCAAGATATCCTTGTTCGGGTAAAATTTCTTGTACGCACCATCAATCTGCCCATCCACATAGTACCCTTCCTCCAACAACCTCGTGTTTTTTATCCTAACGAATTTTCCATGCAATTGGCTTGCCCTATAATTGCATATCAACTCAAGCTGACCAGTTGAGGAAAATTCCATATAAACACCAGAATATTCATCATCGATAAAGTTTGCTATTGATTTTGGCACCGGTCTTTTATCTTGATATACCACCCAAGTACCATTGCGCTTTCCATTTTTCATTACGCCTTCTTCAATGGATTTTCCTGTAATGTCATTGCGGTAAACGCGCTGAAAACCATTAGGTAGTTCAGTTATTTCAAAACCTGTTAAATCAACAGACTGAACTTCCGCTGCGGGGGCTGCCCCATTTTCTTCGCAAGAAAACACCAATACACACAAACTGAAAAGCAAAATCACATTTTTCATAATTAATAGTATTAATTGTTTCAAGTGAATCGGAATCAAATTTCATGCAGCAAATTTCAAAAAAAGCAATGAAGTGACAAACCATGAGATGAGAACTCTGCAAATTTCAAAAAACCTATGCTTTATTTTTTAGTTGTTCCTTTGAATTATATTTTTGCGCCCAAACCAAAAAAGCCTCATTTGGAATTGAATCCACATTCCTTGCCTGAGGCTATTTTATTGATAATTATGGATATTAAAATTCAGAACCTAACAAAAACCTATGGCGCCCAAAAGGCCGTTGATGACATTTCATTTGAAGTAAAAACAGGTGAGATCCTGGGGTTCCTTGGCCCAAATGGCGCTGGGAAAACGACTACAATGAAAGTTATCACCGGCTATATTGAAGGTGATAACGGCAATGTGACCATTGGTGGAAATTCAGTAAACAACAGTGCTACCAAAGGCTATATTGGATACCTTCCAGAGCACAATCCTCTTTACCTCGAAATGCCTGTTATCGACTACCTCGGTTTTTGTGCCTCCATTCAAGGAATGGAAAAATCATTGGTTCCGGGTAGAATTCGTGAGATGGTAAAGGTTTGCGGCTTAAATGCAGAAAAGCACAAAAAGATCGGGGAACTCTCAAAAGGATACCGACAGCGGGTCGGTCTTGCACAGGCCATGATCCACGACCCAGAAGTCTTGATACTTGACGAACCGACTACTGGCCTTGATCCTAACCAAATCGTTGAAATTAGAGAGCTGATAAAAAATATTGGCCAGGAAAAAACGGTCATTTTGAGTACACATATTTTACCGGAAGTCGAGGCTACTTGCGACCGCATCCTCATTATCAACAAAGGCAAAATAGTGGCCGATGGCACCGCTGCAACATTGCGCAAGCAAGCTCAAGGAAAACAAGTATTACATGTAAGGATTGAAGATGCAGATGTAAATACTGTTTTTGGAAAGCTACAGAATTTGCCAACTGTTGCTTTGGTTGACATCCTTGATGCACCCATGAATCGTTTTGAAATCCAAAGCACCCAAGACACTTTTTCCAACCGGGAAATATTCGACTTATGTGTAAAAAACAAATGGGCATTAACGGAACTTATTCCTTTTGAAACGAGGCTGGAAGACATCTTCCGTGACCTAACTTTAAATTGATTTTGAGGAGTCAGGGGTCAGGTTTTAGGAGTCAGAGACAATCGTTTTTCATGGATTGTTTTACTACGAATAAACTGTTGTCTGAATCCTGATACCTTATTTCTGACCCCTGACTCCTAAATACCTGACTCCTAAATTATCTAATCATGAATCCAACCTGGGTTATCGCCAAGCGGGAATTGAACGAATACTTCGACACGCTCGTGGCATATATTTTATTGATTGCTTTTTTGGGCCTGACGGGCTTTTTCACGTGGCTAATTGGAGCAGACATTTTCATTCGCAAGCAAGTGGATTTAATGGTGTTTTTTGAGGTGGCACAATTGACGCTGTTGCTATTCATTCCAGCTATTACCATGCGCCAGTTTGCAGAAGAAAAACGGACAGGCACCATCGAATTGCTACTGACAAAAAATGTCACCAACAGGCAAGTCGTGATCGGCAAATTCCTCTCATGCATCCTGATGATATGCATCGCGCTGGCATTTACTATACCTTATTATATCTCAGTTACCCAATTGGGCAATATAGACCATGGGGCTACCACGGCTGGTTATGTTGGCTTAATATTGATGAGTTGCGCGTACATAAGTATTGGGTTGTTCGCAAGTTCGACCACCAATAACCAAATCGTTGCATTCCTTATTTCATTGTTTTTGTGTCTGTTGTTCCATTTTCTTTTTGACATGATTGCATCAGGATTTACTGGAATGCTGGGGGAATTTTTCAGCATGTTGAGTATTTCTGGACATTTTGATTCCATTTCAAGAGGAGTAGTGGACTCAAAAGATTTAATCTATTTTGCCTCGATCATTATTTTGGGGCTTTTTTTGGCGGAGTACAATATTTCGAAGAGGTGAATTTAGGGGTCAGGATAGAGGCGTCAGGGGTCAGACTTTATTCCTAAAGTTAGTTGTTTAAAAAAAAACAGACTTGTTCGAAAACAAGGATTTAAAAAATGAAAAAGACAACCACAGTTTCCATATTATTAGTAGCTGCTATTTTATTGCTGCTCAATGTTTTATCGAAGAACTTCTTTTATAGGTTGGATCTGACTGCCGACAAGCAGTACACATTGAGCAACGCCACAAAAGATATTCTAAGAAACCTCGACTCTCCGGTAACGGTAACGGCTTATTTCTCAGAAGACTTGCCACCCAATCTGCAAAAGCTCCGCAAAGATTTTTTGGAAATGCTGGTTGAATTCAGGAACACATCGAAGAGCATGGTTGATTACCAGTTCATTGACCCAAATGCAGATCCTGAAAAAGAACAAGAGGCCCAGCAAAACGGCATCCAACCTGTGATGATAAATATCCGGGAAAAGGACCAGAGCAAACAACAAAGGGCTTTTTTGGGTGCCATCCTAAAAATGGGTGAATTACAAGAGGTGATCCCAGTTATTGCAACCGGTACAGGCATGGAATATTCATTGACCACCAGCATCAAAAAAATGTCAGTCGTCAACAAACCTGTCATTGGAGTTGTGCAAGGTCATGGAGAACCAAGCCTTCAAGACATCGCCCAGGTTTATCAGTCACTGAGCATCCTATATACGATCGAACCTGTTGATTTGAATAATGGCGACTTGAGCAGGTTCAAGGCTGTCGCCATGGTGGGGCCAAAAGACAGCATCCCCCCCACCCATCTTGCCAACCTTGATATCTATCTGAGCAACGGGGGGAATCTATTTTTTGGAGTAAACAGGGTAGAAGGAAATTTACAGGAACAAACAGGATCATTGGTCAATACTGGACTGGAGTCCTGGCTGGCTTTGAAAGGTGTACAAGTTGAACCATCCTTCCTTTTGGACGCCCAGTGCGGGACTGTCAACGTGCAGCGACAACAAGGCTTTTTTGTTATGAATTCGCCAGTGCAGTTTCCCTACTTACCTTTGATCAGTCAATTCCCCAAACACCCGATCACCAATGGATTGGAACAAGTTATCCTGCCATTTGCAAGCCCCATCAGTTATAATGGCCCCGGCACTTTCACCCCATTTTTACAATCTTCAGCAAAATCAGCCTCCTCCCCTGCCCCGACCACCTTTGATGTATTTAACAAGAAATGGACTGCCAATGATTTTATGATGTCCAACCTTACTTTAGGTGCCATAGTGGAAGGACAAGGCCTGGGCAAAATGATCGTAGTCGGTGATGGTGATTTCCCTGTTTCTGGTCAGCAGGGCCGCGGCCAGAGCCAAGACAATATTAGTTTGATGGTCAATTCAATTGACTTTCTTTCTGATGATACTGGGTTGATTGAACTTCGTACAAAAGGTGTGGCTACCCGTCCAATTTCAGAAGAATACCTTGGTGAAGAGAATGCCGGCAAGCGCAGTTTCATGAAATACATGAACTTTGGCCTGCCACTGCTTTTGGTTATCTTTTACGGATTCGTCAGATTTCAACGTCAACGTAACCTCCGCATGAAAAGAATGCAGGAGGGCTTTGTTTGATTGATGATTGTTTGTTTGCATCAACTAATCTATTTCAAAAACATCATTTAGCCCGCTAATTTCAATTTCAAATGCTCCGGGCTCGGTTATCCATTTGTTTTCTATACCCACAAAAGCCAAATCTTTGGCTGAAATGGAAAAGGTAATTGTTTTTGACTCACCCACTTCAAGGTTGATTTTTTCAAATGCCCGTAATCTTTTTACGGGGGGAGTAATACTGGCGACCATATCAGAAATAAAAAGCTGAATGACTTCTTTCCCCGCACGTTTTCCATTGTTTCTCACGTTGACGGAAATTTGGATTTTATCATCATTGTTTTGGCTCAACTTATTCTTATCCAAGTGCAAATCACTGTAAATGAATTCAGTATAACTCAATCCGTGTCCAAATTCCCACTGAGGATTAAACGCATTCATGCTAAAATCCTGTTTTACCAGGTCAGTTCCTTTATGGTCGTAAGTCAACAAAGAATTGCTGAACCGGGGATAGGTAATTGGTAGCTTTCCACTTGGGTTTACATCGCCAAATAATACATCTGCTATCGCCTCACCTCCAAAATCACCTGGTAAAAAGGCAGCAACAATAGCATCCGAAGCCTCCTCAATCTCAGTGATCACCCTCGGCCGTCCTTCTACTAAAACAACCACGACAGGAGTGCCAGTAGCTGAAATCCTCTCAACCAGTTCAAACTGTGCTGCCGGCAAACGCATTTCGTCAATACTGCCCACTATTTCGGTATAAGTCATCTCTCCCACACAAACGACAGCAATGTCATGACGCTTTGAAGCAGTGACCACTTGCTGAATATCCTCGACTTCATCATAGCTTGCCCCTTCCAGATAAGTAACGTTTTCACCTCCAATTTTAGATTGGATGGCTTCCAAGATAGTCTTAGCCCCATCGGTGCTGTAATTTGGATCATTGCCTTGCCAGACACCTGTCCAGCCACCGTTTAGGACATTCAACGAATGTGCAGTAGGCCCCGTCACGAGTATTTTTGCACTTTTTGTTAAAGGCAAAATATCGTCTTCATTTTTCAACATTACAACACTCTCTTGCGCCGCTTCCCTGGCAATAGATTGGTGAGCTTCACTATTAAATTCTGTATAATCTTCAAACGGATAAAACGGATTCTCAAACAACCCCAACTCATATTTTAAAGTGAGCACTCTCAACGCAGCTTCGTCAATGCGATCCATTGGCACAACCCCTTCCTCTACCAATTCTTTTAGCAATATGGGGAATTCTGTATCCATTGGAACCATAGCCATGTCAATCCCAGCATTGACTGCAAGTCCTATTGCTTCTTTAAAATCTTGAGCAACCCTGTGCCTACTGACCAATAGGCCAATGTCTTCCCAATCTGAAACTGCCACGCCTTGGAACCCCATTTGATCACGAAGTAAGTCTTTGAGAATTAAAGGGTTAGAGTGAACTGGAATACCATTTACATCACCTGAACAAATCATCACCGTTTTTGCCCCAGCATCCACAGCAGCTTGGAATGTTGGCACAAAATATTCCTGTAAATGGCGTTCAGGAATCCATGCAGGAGTTCGGTCTTTTCCAGTTAGAGGCATTGAGTAACCAATAAAATGCTTTAAGCAAGCTGCAACTTTATGAGGGTTCGCGGTATTGTCACCCTGGTAGCCGATAATCAATTCTTCGCCCATCTTACTTGCAAGGTGAACGTCTTCGCCAAAGGTTTCCCACAATCTTGGCCACCTGGCATCCCGACCTATATCCAAGACAGGAGAAAAATCCCATGGAATGCCAGAAGCCCTTGTTTCATATGCTGTAACAGCCCCCATCTCCCTGGCAAGCGCTGGATTCCAGCTTGACGCAAGACCCAACTGTTGTGGAAACAAAGTCGCTCCGATAGTATAGTTGACACCATGGACTGCGTCTATCCCATATAGAACTGGAATACCTGTAGGCTTTTCTTCAATTGCATATTTTTGAATTGTTGAAATGATGAGTTTCCATTCCTCCCGGGAATATGCATGTCCTCCAACATTTAAAATAGAACCTACCCTTAGATCAACAAGTACTTTCTTTAGTTTTTCCTCATCCAAAGTGACGGGATCTTGTAGGTTGTATGGATTACCGACACATAGCACATCAATGGCCAGTTGGGTCATTTCCCCAATCTTGTCTTCTAAAGTTAAACTGGAAAGCAGTTTTTTTGCCTTTTCCTTATTTTCTGAAAATTGCTCATTTTTTACTGGTTCTGTACAACTTGTCAAAAGCAATAGTGACATGAACCAAACGAGAGCTAATTGGAGGAGGGTGAGTTGTTTCATCTTAAAATTAGGTAAGAAGGATGAATGAAAATTTAATTAGTACCTTGACAAATATTATCGACATATTCGACGCAGTTAATTATTTTCTAAATTGGCAAAACAATCATATCACGAGATTTCCTCTGGCATTTTCAATTCAAATTTCCCCTCTTCAAAAACGATTTCCAAATTCGCTCTATACTTAAACCAGTCGATAATTTCATTGCCAAGAAACGCCTTCCTCCACCCAACGTCAATGGAGGAATCGAAAAATTCTTTATCGTTTTTCATTCGTTTGAGCACAGCCCGGGGCATGACCATGTGATGCGAAATACCCTTTTCCAAACATTTATACCGAACCAACAAATCCAACATTTCCATTAAAATATCTTGTTTTGGATTATCGCTGTTGTCAGGTGGGATGCGACCAAGCACCTCTTTTTCCAATGGGGTAATTGGCTCTTGGAACAGCTGAACAAAGTGTTTTCCAAACCTTGATACAATCGAATTCGGCAATCGCCTATTCTGTTTCAGGGCGTCCTCCCCACTGTGGATGGCCCTGACAATCGGGCTAATAAATTTACCTGGCAACACCATTTCTTTTGAATAGTCCAAACGCTTTGCTTCAGCAGTCCGCCAAAGTAGCAACCTCAAAAGAAAGACTTGTTCTTTGCGGCGAAGACTACGGATAAGGTTGCTGTTGAGTGCTTCTTTGTAAGGGTCTTGTTGGTATGATTCTGGGTTTTCTAATTTTTTTAACTCGTCAATAACCCACTCCAATCTTCCCTGGTTGCTCAGCTTTTTCGTCATTTTCTGCCACAGGTCATGCAGATGAATAACATCGTCGAGTGCATATTTAATTTGTTTATTACTGAATGGCCGACGTTCCCAATCTGTTACCGTATATCCCTTACTTACCATTACGTTTAACTCGCTTTCCAGCAACTTGCTGAAAGCGACAGGATATTTATAGCCGATAAATGCAGCCGCAATTTGGGTATCAAAAGTATTTTTAGGGATAATGCCAAAATGCATGTTGAAAAGGCGGTAGTCGTTGTCGCCTGCATGGACGATTTTCAAAATCCGTTCATCAGTCAGCATTTCTAAAAGTGGGGATAAGTCCTTGGTTTTTATTGGGTCAATCAAATAATAACCATGCTCAGTAGCCACTTGGATCAAGCATATCAATGTAATGAACCGTTTTTCTCCGATAAATTCCGTGTCAAATCCCATCCACTCGATCCCCTCATTGATGCGTTTGAATTCTTCAAGTCCAGCCGAATCTACAATCAAAGTGTGTGGGGCAATTCCAGCGTGCATGTTTCTTTTGTTTTTGATTAACCACGGAGGGCACAGGGGACACGGAGGGTTTCCGCCAGAGGCGGAAATAAGTTAATTCCCTTTGCTCCCCTGTGTTCCCAGTGGTTAATTTAATATTGCGATTCCTCAAAATATATCAAAGATCCTCATTTTTCAAGATTGGGCGCGAATATAGGTATATGGTTTATTTTGATGGCAAATCAAACCATAGTTTACGATTTGGAGTAATATTGCCTTTTTGGAGTAAAGCAAACAAGAATGAAAAAATTATTGATTACTGGTGGCTCCGGATATTTAGGCTGGCATTGTTGTTTAAACGAACAACACGGCTGGAAAGTAATTGCTACCCACCACCATAACAAAGACGGGGTCCATCCATCGGCTGACGCATATAAATTGGATTTGACCGATAAAGACGCTTTATGGAAAGCATTGAAAACCGTAAAACCTGACGCAGTTTTCCACTTGGCCGCTCATTCTGGAACTGGTTTTTGTGAAAACAATCCGGAAGAATCACATCAGTTGAATGTAGCGGCAACTACCCACCTGGCCGAAATGGCCGCTGACTTAAAAGCCAAATTGTTCTTTACTTCCAGTGAACAAGTTTTTGATGGGACACAGGGTCAATACACGGAAACCGACGAACCAAACCCCAAAAATGAATATGGAAAACAAAAGCTGGAAGCAGAAAACATCATTCAATCGGTTTATCCAGAAGCTTGTATTCTAAGAATTGCCGTTCTCTTTGGCTTGCCCACTACCGTTAGCAAAAGCTTCTTGAACCAATGGACAGAAAGTTGGGAGAAGATGATCCCAATTACCGCTTTCCATGATGAAATCCGTCCTTTTCTAAGTGCAAAAAATTGTACAGATGGATTATTTCATCTCCTGCATCAAGGTGCGCAGGGATTGTTTCACCTGGGTGGCAAAACCTTTTCCTCCAGATATGATTTTGCCCTGATGGCAAAAAATATCCTGAATTTTCCTGATGCAATCATTTATTCTAAATCACAAAAAGAAGTGGAGACCCCGGCCTACCGTCCACCAGACTTAAGTTTAAATTGCCAGAAGATCGCAGGTACTGGATTTGAATTAAAAATGCCGCAGGATGAATTGAAAAAATTAAAGCCGTTTTTCAGATCAGGTGATAAGGCTATGTTAAATTGAAGGCTCATGGTTTCATGGTTTTGCCACTCGCTGGCGCAGGACTCTGTCCTGTGCCTTGAACAATCCATGTCACAGGACAGAGTCCTGCGCCAGCAGGTAAGTGTTAAGTGTGCGAATCTGGAGATTCGCACTACAATGGTCGTCGCTTTTATTCCATGACATCTTGAGTTGCACTCATACAGTCCTTCTACCAGCCTCAAGAAACATTTCATTCAATTGGGTCATCAATCCTTCCTCATTCAGTAAATCTTCCATGTAAAGATGACTCCTATACCGCCAATAATGCTGCGGATTTGCTGGAATATTGATCCTTTCTTCTTGCGGATTTTCTCTTCTCAATTTAGCACTTAAAGCCAAAATGTCCTGAATGGAAAATATCGTCCACATGCCTGGCCAGCGAAGATGCTGGTGAAATATGCGCTCCACGACTTCAGGTTCACATGTTGCCGGCGGGTCTCCCGTCATCCCCAGCTGATGCCAATAAAAACGGCATCGTTGTTCATAATCCATTTCTTCCCACCATAATCTGATCGGTGACATATCATGCGTTCCAGGTGTAATTACCGAAAGATATGGAATGTCCTGGGCTTCAAGGAATTCCGTTTGTGGGTTTTTGGACATCCGCTGAATCTCAAGGGTCAAGAACCCGAGGTCACTCATGACACCAGGGACACAATCGGGCACCATGCCGAGGTCTTCACCACAGATCAACATGTTGGTTGCGTCCTTGATTGCAGGAAGCTTTCTCATTGCTTCTTGTTTCCAAAATTCATCCTGCCGCTGATAAAAATAATTTTCGTACAGTGCCGCTAATTTTGATTGTAGGTCTTGGGGCAAGGCTTTGAAGGAATCTATTTTTTGAAAATCAATACGTGGATGAAACGCCTGTCCCTGTGAATCTGGCACTTCAAAAAACAGGACATTGCTCAACAACTTGAACAATCCGTTTTTTAAATGATCTGTCGCTGCGTTTTCTTCCATCTCAAAATATGCCTCGACCTTGCGCTGGGTCTCAAATTCTTCTTGGAAATAATAATTGCCGAACTTGTCTTTCATCAAAAAGGTCTCTGCAACATAATTAGCCTTCTCCCCAAAAGAATGGTTCAAAATATCCACGGTGATAAAAGGCCTGCAAAACCGGTCGTGCTCAAACCAAATACCCAGTTCTTCAAATTCCTTTTTTTGGATTGGAATGGCTGGATTGAAAAAACCAAAAGTCCCTTCCACCTGATCCAACGGAATTTGCCAGATTCGGAAAAACCCGAGGATATGGTCGATCCGGAAAGCATCAAAATATCGGGACAATTGCTTTAACCTATTCTGCCACCATTGATAACCATCTTTGGCCATTTCTGCCCAATTGTAAGTTGGGAAGCCCCAATTCTGGCCAATCTCAGAAAACGGGTCTGGCGGTGCGCCTGATTGGCCGTCCATATTATATAGGTGTGGATCGGTCCAGGCATCGACACTATTGCGATAGATTCCTATCGGTATGTCGCCTTTTAATATAATACCATTTTGCCTGGCATATTGTGAGGCAGACTTTAGTTGTTTGTCGAGATGAAACTGGACAAAATAATAAAAGGCAACTTCATCAAAATGGGGAGATTTGGCATCTGTTCCTTTTTTAAGAATGGCAGGCGAGAACTTTTTGTATTTGCCCCATTGATTGAAATCGGCTGTCTTGAACTGGTCCCTTAATTGGCTGAAAAGCGAATATGGTTTTAACCAATGCTGGTTTTCGTCAAAGAATTTTTTGAAAGCTGCACTTTTGAAAAAGCTGCCTTTTTGTTTTGAAAAAACTTCCCTGGCATATTTGAATTTCAGTTGTACAATTTCTTCGTAATCAACTTCTTGCAATTGATTCAGCCGCCCTCTTTCAAGGTTATACTTTTTTTGGTCAACGGTGGTCTTGAACCCCTCCACGTCATCCAGATTCAAATAAAGTGGGTGCAAAGCAAATACCGAAATGGAAGCATAAGGGTAAGAATCAACCCAAGTATAAGTCGCGATGGTATCGTTGATCGGAAGTATCTGCACCATCTTCATGTGTACGCTTTTTGCCCAATCAACCAACAACTTAATATCTGAAAATTCGCCTACGCCAAACCCATTTTTGCTCCGCAATGAAAACACGGGAACTGCTACTCCCACTCCTTTCCATGTACTTTCAAGGTGATCAAAATATTCATCCGTTTTGATGATTATTCTGGGTGAAGGCTGATCGTTTTCAAATTCCCGGTTTGCCCCTTTTTCAAGCTGTATTACTTGTTTTGTTTTCGGGTCATAAATCCCATATTTATATTCAATTTCAACTTTGGGTTTTATAGAAATAGATCCGGACCATAAAGGGAATTGCACATTGCCAAGCAGAAGGGGTTTCTTTAAATCCCAATTCCCGAGCGCTGGAATGTCGCCGGACACACATAATTGCATGCCGGTTTCCACCCTCGGTGCATGGATCTGGAATTTAAGTTCGGTCGTGTCGGTTGCTTTTTTGGAAATCTTAGATTTATAGAGTGCTGGTTTGAATATAACTCCCTGAAAAGCAGCCGTATATAAAACATTGTCCAAGTGGAATTTTGCCCTCCAAGAATCAATAATGACAACGCTTCCTTGTTGGTTTTTCTTAATATCGAACGACCTATTGCCCCCCCAATCTTCATCCAAGACTTCAAAATCGTCGTCAACTTTGTAATATTTATACTCGACCGTTTTAATAGGATCTTCAACGGACACCTCCCCTATCCAGTCACCATCTTCTGAATATCTCAATTGCAACGCTTGATTCTTATCCCAATTACCTAACTCAGGTAATGACCCAGCGACAATTATCCGCTCTCCCCATTTTGTGTTGTAGTTTATTCGGAAAGTTATTTTCATAGTTTCATTGATTCATGGTTTCATTGATTCATGGTTGGCGCCCGGTGTCCGACGCCTCTCAAGGCGTCCGACACCTCCCCAGAAAATATAGGTGTCGGACGCCCTACGAGGCGTCGGACACCGGGCGGCATCGTTTAGAATAGTGAAACCGACATTTTGAATTACATTCCAAAAAAAAACATAAAACAATCAAGTCATATACTCCTCATATTGACGTTCAACAAATTTCTCTGCACCTAGTGATTCCCTCAAATTCATCATCTTTTCAGCATCTTTACCTATCAAATAACGAAGCCGATCTGTGCCATCGGTAGCTGCCCTAAAAGCCAATTTTGCCACTTCAATGGGATCGGGTAGATTTTCCTGCCTGTCATTTCTAAATTTCTTGGTTCGGGCTAATTTTTTATCGTAAACATCAATTGCAGGGTTCTGCGTCCAAGTGATAGAACTCGTTTGAAAATTGGTCTTAAACCCACCAGGTTCGATCAATTTCAATTTGATGTTAAATGGCTTGACTTCGTAATACAATGATTCCGAAAAACCTTCCACTGCCCATTTTGATGCAACATACAATGAAGCCAACGGGTAAGAATTAATTCCAGCAACCGAGGATATATTAATGAACATGCCACCCTGGTTTTCCCTAAAATGTGGAAGCCAAGCTTTGGTCACCGCCATGAGTCCTTTCACATTCACTGCAAATTGGCGCTCCACTTCTTCTTCAGTCGACAATTCAAAAGCCCCGTAAACCCCAAAACCCGCATTGTTCACCACTATGTCTATTTTGCCGAAATCCTGCAGCACCACTGATTTTGCACGAGCCACACTGTCGGCATTCGTTACATCCAGCTGATAGGTGTTTACATTTGGGAATTCTGTCAAAGAACCAGCTTTTGAAATGTCACGCATGGTCGCAGCCACCTGCCATCCATTGCTTGCAAATTGCTCTACAATCAATTTCCCAAACCCGGAATTACTACCAGTGACAAGGATCGTTTTATTCATTCTGATTTGATATTTGGATGTTACTTCTCTTCCAGCCAGACCTGACAGGTTTCTAAAACCTGTCAGGTCTTCCGACCTAAAAACCTATTCATTAAACTCCTGTTGTAAATTTTCAAATTCCACTTTCAACTCTTCAAACCTTGTAAAAACAACATCTCCTGGAATTTGATCCGCAGCTGTGGCAACCCGAAATAAATAGTTGACTTGGTTCAAATACATTTGCTGGGGATATGGGGTCTTGGCATTGACCATTTTGGAATCCAAGTCTTTCAACTTTTTCAATCGGGTTTTCTCTTTTTCTGTCAACGCCTCTTTTTTCTTCAATTCCTTTATTTCTTTCTGAACTTTATGAGATAATCGTTTTGCATCGGAAATCAAATCAATGATCTTCAAAGCTATTTCTTCCTGCTTCTTCACATCCGAAATACTTACCCCACTTTCCACTACTCGGGGATCCAGAATCAAATCGAACGACTGTTCCAAAACATGATCGCCCGAGTACATTTTTAGTGTGTATTTCCCGGGACTGGCTTTCGGGCCATTTCGATAACTTTTGGAATCCACGTTGTCCCACGCACCAGCATGAGCCATATCCCATCTAAAACGGTGCAGGCCTTTTTCATTTTTTAGCTGCGTATTCACAGAATAGATAAATTCATTGGTGGCCATGTCCCGGTACGCTTTTGATTTCTTCTGCAAACTATCGGGTTTGCTGATGAGCGTCCGTATTGTTTCACCATTTTCGTTTAATATATCTAATCGCAACGGCGTGCTATTTTTTTCCGGAAGGAAGTAATCAATAATAACAGAAGACGGTGGGAACTGGGGCGAAGGCACTCCATCCGTACCACGGAAACTCCTGTACTTAAACCTGTAAGTATCCCTTGGCTTAAACACATGGGCTTGCAAAGTATCTATCTTTTCTAACCCCTGATGCAACGACGACAAATCGTCAAGGATCCAAAAACCCCGTCCCATCGTGCTCATTATCAAATCTTTACGATGCAACTTCAAATCTGTAATTGGCGTGACGGGTAAGTTGTTTTGCATTTGTTGCCAGTTTTCCCCATCATCAAAAGATACAAAAAGGCCGTATTCAGTTCCTGCATATAACAGCCCTTCCCTATCGGGATCTTCCCGAACGACCCTGACTGGAAAATCCGACGGAATTCCATTGGTGATCAGTTTCCAATGTTTGCCATAATCTTCCGTTTTAAAAATATAGGGTTTCCAATCACCCAATTGATACCTGAGCACTGCAAAATACGCCTTGGCAGCATTGTGAGGCGACGGTTCAACGGCATCTACCCTACCCCCTGAAAGAAGGTTTTTAGGAGTCACTTTCTGCCAATTTTGGCCTCCATTCCTTGTTACATGGACAGGGCCATCATTGGCGCCAACCCATATCAATCCTTTTTCCAGTTTTGATTCACGGATAGAATAAATCGTACTGTAAAATTCCTCGCCCGTAATATCCCTTGTGATTGGACTCCCAGAAACAACTTGTTTTTCAGTCTCATTGGCAGTGAGGTCAGGTGAAATGATTTCCCAGGATTTACCCTCGTCGGTACTCCGGTGAACGTATTGTGAAGTGTGATAAATCACCTCCGCATCGTGCGGCGATACATGAATTGGAGATACCCGCTGAAACCTGAATTTTAAGTCTTTTGGATTGTGACCATACATATACCTAGCTCCAACATCATACGCCTTTTCCTGACCAGTCCGCTTATTGAAAACACTGAACCGGCCTTTACAATTCGAATAAACAATATCTGGATTGCCTGGCTTGGGCACCGCTGGCCCAGTTTCGCAGCCTCCGGTGTTGACAATAAATCCAGATGCTCCAAGTTGATGTGAACCAGGCGGCAAACTTGGCACCGACACGGTCGTATAATTGTCCTGCTGACCTGCGTACAACCAATAGGGATACTGGTCGTCCACTTCTACTTGATATAGTTCCGACGTTGGTTGGTTAAATTGTGTTGACCAAGTCTTGCCGCCATTATGGCTGACATTGGCCCCTCCATCATTCGCCTGCACCAACAACTGAGGGTCGTTTGGGTTAATCCATATATCATGGTTGTCGCCATGTGGTGTTCCGATTGTCCGCCAGGTTTTTCCGCCGTCTTTTGATTTATGAAATCGTAAAGTGTTTACATAAACGACATCGGCATTTGTCGGATCAACATCTACATTCAGGAAATAAAAAGGACGGATCGTCAAGGCTGAATTTGATGAAACCTGCTCAAAGGATTCACCTTGATTGTCTGAACGGTACAATCCTCCCTTTCCATCGGGAGCCTCAATCAGCGCGTAAACCACTTTTGAATCAGCAGGGCAAACGGCTAGGTCAATTTTACCGACCAACTCAGTGGGAAGTCCATTTTCAAGTTTCACCCAATTATCGCCACCATCCACCGATTTATATATGCCATTTTCTTTCCCTCCAGAAATGATCGTCCAAGGTTTCCGCTCTGCCCGCCAGGCTGCAGCATAAATAATATTTGGGTTGGTGGGCATGAATTCCAAATCCGCAAATCCGGCGGTATCAGAAAGGTGCAGCACCTTATCCCAACTTTTACCTCCATCTTTGGTCCGAAATACCCCTCGTTCGCTATTGGCTCCAAATGCCTGGCCGATGGCAGCAACAAAAACAATATTGTGGTCAGTTGGATGTATTTCAACAGCACCAATATGCCCCGTGTTTTTTAGGCCAATGTTTTTCCAAGACTTTCCAGCATCAATGGATTTATAGATCCCTTTTCCGACGATGATATTGCTCCGCAATCCATCTGTACCTGTCCCCACATAA
The DNA here is from genome assembly GCA_029263015.1 of Saprospiraceae bacterium. Lineage (GTDB taxonomy): Bacteria > Bacteroidota > Bacteroidia > Chitinophagales > Saprospiraceae > UBA6168. The sequence continues at coordinate 1,989 of JAJCYI010000161.1, read as the reverse complement.
ATGACATTTGGGTCGTTTTTCGCTACCCTAATCGCTCCAACTGATGGCGTTTCAAAAAAGCCATCGGAAATGTTATCCCATGTTGTGCCATAGTCCTCCGTTTTCCAAACACCCGCCCCCGTGGCACCCATATAAAAGACATTTGGCTGCAGGTCAACACCTGTAACGGCGGTAACTCGTCCCCCTCGGTATGGGCCAACTTCCCGGAATTGAAATGACTCTAAGTCAGGTAATTCTTGAGAAAAAATAAGGAAAGAAAAACAGGAAAAAAATAAGATAACAAGAGTGTTGCGCATGATTAGCATTTTAGCAAAAGGCCAAATTACAAAAATGCCACACCTTGGTTTCAAAATGGGGTATTCTAATTATTGTGGACAGGGTATTTTTTGAACCACAAAAGGCACAAAAGTGGCACAAAAAAAAGCTGACTTATGATTCCGCTCATGTTTCGTAATTGCTGATTTGATTTCCGAAATTTCAGACTTTTTGAAAAAGGCTATTGCTCCTGTCGTAGTGCAGCCCACGGACAATTTCGGAAATCTCACGAGGAAGCAACTAACAAGATTTCTGAAATTCGCCCTGAATTCAACACCTGCACCAGGCTTGGGAATCGTTCTGGGTTGGCTGAAATTTTGGAAATCAGGGAATTGAGAACATGAGCGTATGTTACCTTTTGTGGTTTAAAATCAAAACAAACTCATCTGTGGGTTTTTCATCTTCTCATGCAAATCAAGATTGTATGGCGGCAATTTCTTGTCTTGGAAAAATTTATGTTTTGCCAAGTGAAACTGGTCTCTGATTATTTCGGCATAACTCCCTTCACCACTCATCCTTTTACCAAAACGGGAATCTTCAAATTGCCCACCGTGACAGGCTTTGATTTTGTTCAAGACTTTGTCTGCCCTATCAGGGAAAACCTTTCTCAACCAATCTTCAAAAATAGTTGCGACATCGCCGTTCAACCTTACCAAGGTGTAAGCCATGCCGAGCGCCCCCAATTTTGATGTGTATTCCGCTACTTTAAAGATTTCATGTTCATTCAACCCAGGGATGATAGGAGCAAACATGACGTTTACTGGTATTCCGAATTTCGACAACTTTTCAATGGTGTGCAAACGAGCCTGCACACTTGCTGTCCTCGGCTCCATCTCCCTCCGAAGTTCCTCATCAAGGGTAGTCAATGAAATAGAAACATGCACCAGGTTTTGCGCTGCCATTTTGGTCAAAATGTCGAGATCTCGCAATATCAGGCTGTTTTTTGTGATGATGCCGACAGGGTGTCGGTATTTCCAAAGTACATCCAAAATGGATCGGGTGATCTCCAATTTTCGCTCAATTGGCTGATAGCAATCTGTATTTCCCGAAAGCATCATTGGAGAGGCAATCCATTTGGGATGTTTTATTTTCTGCTCTACCAGCTTGGCAGCATCTTTTTTTACCAGAATCTTTTGTTCAAAATCAGTCCCTGCACTATAACCCCAAAATGGATGTGTGTTCCGCGCATAACAATAAACACATCCGTGTTCACAGCCTTGGTATGGATTCAATGACCAATCCAAGGGTATGTCTGGACTTTTCACTTTATTCAACATTGTCTTTGGATAAACATCCAAATATTCAGTTGCCAATGACTCCTCATCCTCAAGGTTTACGATTGGGTTGTCATCATAAACCAAATCGTGAAATGGATTGGGTGTATTGATTTGTGCCCCTCTGCCTTTAATATAGTTTGAACCTGCTGCCATAATTTACATTTTGTTTTACAAATTTAATTAATAAAACATTTAAAACAAATAACTCTGGACTTAATTTTTGGTTCTTTGACAAATCCCTGGAGGTCTTCAAACCGCTAAGTAGGTGGAGTTAAATAATCGACACTTTTGACGAGGTTACCTGCCTACCGGCAGGCAGGTTTTTTCGTCAGACAAGGCAAAAAAAATTAGCATAGCCATAGCTACGGTCATTTTTTTTAACAAAGTATGGCGGAAA